>NZ_JAPMLH010000001.1:0-543247 GCF_035727065.1 Enterococcus sp. E4-223 | reverse complement strand
TAACACCACAGTGTGGTGGCGATAGCGAGAAGGATACACCTGTAACCATGCCGAACACAGAAGTTAAGCTTCTTAGCGCCGATTGTAGTGAGGGGTTGCCCCTTGTGAGAGTAGGACGTCGCCACGCTGATGTTATTCCGGCATAGCTCAGTTGGTAGTAGCGCATGACTGTTAATCATGATGTCGTAGGTTCGAGTCCTACTGCCGGAGTTCTCATTTTGAGAAAGAGTATTGAGCTTCTTTCACTCTGGAGAGTTGTCCGAGAGGCCGAAGGAGCATGATTGGAAATCATGTAGATGGTGCAAACTGTCTCAAGGGTTCGAATCCCTTACTCTCCGTAGCAAATTTACCTGGCCCGTTGGTCAAGCGGTTAAGACACCGCCCTTTCACGGCGGTAACACGGGTTCGAATCCCGTACGGGTCATTTTAATTGAATGTTGGAGGTTTAGCTCAGCTGGGAGAGCATCTGCCTTACAAGCAGAGGGTCAGCGGTTCGATCCCGTTAACCTCCATAATGAACTGGTTCCGTGGTGTAGGGGTTAACATGCCTGCCTGTCACGCAGGAGATCGCGGGTTCGATTCCCGTCGGAACCGTCGTTCTTGTTATTCAATTAATAATTTTAAAATATGGCGCGGTAGCTCAGTTGGTAGAGCAACGGATTGAAGCTCCGTGTGTCGGCAGTTCGATTCTGTCCCGCGCCACCATGGAGGAGTAGCGAAGTGGCTAAACGCGACGGACTGTAAATCCGTTCCTTAGGGTTCAGTGGTTCGAATCCACTCTCCTCCATTTTATAGGGGCATAGTTTAAAGGTAGAACAGCGGTCTCCAAAACCGTTAGTGTGGGTTCAATTCCTGCTGCCCCTGCCATGGCGAATGTGGCGAAGTGGTTAACGCACCGGATTGTGGCTCCGGCATTCGTGGGTTCGATTCCCATCATTCGCCCTTTTTATTCTTGGGGTATAGCCAAGCGGTAAGGCAAGGGACTTTGACTCCCTCATGCGTTGGTTCGAATCCAGCTACCCCAGTTTCTATAATTTATTCTTTATTTTATAGATTGATAATAGTATAATGGCGGTATAGCCAAGTGGTAAGGCAGAGGTCTGCAAAACCTTCATCACCGGTTCAAATCCGGTTACCGCCTTAGTACTAATAAATCAACTTGCCGGCGTGGCGGAATTGGCAGACGCGCTGGACTCAAAATCCAGTGCCCGTTGAGGGCGTGCCGGTTCGACCCCGGCCGCCGGTATTGACTAAGATGTCTTCATCTTAGTTTTTTATTGAGAAATTAAATAACATCTTTTATGATGGCGAATGTGGCGAAGTGGTTAACGCACCGGATTGTGGCTCCGGCATTCGTGGGTTCGATTCCCATCATTCGCCCTTTATTCTTGGGGTATAGCCAAGCGGTAAGGCAAGGGACTTTGACTCCCTCATGCGTTGGTTCGAATCCAGCTACCCCAGTTATTATTTTTAAATTTGCCGGCGTGGCGGAATTGGCAGACGCGCTGGACTCAAAATCCAGTGTCCGTTGAGGACGTGCCGGTTCGACCCCGGCCGCCGGTATAATTATCAATATAGCAACTTTCTTATAGAGAGTTGCTATATTTTTTTGTTTTTATGTAATTACCTCCAAATCAATTCGATACAAGTATTATCATAAAACGAGTAAAAAAGATATTGATAACGCTTTTATTATGTGTTAAACTATTTTTGTAAATTATGTAGAGTGCTACTATTCAATTAGGCACGACCTAAGAAAGGGTTCTTTCTTAGGTCGTTTTTTGTCTTTAAAAATTGTTTGGAGACAAAAATATGTATGAAGGAGTCTGCAAGTTGTTTTGTTTTATCATATAGAGGAGGTGAATTAACGGTGTATGTGATGAAAAAGCTGAATCATAATGCTGTATTGATCGATGACGATGGAATAGAAAAAATTGCGATGGGGAAAGGGATTGGCTTTTCTGCTAAAGTGAGTAAGCCATTTGATGTTGAGGATGCTGACAAATTATTTGTATTAGATTCTAAAGAAAAGATCAAACGATTCAGTGAGATAGTCTCGCAGATTCCAATCGAATTTATGGATTTTGCGGAAGAAGTGATTGAACTGATAACAGTTAGGATCTCCTCTCCATTAGATTCAAATATCTATATTACATTGACAGATCATATTTATTTTGCTATTCAACGAAAAAGAGAAGATAGAGATGTCACAGCAATTATGTTGCCAGAAATGAGATTCCTTTATCCAAATGAATATGATATAGCAATAGAAGTGGTCGAGCGAATCAATCATCGATATCAAACCGAGTTAGGGTCAAATGAAGTAGGATTCATCACTATGCATATCATTAATGCTGAGCTAGGAGAGCCTAATAGTTTAAAGAGCTTAAAAATAGTAGAAATGACGACCACGATTTTGTCCCATCTAGAAAAATCCTATTCAAACGTTTATGATAAAGAATCACTGACTTATCATCGCTTAATGGTTCATATCAAATTCCTGGTTAAACGCTTGATTTATCAGGAAGAAACGCCAGTAGAAAATATTGGTTTTTTTATTGAAACATTTAAACATAGCAAAGCGTATTGTACAGCACTAAAGATTAAAGATATCATCGAACAGCAATTTCAACTTGCCATTCAAGAAAATGAAATCATCTATTTGGCAATTCATCTAGCACGAATCTATTAAAATAAGGGCGTAACTATCTATAGGCGCAACCAAATGACACATAGTAAATGGACTATGATTATTTGGTTGCGCCTATTTTAGTAGAAAAAAGAAGGAGAATGAAATGGGAAAAGTGATTTTTAATTCGGATGATTTTGGCTATAGCCATGGTGTGAATTATGGGATTATGGATGCTTATCAGCGAGGAATTTTGACATCAACTACATTGATGGCAAATATGCCAGGTTTCGAGCACGCTGTGAAACTAAGAAAGGAAATGCCTAGGCTAGGTGTAGGAGTCCATTTAACATTGACGTGTGGCAAACCACTTCTCAAAACTGTCGATACTCTTATGGGAAGCGGAGAGTTCAGATCCTTATCTTATTATCAGCATCCATTTAACATTGACAAAGATCAACTGTATCAGGAATGGAATGCTCAGATTCAAAAAATTTATCATGCGGGGATCATACCAACTCATTTAGACAGTCATCATCATACTCATACTTTGGATGAAAATCAGGAGGTAGTTGTTACATTAGCAAAAAAATATGATTTGCCGGTTCGGAGCAACTTTGAACGAAAAGATGAAGTTCGTCATGTCGATTATTTTAAGCCTTGTTTCGATGTCGTAGGAGAAACTGATGAAAAAAAACGACAAATCAATACGAGTGTGGAAGAATATTTGGCAAGTTTACTCATGATACTGAGAGAAGATAAAACGATCGAAGTCATGTGTCACGCAGCGTATTTGGATCAGGAATTGTTAAATGGTTCAAGTTTTGTGTATCCTCGTACCCACCAAGTCGAATTTTTAATTCATTCAGCATTTGCTCAAAAAGTGAAAAATGATCCTTTGATTGAGTTAGTAACATATGAGGATATTTAATAGAGGAGGAATAAAAATGAATGTTAAATCAAATGTGCAGAAGCTTGGAAGAGCGATGCTACTTCCAGTTGCAGCGATGCCATTAGCGGGATTGATCATGCGTTTATCAGCTGATGATATGCTGAACATCCCAGTAATTGGTGCAGCTGGAAATGCCGTTTTTGGAAACTTGGATATCTTATTTGCTATAGGAGTTGCAATCGGTTTTGTCAAAAATAAGGACAAAGGAATACCTGCACTTACTGGTTTTTTAGCGATTGCTACCTTGAAAAAAGGCTTAGAAATTATGGACCCAGAAGTGAATATGGGGATTTTTGGTGGAATTATTTCCGATTTAGTAGCGGCATGGACGTATAATCGCTTTAAAGAACAAAAATTACCAGTAGTTTTTTCTTATTTTGCGGGCGAAAAATTCCCATTGACTATGGTGATGATTCTACAAACAATCGCAGCTGTTTTTTTGGGCTTTATCTGGCCGCTCATCCAAATTGGGATTGATAATTTTGCAAAACTGCTCGTTGATATGGGGGCATTAGGTGTGGGGATATTTATGTTTTTGAATCGTTTGCTGATCCCCTTTGGACTGCACCATGTGTTGAATACGTATATTTATTACGATTTAGGAAGCTATCCATCTCCTAGCAAGGAAGTTTTCAGAGGAGAGATGACACGCTTTATCAACGGAGATCCTCAGGCTGGACTGTTTTTATCAGGTTTTTTTGTAGTAATGATGTTTGGTATACCAGCTATATGTCTAGCTATCTATAAAGCAGCTTATAAAGAAAATAAAGAGATGGTCAAAGGAATCATGGGAAGCGGTGCAGGAACTTCATTTATTGCAAATATCACTGAGCCTGTTGAATTTAGTTTCATGTTTCTTTCTCCTATGTTGTACGTGATCCATGCACTTTTTGCCGGTTTAGCAGGGATTGTCTGTTACTTATTCAATATACGAATTGGTTTTACATTCGGAGCATGTATTGTTGATTATCTCATCAATTTTCGAATCGCTACCAATGCTATTTTGATTCTTCCAATCGGAATTTTCTTTTTTGCCTTGTATTACGTTACTTTTTATTATTTGATCAATAAGAGAAACATTCAGACATTAGGACGTGAAGCTAAGGCAAAGTTTGGCAATGAAGTAACCTTAGAAGAAACAGAGTTAGGGTTAGCAAGTAAAAATTATGAATATATGGCAACAAAAATGCTACAAGCGTTTGGAGGAAAAGCCAATGTCCTGGATGTCTATAGTTGTAATACACGCCTACGGGTAGAGGTAGTGGATCCCACCATGGTCGAGGAACAGCGAATCAAGCAATTAGGGATAAGCGGGATCATTAAACCAACTGAAAAAAATTATCAAATTATCATCGGCTTAGAAGTGACTTATGTTATGGCAGAATTCAATAAATTATTAGAAGAATAGAAAGGAAAAGATGATGATGAAAAAACAGATTATCACTATAGCTGGAGGCGGGAGTACGTATACACCAGGAATCGTTCAAGCCATTTTGAACAATGAAAAACGGTTGCCATTATCTGAAATACGTTTATATGATATTGATGAAGAAAGAAATATGGATATGTACTTGATTGTTAAATTTATGCTGAAAAGAAAAGGTTTTTCAAATATTCGCATTCGTGCAACGGATGATCCAAAGCTTGCTTTTACAGGATGCGATTTTGTTTTCTCACAAATTCGTGTTGGAGGATTGGAGATGCGAGAAAAGGACGAAAAGATTCCACTTAAACATGGATTAGTAGGACAAGAAACGTGTGGACTCGGAGGATTTGCTTATGGGATGCGCTCAATCAAAGGTTTATTGGAAATTGTTGATCATATACAAGACTATGCCCCCAAAGCATGGATTTTGAATTATACAAATCCAGAGTCGATCGTTTCTGAAGCTGTTCGTCGTAAATATCCGAATGTAAAAATGATTAATGCCTGTGATATGACTATTTCAATTGAAGAAACGATTGCAGTGAATTACGGTTATGATCGTAAGAATTGGATCGTTACGTATTATGGTTTAAACCACTTTGGCTGGTATACATCGATTTATGATAAAGAATTGCAACGAGAAATTATGCCAGAGATTATTGAAAAACTAATAACAAAAGAAATGCAAGTCGCCGATTTTAATATAGGAGACAAAACTTGGCAAAAAACCTTTCAAATGATGTCAGTCATCACGAAAAATTTTCCAAGTAATATCCCGAATAATTACTTAGAGTATTACTTATATCCTGATATGGTCGTTGAGCATACTGACAAAGAGTATACACGTGCTAATATGGTCATGGATGGACGAGAGAAAAATACCAAAGAAATGGCTGATAAAATACGCCGCGGTATTGTGGAAGAAGTATTGAACTTTAATTTTGGGGAGCATGGACAATATATCGTCGATATAGCTATTTCCTTGTTGAATGATGATCGTCGTCGCTTTATGCTAATCGTTCCTAATCAAGGGGCGATTCCGAATCTACGGTCAGATGCAGTTGTTGAAATACCGGCATATGTTGGTGCAACTGGTGTGGAGCCAATTACACTAAGAAAACCAATCAGTGATTTTCATAAAGGATTGATGGAGGCACAAGTTGCAGCAGAGAAGTTACTAGTAGATGCTTACTTTGAAGGTTCTTATCAAAAAGCTTTACAAGCATTTACATTGAATCAAACCGTACCAAATGCCAGAGTCGCAAAAAAAATACTAGATGAAATGATCAAAGTAAACAAAAAATATTGGCCAGCATTAAAGTAGAGGTGATAAAAAGTGCATTTCTTTAAAACAAGAAACATTCTAAAAGCTGTAGCTAGTGGTCAAATTATTCCATTAACAGCAGTAAAAGACGAGGTCTTTTCTTCAAAAATGATAGGAGTTGGATACGCTATAACGAATCATGATGGATATATCCATGCGCCAGTTAAAGGAATAATCGATAATATATTTCCTACCCGACATGCCATAACGATCGAAAGTGAATCTGGCAGAAAAATACTGATCTATATGGGTTTAGATACGGTTGAACTCGAAGGAAGTCCGTTTCAGATACGGGTTGAAAGTAACCAGGAGGTAAAAGAAGGGACACTGTTAGCTATTATAGATTTGAAGAAGTTGGAGCAAGCACAAAAAGATACGGTGATCATTGTAGTTTCTCCAGGCATTTTTGAAGGAAATTTATTAAAACAAAACCAAGAAGTAAAGATTAAAGATAGTTGTTTTGAATTTTAGTGTACGATGAAAAAAGTTAAATAGGGTGATATTTATGGGTGAATTTACAAAATTTTTTTGAAATGATATGTTTCAATCACTAGATTTAATCATTTTGATTTTTGTTAATTATCGAATTTTTTTGTTGCTCCTATGATTTAGAAAACTTATTTTCAGGATTCTTAAAAATAAATTTGATTATTTAAGAGAATATATTGAAATAAAATTTCTTAATTATATAATTAGTTATGAACATTCTTTGCGTTGTCATGCAATGAATGGTTCATATTTTATTGAAAAGGAGTGGTTTTAATGGAAAAGCTGATGAAATGGGTCGAAGAGAAACTTGTCCCACCAATGGCAAAAATTGGTACACAGCGTCATTTATTAGCAATTCGTAATGGGGTTGTTTCAACATTGTCATTGATTTTGATTGGGACATTTTTTATGGTCTTTATCAATTTACCGTTTCCTGGATGGAATGAATTTATTGCCCCTTATTCGGCAACGATTGTTTTACCCTTTAGGATGACGATGGGATTGATGGCTATTTATGCAACTTTTGTTATGGGTTCGGATCTAGCTAAATCATATGGATTAGATAGTGTGACAGGTGGTATATTATCTTTAGGAACGTTCTTTATGTTACAAGTTCCTGTAAACGTTTTAACTCCTGAAGAGGCACCTCTTGGCTGGGTCTTACCTATGAGTTCTTTGGGAGCATCTGGGATGTTTGCGGGGATCTTATCTATGATTTTTGCAGTGGAAGTATATCGTTTCTTTAAAAATCGAAATATTACTATCAAAATGCCAGAACAAGTGCCACCTGCTGTTGCCCGTAGTTTTGAGGCATTGATTCCAGGTGCAGTCATTTTAACAATTACTTGGCTGATTCGAAGCGTCGCGGGCTTTGATGTAAACGCTGCCTTATTATCGTTATTCGAGCCTTTAACCAATATTTTAGGGAATAATTTGCTTGGTGTTTTACTACCAATGTTTTTGATCCATTTGTTGTGGTCATTTGGTATCCATGGCATGAGTATTGTAGGGGCTGTTGTTCGTCCAATGTGGCTGATCATGTTGGATGAGAATGCAAAGGCATTGGCAGATGGTACAGCTGCCACCCAATTACCCTATATCGCTCCTGAACAGTTTTATCAATGGACGGTAACAATTGGTGGTGCAGGAGCGACGATCGTGGTATCTGTTTTGTTTATATTCTTCTGTAAATCAAAATTCTTGAAAGAGGTTGGTCGTTTTTCTATTATTCCTGGTATCTTCAATATCAATGAGCCCATGATTTTTGGAGCTCCTATGATGTTGAATCCTTACATGTTCATCCCGTTCAACTTAGTTCCTTTAGTTTTGACTATTATCAGTTATTTTGCAGTCAAATTAGAAATGGTCAATAGATTTACTGTTTTGCCAACATGGACATTACCAGCTCCAATCGGCGGTTATCTTTCAGCAGGAAATGACTGGCGTGTTGTTATCTTGATCATGATCAACACATTGATAGCATTTATTATCTATTATCCATTTGTAAAAGCTTATGATAAAAAGATGCTGTCAGATGAACAAAGTCGTGGAGAAAACGAAGTCCAAACTGTCTAAGTTTGGTTTTTAGAAGGTGGGAAACAATGTATTGGCTGATTTTATTTTTTGTTTTTATCTTTTTATTAACGGCTAGTCACCTTATATTGAATATGCTAGCTACATATCATATTCAAATCAATCGATGGATTTGGGCACTGGCATCATTTTTGATCGTGATTCTTCCAAAGATCATTGTACCGCATATGAATGTTTTGTTTTCATGGGGGACATATGTACTTTGTGGAATTTTTGCTATCAATTTTATGATCGAGCAGCATAGATGGTTTGTCACATCGAAGCTTTAAATGTTCTAAAAGTGGTTGTGACAGAAGTGGTTAGCTTCAAGAAATAAGAAGAAATTTACGAAAATTGCTTCTTAAATTTTTGTGAAATGTTGGCTTATTTTTCGTTTGGTTGAACTTATTACCGCAGATGCAAGCTTTTGACCACCGTTTATTCGGAATATGGGACTGTGACAAGGCTTTTGTCACAGCCCTTTTTTACATAAAGATTATTATTGTTTTAACTGTTTTGGCAGAAAGAAGGAGGCAAAAATGAAAATTTTATCAGCAATGGATTTAGAATTAGTCGATCTACTACCAAAGTGATCAAGTCAAATATAGATTTGGGAGCTTACAACCATATAGTAGGGGCTGCAGTATGGTGTATGAATGGTAATATGTATGATGAGAGTGTTTATTCAAATCATGAAACGTGTATAGAAATAATTGCGCTGGGAATAGCAATCAGTCATGGTGAACGTGACTTTTAGTGTATCGTTGCTGACGACATAGAACATTCTGACATGATCTACTCAGCATGTGGGGATTGCTGGCAGTTTATATAGGAGTATGCATCGGATTGCGAGATCATTGTCTCAACAGAAGAGGGAGGTTGATTATCAAAGATAAAGTGGTAAATCCTACATTTGATTTAGTAATTGTTGAGGGGACTAGCAGCACAAATCTCTACAAAGCGATGCTTCTAGATCTATATGACACATTTTAAGAAAATGTATTTGCCTAATTATTATGGTCTTTCTTTTGAAGAAACGTTGAGATGATCCAACCAGAGAAAGGTGTCAAAGAATTTGACTAAGAATAAATGGCAGACGCTACCTATGCTCATTTGGATAGCGTCAGATCTTTTATTTTAAGGATGTTTTTGTGTTTTTTAGACACCGTAATTTAAGTAACTCTAACTTTTCAATCCACTATTTACTTTTTTTGTATTTTCACTGTCTGGGTCTCGAATAGCGAAATTACTGATGAGTCTCTATTAAAAAAGCTTTTTCTACTTGAAACTATATTTGGTGGTTGCTCAGGAAGGTTTCGATTTCTTGAATTGCTTGTTGTGGACCATTTATTGGAAAAACGGCTTGCAGCGTGCGTGCCTGCTGACGAATCTTGGGTGAAGAAACTTCGCGCAGAGCAATCTGCAGTTTTCTTTCAGTCACTGGTTTTGTGAGGGCGATTGCGTTTCCGTATTTTACACAATAGTCAATATTACAGCTTTGCTCAAATTGCATCCCCACACCGATAAACGGTTTGCCGGATTCACAGGCAGTTTGGACGGTCCCTTCCCCGCCGTGGATAAAAGAAAAATCAATGAATTCATGCAAAAGATGACTAGACAGATATTTTGTTATTAAAAGATCTTCTGAGTCAGATTGAATGTCATCAAGCAGATAGTCAATAGGTGCAATAACCGCTAGATCCGGTTGTTTTTGTAAGAAGAACAAAATTTTGCGTAACATACGCGGATTGCCTGAACTACCCATTGCGAAATAGATAATACGTTTTCTTTCTTGTTGCTTTCGCTGTATAAAAGTTAGCACTTCTTCAGGCAAGGAAGTACTGAGCTTAGCAAAAATTGGACCAACGATTCGATAATTTTCCGGCAGCTGTTCTTCTTCCAAAAATAGTTTAGGCGTTGTGATGAGATTTAGATCAGCATCCATCATTTGTAAACTTGTTTTTGGTAAAGGAAGCATTTCTTTTTGTGCAGCGTGTTTGAAGGCATTGGGGATCCATCGGGTATTTACTATACGCTTTTTTGTCCAGTGCCAAAGGGGATTGCTTAAAGGGCCGAAGAAACGTAACTCGTGGGGCATCAGCGCATGCTCTGATTGAAAAAAAGGTTCACTCAAAGCATAGGGTTTAACATATACTAAAGGAATCTTTTTACTGCGGGCCGATAAAAAAATTGTCACATTCGAACCTGTCACAATCAGTCGAGGCTCAAACTTAGCAATCAGACTCTGTTCACTAGTGATACGAGAGGCAACCATTTCTTTGGTAAAAGGGTTTTTAAGTGTACGCAACTGGTCAAATTTTATGATTTGTTCTTCTTGTTTTTTCGTAAGGATCGGCGCTAGTAAATGATACTCAAAGCCACTTTCTGTGATCAAAGGAGCAAAAGTTTTAGAAAAGCCAAAGAATACACAGTAATAACGGTCTTTCATAGCTTTGGCAACCTCAATCATTCGTGTTGTCTCAGCTAAATTGAATACTGCAGGAGCAAAAAGAATTGTCTTCATGAAATCCTCCTTATTGGAATGAGTCTATCCCTTCGTTTCTTACTAGTATACTAAAAAACACAGCGTTCGAGTAGCCTATGTATATTTTGAATATTAAACTGTCTCTCGCTGTTTTCACAACTTCTAAATTTAAATTTTGTAATCAAGTTGAAACTCCAATTTTCAAAAAAACACGCAACAATTTTTTGATCGATTTATATGTTGTGCCAGATAAATACGAGAAGTTGTGTCATTAAAAATAAACATGAGAACATAAAAAAATAAAATAATTATATTAATTGATAGGTGTGCTGTCGTCATTATACACACGTAAGAAAGAAATAGTTATGTTTAAAAATATTCTTAGACTTTCTCGCCATGACAATTTTCACTATGTGTTATAACTGTAAACGATAATTATTCAGATAACACAAAAAGAAATCAAGGAGCAGATACGCCAGTTGTTTAATTTGAATATTATTTTAAAATTAAAATTTTTATTCTGTTCTAAACATTTTTGGTTGTTTAGAACTTTTTTTTGTGTATGATATAAAGGAGAAATAATTTTTTAAAGGGAAGGAAATTGTTTTGATTAAAGTAGATGGAGCATTACTAAAAGAATACCGAAAGAAAAAGGGGTTAACACAAGTACAATTAGCAGAAGGCATTTGTGAACAAGCAACTGTCAGCAATATCGAAAACAAGAATATGTCGCCAGGCATCAATATCTTAAGTGCGCTTTGCAAAAAGCTGAATGTCGAGATCTCCGATATATTAGTAGAAACAGAAGAAGACAAAATCAGGAAAAAAATAAATGAGATTCAATCATTGAATTCTGTATCAAAATACCAAGAATCTTATAAAATTTTACAAACGATCGATCAGGAAAAAGTAAGTAATTCTGATCTTTTAAATCAAATTTTATTTTATCAAGGACTGCTTGATCATCTTTATGCGAAAAAAACAGATGCAGCATTATTTTATTTTAATCAAGTGTTGGAACAAACGACCGAAACAGATATCCATCACTTACAAGCAGCTGCAAACGTGGCAATGATCTACTTGTCAAAAGGAGAATTAGATTTTGCGAAAGTTTATGTGGAGCGTACACTTAAAATATTGAGTGAGACTGATTTTGATAATCTGATGGTCTGCATTGTATATTATGATATCGCCACCTATTACCGTAAAATCGAGGATTATGATAAAGCAATCCAATTATGTGAGAAGGGTATTGAGTATAATAAGAAACATAAATCGACTTATGCATTGGAATACTTGCTTTATGAAATTGCTTCTTGCCATAAGCAATTAGGAGAAGATGATTATTTAGAAAGATATATGGACGCAAAAAAAATAGCGCGTTTCAACGGAAATGATTACGCGGTAAAGGTGATTGAAAACGACCTGAAATAAAGTGGTTGTGAAATCAGTGTTCTGATTTGAATACCGTTTATTCGAAAAAAGGAGGTGTGACTTTTGTCATACCTCCTTTTTTCGATATTGTTTGATTCCTATTTAGGCAACATATAACGGTTATAAAAGAAGCAATAGATTATGATGGTATCGATTGGATGGATACATCTTGGGATTCCTTTATCAATTTGAGCGTAGCGTGTTTTTCATTTATCGATAAATTTGTTATTCATTTTTTTGATAATCCTATTTACATATTTACGTCCTGGTTCTTAAAATGAATCTACTTGAATGGTTTTTATCCCCGTATTTCTGATCTCCTCTAATACTTTTTCAGAACAAAATTTATCAGTGATCAAATAATCAAAGACTGAAATATCAGCAATCTTGAACTTTGATGTCAGTCCGATTTTTCGATGATCAGCGACTAAAATCTTACATTTGATTGTCTTGTTGACCATCATTTCGTTGATCGTTGATTCATTTAATATCTTTGTTGTGACCCCATGTACTACATCGACTCCGCTACAGCCAATGATACAAATGTCTGCATTGACTGAAGAAATCGTATTTAATGCGATGTCGCCCACTAGTGCTTCTTTTGGAAAGCGCATCTCTCCACCAGTTAAAATATAACTACAATTATCTTTGTGCGGAGAGTAATTGATTTTCACGTTGTTTGTAATGACTGTCAAATGGTTAGATTGAAGAAAATCCAGTGTTTTCAACGCAGTCGAGCTAGAATTGATAAACAGCGTATCATAATCGTTAATGTATTTACTAGCTTCTCTGGCAATCGCTTGTTTAATCCTTTCAGGACCAGATTGATCAAAATCAGTCTGGTTTTTGTAATTATAAGAACAATAACCGTAATTGCGTATGATCTCGTTTTTTTCTTCTAATAAATTTAAATCTCTTCGTATCGTACTAATAGATACATCAAGGGATTCAGCTAATTCGAAAGTTGATAGTTGTTCAGTCTGCTGAAGCAGTTCCAAAATTTCTTTTTGACGTTTTTCAATATTGACAAGTGAGTTTTTCATGACTTTTGCCTCCTGAGGGACATCTTGATCCATGGATTTATTTGACTAGTTGTTCATTTAAACATTCATATCTGTCTTTATTATACTGAAACAATCATTGATTACTGAAAGAAAATCATATAAAAAACAAACGGTCATATAAAAGGGTTTTCATGGATGCTGATACACATTAATATTTACTTGTAAGTTGGAACAACGATATGGGGGGAGCAAGCAAATGAGTAAAACTGTCAATGAAGTAACAAAAGAAAAGTGGTTAGTAGAAACATTTCCTGAGTGGGGCACATACTTGAATGAAGAAATCGAAACAGAAGTAGTGGATCCTGGAACTTTTGCTATGTGGTGGCTGGGCTGTACGGGAATTTGGCTGAAAAGTCATGAAGGAACGAATATTTTATGTGATCTATGGTGTGGGACGGGAAAACGTAGTCATGGGAATGGCATGATGAAAAAAGGCCATCAGATGATGCGTATGAGTGGCGTTCAAAATATGCAGCCTAATTTACGTACTCAGCCTTTCGTAATCGATCCTTTTGCGATAAAAAATGTAGACGCTTTAATCGTTACACATATCCATTCCGATCATCTAGATATCCATACAGCCGCAGCAGTTCATCAAAATTGTCCTGAAGCAACATTCATTGGGCCAAAAGAAGTGGTTCGCACGTGGCAAAAATGGGGAATTCCTGAAGAAAAAACGATTACAGTAAAGCCAGGTGATGCAGTCAAAATCAAAGACATCAATGTAGTAGCTTTAGAAGCGTTTGATCGGACAGCGTTGGTCACTTGTGAAGATCCAGAAGAGGTATTAAAAGGAAAAATGCCTCAGGAGATGGATCAAATTGCAGTAAACTATTTATTCGAAACATCAGGAGGGAATCTTTATCATGCAGGAGATTCACATTACTCCAATTTATTTGCCAAACATGGTAATGAACACAAAATCGATGTCTGTTTAGGGGCCTATGGTGAAAACCCACGAGGGATAACAGACAAAGTTACTTCTGTTGATATGCTGCGCATGGCGGAGTCATTGAATGCAAAAGTAGTGATTCCTGTCCACTACGATATTTGGTCTAATTTTATGGCTGATCCAAAAGAGATCACTGAAATTTGGAAATTCAAAAAGGATCGCCTGAAGTATGGATTTAAACCTTATATCTGGCAAGTAGGCGGGAAATTCATCTATCCGACAAACAAAGATGATCTTGAGTTTAATTTTTATCGAGGATTTGAAGATGTCTTCTCGATTGAAAATGATACACCGTTTCCGTCGTTTTTATAAGAAAGAAGGGGAGTTTCTTGCTGAAATACTTTTTTGACCATCAATTGATTCATTACCCAGATAAAGAAATCACGGATTGGCGTGAAGCTATCGCCGAAAGCTGTCTTGTATTGATCGATAAGGAAATTATTGATGAAACGTATGTGGAGGAGATCATCCATTGTGTAGAAAAATACGGTCCTTATATTGTGATCGCACCTCAAGTAGCAATGCCGCATTCTTCAGAAAAAAGTGATGGTGTTTTTGGAACAGCTATTTCATTTACCAAGTTGAAACAGCCAATCCGTTTTGAAAGTGAAGGGGAGAATGAGGAGAAAACGGCTAGTTTGTTTTTTACACTCGCAGCAAAAGATCCAGAAGAACATCTAGAAAATATCCAAAAATTATCCGAATTATTAATGACAGATGGATTGGTTGAGCGTCTCATCTCTACGAACTCCATCGATGATTACCAAGTTGTGATGGCAGAATATAATTAATTGATAGAGGAGAAAAAAGATGGGGGAATTTTTGTTAAGCATTTGGACGTATTTTGCAACAAATATCTTGACGCAGCCAGCATACCTGATTGGTTTTATCGTGTTATTAGGCTATATTTTGCTGAAACGCCCGCTTCATGAATGCATCGCTGGATTCTTAAAGGCAACGGTCGGTTACTTTATTTTGACTGTTGGCTCTGGTGGTTTGGTCAATAATTTTCGGCCAATCTTGGTTGGACTAAAGGAACGGTTCAATTTGGATGCCATGGTTACAGATCCTTATTTTGGACAAAATGCTGTGGATGCTGGATTAATGGAGACATTTGGCCGTACCTTTGGAGATGTGATGATTTTATTACTGATTGCATTTGTTTTAAATATCTTATTAGTCCGTTTTCAGAAATATACGAAACTGCGTTCCGTTTTCACTACCGGAAACGTTCAGGTTCAACAAGCAGCTACCGCTTTTTGGATTTTACTGTTTTGCTTTCCTGATCTAGGTAGGATACAAGTATTGATTTTTATGGGACTGATTTTAGGTTGTTATTGGGCAGTAGCTTCTAACTTAACAGTAGGAATCACGCAGGAATTGACAGAAGGTGCCGGATTTGCAGTGGCACATCAGCAAATGTTCGGAATCTTTATATTTGCAAAATTAGCTGAGTGGATGAAAAAGCGGGATAAAAAGAAAAATAGATCAATCAAGCAAGACAAAAAAATCGAAGATATCAAATTACCAGGATTCTTGTCGATTTTCAATGAGAATATGGTTGCTACTTCGTTACTCATGCTATTTTTCTTTGGGATCATTCTGATTGTACTAGGCAAAGATTATTTGATTCAAGCGCAATTCATGCAAGAAGGGCAGAGTTTCTTATTCTACATTATGACGACTTCTTTAAATTTTGCGGTATATCTGGCGATCTTGCAATTAGGTGTTCGGACATTCGTCGATGAACTAACTCAATCTTTCCAAGGAATCTCAAACACGATTTTACCAGGAGCTGTTCCAGGAATTGACGTAGCTGCTACTTTTGGCTTTGGTTCGCCAAATGCGGTAACGATTGGGTTCTTGTTTGGTGCTTTGGGACAGTTTTTGATGATTGGTTTACTGATTTTATTGAAATCACCAACGATCGTCATAGCCGGTTTCATTCCGTTGTTCTTTGATAATGCCGTTATAGCAGTTTATGCCAATAACCGAGGTGGATTCAAAGCCGCTTGCCTGTTCCCGTTTCTTTCAGGAATCATACAAGTAGGCGGTTCAGCATTATTCGCTACATGGATTGGGATGTCAACATATGGTGGTTATATCGGGATGTTCGACTGGGCAACAGCTTGGCCATTGTTTACAGTAATCATGAAAGTCCTAGGTTATGCTGGAATTGCCGTAGTTGTCATTGGTTTATTGGCTATTCCGCAGTTACAATATCGGAAAAATCCTGAGGGTTATTTTTTGATTGTAGAAGACTATGACACATATGCAGAAAAGCAGAGAGTATAAAAGAAAATCTGATTAGACAACACTCATAATGGAGGGATTAAGATGAGAATTTTAGTATCGTGTGCAAATGGATCAGGAACAAGCTTGATGATGATGAGAAGTGTGGAAAAAGCAATGAAAGAACTAAACGTACCAATTACCAAAATCCATCATTGTGCCATTTCAGAGGGAAAAAGTTCAGCTGGCCAATACGATGTAGTTTTTACGCCAGTCAATTTTTTGAATATGTTTACTCAGGCAGAGAAAAAAGGAGTTACAGTTATCGGTATCAAAAATGTGATGTCAGCCAAAGAAATCAGTGAAAAATTTGCTGAAACAAAGTGGTACCAAAAAAACAAGTAAAGGAAGGAACTAAGATGAGCAGGCCGAATTTGCAAATTGCGTTAGATCACAATGACTTAGAACATGCATTAGGAGATGTTATGAAAGTTGGTGATTTAGTAGATATTATTGAAGTGGGCACAATTCTTTGCTTACAGGAAGGACAAAAAGCGATTCGCTGTATTCGCAGTATGTTCCCAGATAAAAAAATAGTCGCTGATACGAAATGTGCAGACGCTGGAGGAACAGTGGCGAGTAATGTTGCAAAAGCAGGAGCAGACTGGATGACAGTCATTTGTTGTGCAACGATTCCAACTATGGAGGCAGCACAAAAAGAAATAGGTGAATTGCAAGTAGAACTCTACGGCAATTGGACTTTTGAACAAGCCATGGATTGGCATAACATCGGTATCCGGCAGGTAATCTACCATCAAAGCCGTGATGCGCTGTTATCTGGTGAAACTTGGGGTGAAAAAGATTTATCGAAGATCAAAAAACTGATTGAACTAGGCTTTAATGTTTCTGTAACTGGTGGATTAAATCCACACACATTACACTTATTTGAAGGGATCGATGTGTATACCTTTATCACTGGTCGTGGTATTACAGCAGCAAATGATCCGATGAAGGCCGCACAAAACTTCAAAGATGAGATCATTCGTATCTGGGGGTAAGGAAATGGCTCAAATTGGGATTTATGAAAAAGCATTACCCAAAGATATTTCATGGAAAGAACGTTTTTCCCTTGTAAAAGAAATGGACTTCGATTTTATCGAGATGTCGATTGATGAGACGGATGAGCGGTTAGCACGATTAGATTGGTCTGAAGAAAAGATAGCTGAGCTGAGAGAAGAGATGTTCAGCTCCGGTGTACGTATTCATTCGATTTGTCTAAGTGCGCATCGGAGATTTCCATTTGGTTCTGCTGACCCAGAAAAGAAAAAAGCAGCGAAACAACTAATGAAAAAAGCAATTCGATTGGCACATAATTTAAGTATTAAAGTGATCCAAATCGCTGGATATGATGTTTATTATGAAGAAAAATCAATGAATTCCAGAGAAGACTTTATCGAAGGAATAAAAGAAAGTGTAAAGGAAGCTTCTAAATATGGCATCATTCTTTCCGTGGAAATCATGGATGATCCATTTATGAACTCCATTTCAAAATTTTTAGAAATCAAAGAACAGATTCATTCCCCTTTTCTACAAGTATATCCAGACCTAGGCAATTTGTCCGCATGGCCGGAAAATAATCCAGCTCGAGAACTTGAGAAAGGGATCGATTATATCACTGCTATCCATTTAAAAGATACTTACCCTGTAACAAAAGAATATTCAGGCCAGTTTCGTGATGTTCCTTTTGGTAGCGGTTGTGTTGATTTTCTTGGATTATTAAGACATTTGAAACGTCTAGATTATGATGGAACATTTCTGATTGAAATGTGGAGTGAAACAAGCCAAGACTTTCGAAGAGAAATCCAGCAGGCAAAAGACTACTTAAGTTCTAAATTGAAGGAGGCTGGCTATGATGTCTTGTGAAGAAAAAATTGCAGCAATGAAGCAACGTGTCCTTGAAGCAAATCTGGCATTGCCGCGATACGGATTAGTCAAATTGACTTGGGGCAATGTGAGTGAAGTGGACCGTGAGCTAGGAGTCATCGTCATTAAGCCAAGCGGTGTCAGATATGAATGCATGCAAGCAGATCAAATGGTGGTAACAGATTTGTCGGGAAATATAATAGAAGAAGATAGCTTAAAACCATCTTCAGATCTCCCCACACATGTTGTTTTGTATCAAACTTTTGAAGATATAACTGCTATTACTCATACTCATTCCACGCACTCCGTCATGTGGGCGCAAGCAGGACGCGATTTGCCAGCTTATGGCACGACTCATGCTGATGCTTTTTATGGTAAGGTTCCTTGTACACGCCAATTAACGAAAGAAGAAGTAAGAGAAGCTTACGAAGTTCATACAGGGAATGTGATTGTCGAGACGTTTAAGGAAAGAAAATTAGATCCAAACGAAGTCCCTGGAGTACTTGTCTATGGACATGGACCGTTCACATGGGGGGATTCACCTATGAAAGCAGTAGAAAACAGTTTGATCTTAGATGAAATTTGTCTGATGGCCAAAGAAAACGAGCTGATCAACCCCAATATATGTGAAATCCCGCAATATTTACTAGATAAACATTATTTTCGCAAACATGGAAAGTATGCATACTACGGGCAATAGAGATGCTAGGGTAAGGGTAGAAAATTAAAAGATAACACTTGATAGAGAGAAACAGAGGTTGTGAAGAAAATTTATCACAACCTTTTTTATTTATCAAAAAGGATGCATTCTAAAAGGAAAGAGGAATTTTAAGGAATCGAGAGAATCTTTACAGGAGAGTTATATGTGATAGATTAAATAGTCAAAGAATTGTATTATTAGAGGGAGAATTGTATAAGAAAGGAAGAAAAAAATGAATATTGATTCCCTTATGATCGATGAGATTTCTGAATTATATAAGAGCGTTGGTTGGACGAATTACACAAAAGACACTGCAAGGTTAGCTAGAGCATTTGAACAATCTGAATCTCTGATAAAGCGTAATGGGGAAGGGAAGATTATCGGAATCGTTCGTTGGATCACTGATTTTGCGACGATCGCATTTATTCAAGATATCCTCATTCATCCGAGATATCAGCGCCAAGGAATAGGCAAAGTGCTTTTGAATGAAGCTTTGGAGAAGATCACTAGTTATGGACCAGTCCAAATCGAATTATTGACAGATGATACTGAGAAAACAAAAAACTTTTATGAATCAGTAGGATTTGTTCAAGTAAAGGAAATGGGTGGTATTTCTTATGTCATAGATACTAGAAGGAAAAAGGTGCTTTTTGGTAATGACAAATAACATATAATAACGTACAAAAGAAAAAACTCTAGCTTAGTTCTTTAGAAAAACAAGAGGATAGACTTAGTATCACTCAATCTATCCTCCAATGCTCAGCTATTTTATTTTTTTACTCACCTCTTTATCAAATACAATTTTTTGCAAATTCGAACTAATATAAAAAATGAACACATGATTTTTTTTTAAAGCAAATGCTATGCGATAATTTTTTTTATTAATTTTGACTTTCATCTCGTATATTCCTTTTGCCGAACGAGTACGCACTGGCTTTATACGAAAAAAATTATGCTCCAAATACTCTGTCACTTTGTGGGAAATTGCTTCTTTATACATGAAATGTTCTTCTTGTGGAAATTGCTTAAGTAGTTCACTGTCAAATTCAACAGTATAATCCATGTTTTATTTCCTTTCTATACTGATACATTATAAAAATAAACAATTTTATAAGTCTCTATATTTCATGATGAATGACAAGTATATTTGATTCATCTTGATATAGCTCTACGAGATCTCCAATTCCAGGATACATATTGAAATAATCATATGGTATACAAACATTTATTTTTTTTCAATTGTCAACACTGCGTCTTCTTCTTCTAATTCTATAATCTTAGCAATTTGTACGTCGCTTTTCATGTGTGATCTTCCTTTCTATACATTGGATTTACTTTTCGATGATATCTACAACAGCTTTGCCACAAGTCAGTTCTTTTTCTAGCTCGTTCTTTATTTTTATGGCACATGGTTTGGAAAAAGGAGCAGCTTCTTTCCATGAACCAAGTAAAGGATATTCGTTACTGATACCTTTCACATATTGTTTGTTTTTGACGCCTTTTGTTTTTACTTCTACATAATACATTTGATCCTCTTCTTTCTTGCTGTTTTTAGTTAATATTCAAATATATGTAAGTGAAAATGATTATGTATCTATATCTTTATGATAAATAAAAAGAATCAATTTGAAAGTTTTTTTCACTCGATATAACTAATTTGAATAATATATATAATAAAAGGCTATTGTTCTTAAAATATAAATAGTATATAAAGAGATTGAAGGTAATGCTCGAATGAACATTACCTTCAATCTTAATGATGCTTATAACTAACGTAATAAAAACCTGAAACAAAAATAGCTCCGCCGATGATATTTCCAATATAAACGGGGATAAAATTCGAGAGAAATTCTAACCAAGTCGCTTGACCTTCAAATATGGCAGCAGGTATCACAAAACAGTTGGCCACACTATGCTGGAAACCGATTGCCACAAAAATCATGACTGGAAACCAAATCGTTAGTACTTTGCCGGCCGCATCTTTTGCTCCATATGATAACCATAACGCTAAACCGACAAACCAATTACAACCTATTCCGGAGCCTAATGCTTGCCACCAAGAAACAGCGATTTTATGATCAGCAATATGAATCACTTGGTCGAGATAGACACCTGAATGAGTTAAACCAACAAAGTGTCCAAAGAAATAGGCAACGAAAATTGCACCAATAATATTTGCAAAAGTAATCACTGACCAATTCTTAACCAGCTGTGAGAATGTGACTTTTTTATCCATAAAGGCAATCGCCACAGCCATCATATTTCCGGTGATCAATTCACCACCGCCAAGAAGGATGACCAGCAGGCCGATAGGAAAAACCGAGGCACCAACTAAACTAGTCAAGCTAGCCATAGATTCTGGGATAGAAGCAGAGACTCGTACGTATGCCAAATAACCTAGAGAAATCATGGCTCCTCCGATAAAACCTAAAATCAGTTTAGCTAAGATAGGCTTATGTATTTTTTTTGTTCCAAGATGAATACTGAGTTCCATAATTTCTTCTGGTGTGTGCATAATACTTCGATTCCTACTTTCTTAATGAATTTTCATGTGATAAAATATAGTGAAAAAATTCACATTTTCTTTGTTGATTATATCATCTTATTATTTATATGTGCATATTATTGTAAAATTTTCTATTTAATCACATTTGATTCTAAAAAAGAAACAAAAATAAAAGTCATGTATATGGTGGTCAAAAAGTAAATAATATCAGTTATCAAATTTCCTGTAAATTTTCTTGAAACTACAGCATATTATTACTTCAAAACAATCTACATTTTTTATAAAAAAGGAAATGAATAACTGAAAAAAATTATTATAGGAGAGAAAAAATGTCAAAATCTAAAAAAAATATCACCATAATTGGTTTAGGCTTAACCGTATATTTATTTACAGAATTTGTTTATAGACATGTGAATTTATTTGCAGAACCTTTATTTGTATTATACGAATCAAATTCCTCAATCGTCAGTGAACTTGCTAATTTAATGATAGCATTGCTGTTTACTCCCGCGTTGAGAGTCATAACTATTTTGGTCTGTTTAGTGCTATTGTTTTTTGTTAATAAAAAGAAATAACGTAGTATTTCAAAAGACAAAGAAGTGGGATGATGATTGCTATAGTATGTTATACGTGGTGCTAGTCAAGTGATAATAAACAAAAAAAGAAACACGCAATAAAGTTTATTTCAAAACTTTATTGCGTGTTTCTTTTTTAGATTTTTTATATCTGTTGCTTTAGTAGTTAGCAATAGTTTTCGCTTAATCAATCAAAACGATTTTTTGTTTATTGTATTCTTTACGAACCTTTTCAGGAATTTCTTCTGAAATAAGATAGGTAAGGTCTTCAATTGGACCGACGATATGATTACTGATGGTGCCGAATTTATCATTAGTTATCATCCCAAGTACTTCAGTAGAAATACGTATCATCTCACGTTTAATGTCGGATTCTTGCATAGTTGGCACGCTCGTTCCAACATCTAGATCTATGTTATAAATACCCATAATATAAAGGTCGGCTCGAATGTTTTGTAGTTGCTTATAAGCTTGTACCCCAATATTGATCATAGATTGTTTATAAAAAGTACCGCCAATATTGATAATTTCCAAATTAGGATGCTGTGCTAATGCTATGGCAATCGGCGGGCTATTGGTAATGATTGTTGCACGAAAATCTTGTGGGATTTCTTTTGCTAAAGCCAAGTTAGTTGTACTTCCATCAATGATGATGACAGATTCTTCTTTTAAAAAAGGGAGGGCTTTATGAGCTAATGCAGTTTTTTGTTCGCTAGCTACAGTTTCTCGGTAGTTAAAATTGGTAATTGGCGGACCAACACGTAAAGCGCCGCTGTGTACTCTTTTTAAGAGACCTTGGCTATCCAAATCTTTCAAATCTCGTCGAATCGTGTCTTCGGATACATTGAAACGTTGACTTAAATCACTAGCGATAACTTTTTGTTCTGCGTTTAATAAATCTAGAATTTTTTGATGACGTTCTAATTTCAACATGTTGCGTGCTCCTTCTTATTTATTCTTGTTTATCATGTCATTTATGCGTTTTTATGTCAATAATTTCCATTTTTAATACACTAAAACGGCATAAACAAGCAAAAACAAAATATTATTATGCAGTTTTATGTTGACTAGTATTTGTTAAGCGGTTACAATGAGGGAGTAATTAAAGGAGGGAATGTATGGGGAAAAAAATTATTTTGTCGCCTTCACTTATGTGTGGGGATCTAGCAAATTTGGAAGGAAGCATCCAAGAACTAGAAAGTATTGGGATGGATTCCTTGCATATTGACGTGATTGACGGTTCTTTTAGTCCCAGTATGCCTTTAGGGATCGAAACAATCAAAAGAATTAGAGAAATCACTTCAATGAATTTTGATGTACACATCATGGCTAAGGATAACGAATTTTTTATTGGAGAAATGTTGAAAATTGGCGTAGAGAGCATTAGTTTTCATTATGAAACAAGCCTCCATATTGATCGATATATCCAGCTCATCAAGAATTCTGGAACAAAAGTAGGGATAGCTTTGAATCCAGCAACTCCGTTAAATGTATTACAATATATTTTACCCGAGATTGATAGGATTTGTTTGATGCTGATTAATCCAGGTTTTGCAACAAACAAGTCAGAAAAACAAATTTCTTACGCGCTAAAAAAAATTACAGATCTTTGCCAGTTAGTAAATGAGAAAGAGTTAGCAGTAGATATCCAAGTGGATGGACGGGTATCGTTAGAAACGATCCCGGGATTATTAGATGCAGGCGCAACAAATCTGGTATTAGGAAGTACAAGTTTGTTTCTTAAAGGAAATACATTAGCAGAAAATCAAAAACTACTTTATCAAGCGATGAAGCAATCAGTTAGGAAAAATCAATAGATGTAGTGGTCCTGAATAATAGAAATGGAGGGGAAATAGTTGAGTTATAAGGCGGCGAAACAAAATATTGTAAGAGAAATTACTGAAACATTAGACCGTATTTCTTCAAAAGATGTGGAACAATTGATAAAGAAAATTGAAAAAGCGGAACGAGTTTTTTTCGTGGGGGTTGGCAGAGTACTGTTAGCGCTAGAAGGAATGGCAAAACGCTTAGGGCATCTAGGAATTCAGACAGTAGTCGTAGGACAAATCACTGAACCGGCAATTACAGATAAAGATTTATTGATTGTTGGTTCTGGTAGTGGGGAAAGTGCTTTCCCACTAACTATTGCAAAAAAAGCAAAGGAATTTGGGTCCCAAGTTGCCCATATAGGATCAAACCCAGACAGCACAATGAAAGAATATTCAGATCTTTTTATTCGTATACCCGTACAAACAAAATTAGCGTTACCAGAGGAAATTTCTTCTATACAGCCAATGACTAGCCTGTTTGAACAAAGTGTTCTTTTGTTAGGAGATAGTATTGCTTTAGTGATGATAGAAGAAAAAGCAATTGATATGTCAAAGTTGTGGCAATACCATGCTAACTTAGAGTAGGTGAAAAATGAAAGCGGTACATTTTGGAGCAGGGAACATCGGCAGAGGGCTTATTGGACAAATTCTACATCAGAATGGATTCGATCTATGTTTTATTGATACGAATCCTGAATTGATCCATCAATTAAATCAAGATAAGGGTTATACTATCGAAATTATTGATGAAATGAACAGGAGTGATTTCATTGATCATGTTGTGGCACTGAATAGTTTATCCGAGCTAGAAGAGGTGATTACAGCAACAAAAAATGCAGATATCTTAACAACATCTGTTGGCGCAATAAATTTAGTAAAAATTGCACCGATCATTGCGCAAGCCTTAAGTAAGCGATTTGAACAAAAGCATAGCATCAATATCGTAGCTAATGAAAATGTGATAAATGCAAGTGATGTGTTGAAAAAAGAAATTTATTCTTTGCTGTCAGAAAAAGAACAAGAGAATTTTGATGAATATGCATATTTTGTGAATACGGCAATCGATCGACAATCTTTAGGAAAAGTTCTTGGAGGAAAAATGATCTCTGTTGTCGAACCTTATTATGAATGGATAATGGATCGACAGCAGTTAGATCCAACTACATCTTTTGATCTGAAAAATGTAAATTTGGTTGATGATATGGAGCCTTACATTGAGCGAAAGCTTTATATCGTTAATGCTGCCCATGCGGCAGTAGCTTATTTAGGCGCACTGAAAGGATATAAGACGATTCAAGAAGCAATCCAAAATATGGAGATTTTCAATCTAGTCAAGCAATTTTTAATGGAGAATATAGAGTACTTTGTACAAAAATATCATTTTTCTAGAGAAGAATTAACATCTTTTGTGGAAAGAACATTAAACCGTCATGGGAATCAGAAACTCTCCGATGAAATTACTCGTGTAGGAAGTTCCCCTATTCGAAAATTAGGCCCTAATGATCGTTTAATTGCTCCCATAGTAAAACTAGATTCATATCATTTACCTTACGATGCAGGAATAAAAGTAATTGCTGCGGGATATCATTATCGGAATCTTGCTGATCCAGAAGCTGAACAACTACGTCGAATGATTGTAAATGATGGGTTGAAAGCAACGATTAAAAAGATTTCTCGTTTGGAAGGTAAGCTGCTGAATGAAGTTGTCGCTGCTTATGAGTCCCAGATTTAGAGGAGGAGAATATGCTAAAAGAACAATTGTCAGGAAATACAATGTTTATGGATGCGATCGATTCATGGCAAGAGGCAATCCGAGTAAGTGCGCGTCCTTTGATAGGAAAGGGAATAATAGAGGAAAGCTATGTACAAGCGATGATACAAAATGTGTTGGATAACGGAAATTATATTATATTACTGCCACTAGTAGCAATGCCTCATGCGCGTCCAGAATTTGGGAGCAAAGGGGTCGGGATGAGCTTTTTATGTTTAGATAAGCCAGTCATGTTCCCAAGTGAAGAACCAGTAAAATTCTTCTTTACCTTTTCTTCTGATTCGCCAAAGGGACATTTAGACTTAATGGCCAATCTTGGAGAATTGCTGAGTGATGAAAAAATGTATCAAAAATTATTCGATGTGAAGACAGAAAAAGCATTGTTAGATTTGATAAAGAAGTAAAGGAGAGAAGAAAATGGAGGTAGCAAACAAAAAAAACGAGTCTCCATGCGAGCTAAAGTTCAAGCGATTGGCGGTTTCTTAACAAATATGGTATTGCCAAATATAGGCGCATTTATTGCATGGGGAATTGTTACTGCATTATTCATTCCAACCGGGTGGTTCCCAAATGAATCTCTGAATGAACTCGTAAGTCCGACAGTCAGCTATCTATTGCCGTTACTACTTGCCTATACTGGTGGTCGGATGGTTGGTGGTACACGTGGAGCTGTTTTAGGTACAATCGGAACAATAGGTTTGATTATTGGTGCTGACATACCAATGTTCATGGGAGCAATGATTATGGGGCCACTTGGTGGGTGGATGATGAAAAAAACAGATGATTTTTTAGATGGGAAAGTTCCTGCTGGTTTTGAAATGGTCGTCAATAATTTTTCTATAGGAATTATTGGTTTCATACTGATGTGCCTTTCTTATCTGGTAGTTGGACCAATAATCCAATCAGCTAATCAATTTGTAACGAGTGCAATTGAAGCATTAGTTTCAACTGGTTTTTTACCGATACTGTCCTTAATCAACGAACCGGCAAAAGTCTTATTTTTAAATAATGTTATTGACCAAGGTGTTTATTATCCATTAGGTATGCAACAAACATTAGAGGCAGGCAGATCAATTTATTTCATGGTAGCATCAAATCCTGGCCCTGGCTTAGGACTATTGTTAGCTTATTCTTTATTTGGTAAAAAGGCAGCAAAACAGACAGCACCAGGTGCAATCATCATCCATTTTTTCGGCGGAATACATGAGATTTATTTTCCATATGTATTAATGAAACCACTCACTATATTATCTATGATTGCTGGTGGAATGACAGGAATCATCACTTTTGAATTATTTGATGCGGGCCTGGTAGCAGGTCCAAGTCCAGGTTCTATTTTTTCTTATTTAGCTCTAACGCCTCGAGGAAATTTTTTGGGTGTCATGGCGGGAGTGGTCACAGCAACACTGGTTTCCTTTTTTGTAACATCAGTAATTTTAAAAGCAGATAAATCAACAGATGAAGACAGAAATTTTGAACTATCAGTTCAAAAATCGAAAACGATGAAATCAGAAGGAAGAAAATTATTAAAAGAAGAAAATGCTAGAGAAATATGTACCGAGAAAAAAGAGATGAATAAAATTTCCTTTGCTTGTGATGCAGGAATGGGAAGCAGCGCAATGGGCGCAACAATATTCAAGAAAAAATTGCAAAAAGCAGGTATTACTGATGTTGAGATAAAAAATTATCGAATTGAAGAGGTACCAGAAGATAGTGATTTGGTGATCGTACATCAAGATTTGGAGGAACGGACTAGAAAAGCACATCCTAACATGAAAATTGTGACATTAAAGAATTATTTGCAAGATCCAGTAATCAATGGATTAGCAGAAGAAATCATTGGATTAAAAACAGAAGACTAATTTATGGGAATTTTTGATTAACCTTTATTAAAATTATTTTGCCTAATATAAAAAGGTTGTGACATGGCTTGTGTCGCAACCTTTTTTTGTCGCACAAATAATTAATCGGATATTTTATGTTCATATTTTTTGTGATCAACGAGAACTGATGGGGCAAAGATACATTTTAGATACTTTTAACTGTTAATTTACAAAACAAGGTGAAACGAATAGAAAAATGAAAAAATCGATACGGAAGAATATGTTTGATTAAAACATGCATGAAGAGAAGGAGGTTGATGATACATGAAAAAAATATATTCAAAGGAAATCGATTGTTTTAGAGGCATTGCTGTTTTAGCAGTTATATTTTATCATTTGCCAAATAGTTTGCTGCCAGGCGGATTGCAAGGAGTAACGATCTTTTTTGTGGTTTCTGGTTTTTTAATGGCTAAAAATACGATAAGAGATGAAAAAAACAGACAATTCAATTTTTTACATTTTTACTATAAGCGTATCAAACGTATTTATCCATTTTTACTGTTTTCTTTGGTCGTATTCATTTTCATACTAGGGATTAGCAACATTCGATTGATAGGAAACATTCGTAGTGAGCTACCCAGTTTGATTTTTGGCTATAACAATTGGTGGCAGCTGAATCAAGGAGTATCTTATTTTGACTCTTACTTTAATGCTTCTTTATTTAAACATTATTGGTCGCTTTCAGTTGAACTACAATTCTATTTGATATGGCCATTTTTGTTTATTGTCATTAAGCGTATGAGAAGAAAACAAGTGTTTTACTTAATCTATACATTGATTTTTGTTTCTATTCTTTTTAGTTTGTTTTTACCTTCAACTAAGGCATATTATCATACGATAGCTAAACTTTTTCCATTTTTATTAGGAGTTTGGGGGTATTTTAATCGAATAACTATTGGCCGTTTCTTTGAACAAAACACTTTTAGTAAAATCTGGCTTTTATTACTAGCTAGTCTTTGTCTGATTCTGTTCCCGATTTTTCCTTATACACTAAATGAACTACTGATCAGTATTTGTTTTGCTCTATTGTTAGCCAGTGTCGATGATATGAACATTGCAAAAAAGACCAAAATCGCTAGTACAAAACTTTCTTTTGTAGGAAAAATCAGTTATGAACTTTATTTGGTGCATTTCCCAGTATTGATTGCTCTGACAAATCTATTCAAACATCATCATTGGAAATATTTGGATATCGCAGGTCTATTCACTGTGTTTTTATGTACATTACTCATGATTACTTGCTTTAGAAAAGGAGTGCAGAAGATGAGATCACCCAAAATTTGGACAGCTATGGCACTAATGATAATCGGAGTTTCTGTACTGGTATTACGTGCTCCTGAAAATCGACTGACCGCTGACCAAAATCAGTTGCAAAGTTTATTAAAAGAAAACTCTAGTAAAGCAAATGCAGGAGAAAATCTGTTGTCACAAGAGAAGAAAATATTATTTATCGGTGATTCTGTTATGCTGGGGGCGTATCAGGAACTGAAAGAGACATTTAAAAAAGAAGCATTGGTAGATGCAAAAGAATCAAGACAAATCACTGCGTTACCAGAAATCTTAAAGGAGCATAAAGATTTAGTTTCTTACCAACAAATAGTGATCGGGTTAGGAACCAATGGTGTGATAACAGATGAAGCTATAGAACAAACAATGTCTTTGCTGAAAGATAAAAAAGTATACTGGGTAAATATAAAAGCACCAACTGGCTGGCAAGATACGATAAATGCCACATTATCTACATTGCCAAATCAGTATTCTAATATAACGATGATCGATTGGTATAGTGAGAGCAAAAATCATCCTGAATTTTTTTATGATGATGAAACCCATTTGAATGAAAGTGGACGTACAGCTTATGCAAAGTATATTGCTTCAGTTATTCAATAAGGTAGTGATTACGTGTGTTAACCTTACTTTTTCCTAATAGGTGAATCAATTTAAATAAAAAATACTTCATATGATAAACGGTGTTTAAGAGGAGGAGCTTTTTAATATTCGTGGTAAAAAAGAGATGGGCGAGGTCGTTAACTGAGAGCTTCTTGGAAAGAAATCGCTTTGGATTTATCCTCTTTGTTATACAGAACATGAGCGAGACGACAATACTAGGATGTATGTTCTGATCGAAGTTTTATGGTTACAAGCAGCAATCAGCTTAGATAAAATTAAGGATCGTAGGAACCAAGTAAAGAAGGCTGTTAGTAAAGAAACAAACGATCAAGTATGTTTTACTCTTAAGAAGATGCAGTGAATAAATAATAGTAATATAATGCTAGAAGGGACTGTGACAAAAGACGTGTCACAGCCTTTTTTGTTATTTTAATTATCGTCCAGTCTTTTTTTATAAATGATTGCTTAAGCATTAAATATTAAAAAATATAGAGTTCAAAATTACTGCACAAATTAGATGAAAAATTTGAACAACAAAAAGTGTATTTTTATACTATAATAGCTTTTGAATTTAGTTACTCTATTCAAAAGTTATGCTATGGACAAGAAAAAGAATAAATAGAGGTGAGAAAATGAATAGTTTCAAGAAAAAATTTGTGAGTAGATTTTTAAATATGAAAAATTTTTTTGAAAAAAAGGGAGATTATGATGCATATAATTATGTATTAAATCTAGAAAAGCAAACATATTATACACTACGTAAAAACGATGATAATGACTTTTGGACTATGTTACCTAAAATGCTTTCGATTGACTCTAAGCTTTCCCTTTTAGAGGAATTTATTAATTTAGACATTGAAGAATTTTGCGGGGGAAAAGAGTTAATTAATATGGTAGAGAGTGATTATCATACCTATTATAAAGAAAGTTGTGGATACAAAGTGGATGAGCAATGTCCACAATCAATTATTTTTTACATTGAGTAATATGAACTATTAAGCAGGAAAGCAACTAGAAGCTACTGATTTAGTATTTACAAATATAAACTATATTGCTAACAATTATTTTCTAGAAGGAATAAAAGAACTAAGAATCAAGATGACGTCTTGATTCTTAGTTCTTTTAACATGGAAAAGATTGATAATGCACTGTTAATTCATGATGCATCAACAGAAAAGTTGGAAGGAGAAGATAGAAATCATTAAATGATTTCTACAGATGGTAAATGAAAAAACAAAATATTAGCAAAAATTTGCCTAAATAGATAGTAACACTTTCTAAATTAAATACAAGCGCATTCATAAAATGTTTATACAAATATCTATGTGATAAAAATTGATATGTTCACAATAAATAGGAATTAAAATAACGAATTTACGTTTGTTTTTATTTACCAATCAGATTATCTTAATGCAGGAATAAAAAATTAAATTACATATTGTTAATCATTTACATCTCCGTTAATAACTCAAAATGAAAAGATGTTTTTATTTTTATTCTATATTTCAGAAAAAAATTAAACTAGATTATAATAATTCTTTATGTAAAAATAAAAACAATTACAGATATGATGTTTAAGATAAAACAATTATGAAATCGATATCCGTTTATATACTTATCATAAGCTAGAAGCAAATAACTAGCCTATGTATGTAAGTGAGATTATATTTATTAAAAGGCTTCTTTTGTTCGATCAGTTATAGTCGAGCGAGAGAAGTTTATTCTTTGATTAAAATAAACAAAAGTAACTTATTGAGGTGAAATGATGCAAACTTTTTTAACTAAAACATCTTTCAAAAAAGTAGTTTTATTAGATTATTTGTTAGAAAAAGACAATTGGTGTGCAATGGAAGAACTTAGAAATTTACTTAATGTTACGGAGAAGTCGATCTTACACTATATAGAAGAACTAGAGGATTTATTTAAGCAATATAATGGTAATATCCTTCTGAAAAATGGAGATAATAAACGCTTTTTCATAAAAAAAGAGAAAGATTTTCCTATTTATAATATTTATCTTCATTTTTATAAAGCTTCCTATAATTATCATTTGATTGATTTTATGTATAAATATCCTAGAAGTGTTCTAAATGATTTTGCTAAAGAGCAATTTACTAGTGTATCTACTGTTTTCAGATATGCGAAGCTCTTAATTCCATATTTTAGGCGTTATCATATAACATTTCATCCATTTCAGTTAGAATTGAATGCATCAGAGGCAAACATTCGTAGCTTTTTTTATTATTTCTATTGGAATTCTACACGTGAAAGTAGTGATAGGTGGCCATTTCATATCGAACAAAAGGAAATAGAGAAGTATATAGTTGCTTTTGAGGGGATTTATGATATTACGTTAACTATTTTTCAAAAACGTGTATTTTCTTTTTGGTTAGCCATTAATATAGAAAGAAGTTCATTTAGAAAAGTACGAGTAGATAATGAATATAAATCAGTTATCTCAGATGATCCGCATTTTAATCTTTTGAAGAAGTGGTCAAAACAAATCAATCTTTCTTTTAACAGCGATGAATTGTGTTTCCTTTATCGAATAATTTATTCTTTTGGAGTAATTGATGGAAATGCAATATATGAAAATAGTCATGCATATGCACATCAGCGACAAAATACTTGTTCTTATCGAGCAGTTGAGAATTTGGAGAAAGTTTTACAAAGCATGTTCCGTTTTTCTTTAGATATAAAGGATCCAGAACTCATATTCAATTTTATTGCGTTTCATGAAAGAAGTTATCTATTTTATGGTAATCCAGATCTTTTTTTTAATCGTTCGTATATCGAAGAAATGAAAGAAGAAGAACCTCGAACTTATCACATAATGGAAAAACTCAAAAAAGAATTACAAGCAAATGCGGATTTGGACGTATCAAAGAAATTAGAAAACTGGGCACAATTATTTTTGGATTATTATTATGTGTTAGATTATTATGATTTATTTTTAACAAATGTTAAACCGATTAAGATTTTAATACAAGATGATTTACACCATACGCATCGGTTATGGTTAATGAATAAAATTAATTTGTATTTTGGGCATTCTTATGTTTTTGCTTTTTATGATTACAGGACAAATATAACTGAAGTAGATTTGGTTATTTCTAATTACTACATCGACACTGGAAAAACGCCATTACTGTTAATGAAAAATATACCTACCGAAAGAAACTGGCGTTTGTTCGAGAAAACGATTTATCAATTGAAAAAAGAAAAAGAGGTTGTGAAATCAGCGTTTTGTCCTGAGTATTAGAGAAACAAACGGAAAAATAGTTTTTCATATTTTGCCGTTTTTGAGCTAATACCGAGGGACAGCTGATTGAACACCATTTATTGAGAGGTTGTGAAAAAACTGTCCTGCATCAAGTAATAAGAACAGCCAAGTAAAAATAGCTTCTTATGTTTTTAACTTGGCTGGACTTATTACCGCAGATGCAAGCTTTTGAACACCGTTTTCCAAGAGGTCGTGAGCCTCCCGTTCATCTTCGAGTCACAAGGAACAATTTCAAAAAACAGCTTCTCATGTTTGATGAATATTGTGACTTGTGACCGAGGAGTTGGCAAGAGAACAACGTTTATTCGGAAAAAGGGACTGTGACACTACATGTCACAGTCCCTTTTTGATTGAATTATCTCATTTGTTTTCTAATTTTTTTCTTTATTTGGGAAAATAGTTGAACTAGATAAAAAGTACTGGACGTGTCAAAATTATTTTGGATCAAATTAGATCTATTATTATTTAGGAGGAATTATAAAATGAAGAAAACAATGATCACAACTGCTGCGTTAGGTTTGTTAGCAGTAACTGCTTCGGGAAGTATGGTTTCTGCAGATATGATATCAGGGACAACTAATAAGACAGACGTTACTTTGACGGAGGGATCTGGAACAGATGTCACACCAGTTGTGCCAGATGACACACACGATGATGATCCAAGTACAGGAGACGTTGGTTCTTTATCGATTCCCTTTGCATCTAATATCACATTTGGCCAACAAGAAATCCAACAGGGAGATACGGATTACTATGCATTGAATAAAAAACCGCATGTACAAGTAAACGATACTCGTGGAGGAGCAAAAGGCTGGACATTGGGAGTTACCATTTCTCCATTTATTGGAGAAAATGGGAAAGAGCTAACTGGAGCGAAGATGTCTTTGACAAATGGCCGGGTAGTAACTAAAGACAATACTTCTGAAGCTCCTAAATTAGCCAATCAAACATTTGATTTAAATGAAGCTTATCAAGATGTGATGCTTGCTAAAGAAGGACAGGGAGCTGGAGCTTTTGCTGCAGTTTTTGAAGGAGAAGATGGACATAATGAAAGCGTGAAGCTTCATGTACCACGAGCTGGAGTAGAAGCACAAAGCTATACAGCTGATTTGACTTGGGTGTTGTCTGATGCTCCAGCATAATGTCCAAAAAGGGTGGGGAAGAAGCTTTCCCCTCTTTTTTGTTGGTATAGTATTCTTTGCTTTATTTTATTTGTCTACAAACATATTCGCAGATTCAAACAAGGTATCTTATGATGCACAAGCCATTTTACCAGATAACCAGCAGTCAGAAGCAAGTTATTATGATCTAAAGGTGACACCTGGCGCCACACAAGATTTATCACTAAAATTGAAAAACACTACTGCCAAACAAATAAAAGTAGTGGTAGAGGCCAATAATGCTTGTACTAATAAAAATGGAGCAATCGATTATTCTAACCATGAGGCTAAGTTATTGGGAAAACCTGTATTCCAAGATTTAATTTCTAAATCACAGACGATCACATTGAAACCTTCTGAGGAACGTGATGTGACCTTTCAATTGAAAATCCCAGAGAAAGGTTTTGAAGGAACCATTTTAGGAGGATTTTATTGCTATGAAGATACAAAAGGAAAAGAAGAAAAAAATGAAGGTTTTAGTCTAAAGAATAAGTTTGCATATACAATCGGTGTAAAGCTGGTTTGTTCAGATAAAAAAGTGGAACCAGGATTTGCTTTAACGAAGGTTAAACCCGGATTAGAGAATGGCTATTTGACTCTTTTTGCCAATTTAGAAAATTCAGAGCCTGTGCTTAAAAGCAAAATGGATCTACATGCAGTTATCAAGAAAAAAGGGGAAAAAGAAGCGTTACATGAATTCAACCAAAAAGTGTCTTTTGCACCACGCACACAATTTCAGATTCCTTTTAATTTGAATGATGAGCCACTGAAAAAAGGAACCTATGAATTAGGTATTCAGTTAAAAGATGATTCAGGTAAAAAATGGATACTCTATAAAGAATTCGTAATCAAAGGAGAGGACGAAACGCTCAACAAAGATGCAGTGGAAGTAAATAAAGAAAATAATGATCATTCTTTATTCTATATTCTTTTAGTTCTTTGTTTGATCATTATCATCAGTTTAATTGGGTATATTACTAAGTTACGACGAAAAAATCCATAAAAGTATTCGAATCATTTTTTAAGATTATGAAGTGGGGAAACGATCTTAAAAAATGTGTGAATAATTCATATATATAATAGATGATTTGGATAACTTTCTATAAAAATGATTGTATAAAAGATGTAGAAAGGAGACAAAAATGAAAAAAATTTTAACAATTATTTGTCTGGGATTGCTGATTGGGGCAGCAATCCCAGTGTCTGCATCAGCTGATGATCAAACAACTAGTAGAGTAGGAATTGCTTTTTACCAGTCTACTAATAAGGTAGTACCTATGAAAAGAATAGTTGTACCTGATAAGCTAGATCAGATTGCGCCAAAAGAATATAACCAATTGTTACCTAAAACAAATGATAAACAAAACTTTTTTAGCAGTCTAATAGGTATAAGTTTAGTATTAAGTGTTGCGTTATTTTACTATTTAAAAAAACACAATGGGACGTGGAGAAAAAATGAAAAGAAGTAAAAATTTAATATTACTATTTCTTATTTTTAGCGTTATTTTAATTTTTACCTCTAAAAAAGTAGATGCTGCGCCACATTCTTTAACTGGGTTGGGGTATTTTCACTGGGCAAACGAGGTAAAAACACCGGCTGACAATACTTTTATTATGCACTACAGTGATGATCTTTCAGTAGAGCCAATAGAAGGGATAGCTAATACAAGCTTTATAGAAGTTAATCGTAACACTAATAAAAGTAAAGCATTAGTAAAAAATGTAGGGTTTTATAAAGGAAAAAAAGTAAATTTACTAATAACTTTGGAAAGAAATAGAGGAAACTTAAATGGGGGATCTATTTATTTAACCAAAGATGATTTTTTAAGAATTTATATTTACGGAGAAATGATTGTAACCTATGATTTTTTAGATGAGGATAATCAGCCTCTGACATTGGAAACTGCATTTAATTATAGTGGCTTAAATCAAAACAAATATATCGGTTTTTTGTCTCCTGCAACTTTGATTAAAGGGCTGTATGCTAATAATCCCACGAATATTCTATATGATGTTTGGGATGGAGGGCCAGATGACTATTGGGTATATTTTAAAAACCCAACAGGAGGAGGAGCTTGGGCAGTTGATCCGAGACAAGATTTGGAACTAACAACAAAACCAATTTCTAACGTAAAATTTGTCATCCATAATAATGATTCAACTACTTCTTCGATAAAGTACAGAACAGATTTCTTAGCTGAACCAGAGTTTCCTGTAGCTTACGGAGTAGATTCTTCATTTGAGAAAGCAAATCAGGACATTTATTTAAGAGCACAGCAAACGATTCCTAATATAGAAAAATGGGAAAAAAATAAATCGATGGAGTTATGTTTTAATTTACAAAAAATTTATTCTACCCATCAATATTCTTTTAAGGAAGCAAAAGTAACTAATCTCAATGGTGATGATTTAACAGACTTGTTTAAAATAAGCAATGAACCAAACGGCAATGTCGCTTTAGTGATAAACAATTTAAATGACAAACGTTTATATGACACGGTACTGCTATATGATATTAAACTAAACTGGAAAGGAATGGATTATCCTGTAGACATCGGTCTGCTTAAAGATGAAAAGTTACCATTATCATTCGACATAAAGACATTGCTCAATGATCAACCACTAGGAGAACAATCAGGGAAAAGTTCTGTAAATTACAAAGGTAAAATAATCATTCCTTTTCTTGATGAGAAAGATAATATCTTACAATCGCCTTCAGTCAAAGAGGGAATTATCACAACTCCATATGATGTTTCAAAAGATTATCCTGAAATAAAAGATTATTATCCTATAAAAAATGAGAAGGAAGATGTAGGGGTTTATTTACCAGATGAACAGACGATTGTTCATAGGTATAAGAAAGGCGAGCCAATACAATTTGAATTACTAGATAAAGAAGATCCCTTATACGTATCTCGCTTCACTAAAGATAGAGAAATTACGTTTAATTTTTCACATAAAGCTAACGAAAAGATTTATTTGATGGCTAAATGTGGGAAAGAAGAAATAACTTTGGAAAAATACTCTGAAGCGGCTGAAACAGTAAAAAATCGTACTTTCCATTTTAAAGCACCAGAAAAATGGTTGGGTCAACAAGTCTCATTTTATTTAAAAGATGAAGAAGGCCGTGTTTCTCAAGAGGAAGTAAGAACGATTCAAACAGAACCAAGTCCCCAACTCACACTTCCTGAAGATATTAATTTTGGGGTGAAAGAAATACCATCCATGAATACTGTTTCTTCGCTAGAAGAAGGAAATATTTTTAAAGTAGAAGACAATAGCAAATTAGATAAGAGCTTATGGACCATTAAACTGTCTGAAGAAACCCCATTAATGAATAGCCAAGGTAACAAACTTAATGACCGATTGTCTTTTACTACGTATGAAGGAAAAGAAGTTCATCTAAATTCTACGGAACAAATTATTTGGCAAGATAGCGGGAATGCAAAAGTCGATCTATCTGATAAACTGCATTTGAAACTACAGCCTTCGGATAACGTAGGCATCTACAGTGGTATATTAAAATGGAATTTTGAAGATGCGCCAAATTAAAATAAGGGTGGGCTGGATGAGGAAAAACGGAGGGAAAACATGTGGCATTTACTAAAAAAAGAGTTTTTATTAGGTATATCTATTGTTTTTATGCTGACACTTATCTGTGTTATGGAACCAATAATAGTATGTTCTGAAGATATCCAGCCCGACTCTTCTATTTCAGATTCCTCCTTTCCAACTAAGAAAGGTAAAGAACAAGTAGTAAATTCTGATAATAACCAGAATGAAATATCAGATTCCAATAATAACAAAACAATAAGCGGCTCTAAAGAGGAGACTGATCCAACTTCAGAGTCTATTAATAAAGTAGAAGGAAAACAAAACTCTGAAAAATCGGATAGTCGTGAATCTATGCCTTCAGACGATAGCGAGAGTATTAAAGATTCAAAAGAAAATTCTAGTGTGAAAGTAAGTAATTATAAAGAATTCAAAGATGCTTTGTTGAATAAAAATATTCGTACGATTTATTTGGATAAAGATATTAAGATACTTGAGTCGTTTAACTTTTCTAGTAATAAGGACATTTACGGAAATGGTCATATTATTGACATGAATTTTCAAAGCATTGGCATAGCTTTAAAAAATGCTAATTGTAAAATCAGCGATATTAAATTAACCAATCAACCTATTTATCCTTTATTTTGGTCAGAATATCCTGGTGTCACAGTAGATTATACTAATGTTTCTTCAACAGGTTATCAGTTTATTTATCTAAGTGCTGGAACAGCTAATTTAGAGGGAGAAATAGAGGCTACGGCAACTGCGGAAGAAGTATTTCAGGGAAAGCACATAAACATAAACAAGCAAGCAAACGTTTATTTTAATGACACTTCTGGCGCTAATGCTATCTATACAGGAGACGGAATCAATATAGAAGAAGGTTCAAATTTAATCATGAATGCTATGGGACTAGGTTTGTACATGTATAAGCCTAATGGAGCCATCAACATTGCTGGCAATGTGCAAATAAGTTCCCAAACTAATTCTGCTATTAGAAGTGATGCTACTGGTGGAGAAATGAATTTACAAGAAGGAGCTACGCTAAAGGCATATTCAAAAGGTACAGATGAAGAAGCTATTCTGCTATGTAATGGTAGCATCGTGGTAAAAAAACAAGCTAATTTGGAAGTTACTTCTGAAGGGTATCAATCAACGGTACAAACAGGGAATAAGCTAGAGTTATTAAAGGGTTCTAATTTCTTGATTTCTAACAGGAAAGGAAACGCTTTAGGCGCTTGGACGCAAAAAACTTCAGTAAGTCTCTCTTCTTCTAAAGGAATAGATACTTGGAAGGTAGGTAGTTCTTTATCGGAAGATCCTGATAAAACCTATAAAGGCCCTTTGACGGCTTCATTTATTTTAGATACGTACGTGCCTGCTCAGCATACTACAAACGTGATATCTAACAACATAGATTTTCAAAAAAGTTTTGATTCAGGGGATGTCGGGACAATAGCTGGAGGAGACTATGTGAAAAGAAAAGAGATAGCTCCAACTACTATAGAAGAACTGACAAATGAAAGTACTGAGGTTAAGGGTACGGCAGAACCGAATGCACATATAGAAGCAAAGATTAATAATCGCTTAATAACTAGTGGAAAAGTTGACGGTAATGGGATTTATCAATTATCTATCCCTAGACAAAAAGCAGGTACAGTAATAGATGTAGTGGCTAGTATAGATGGGTTATATTCCGAAAATAGTACAGTTGTAAAATATGTGGGACCTTCTATTTCAATTCCTAATGCTATTAATTTCGGGAAACAAGAGATTCCTCCTGTCGACAAATTGATTACTGCCAGTGACTCACAAAGTATAGATATAACAGATAACAGTTTACTTAAAGATAGTACATGGAAGCTATCAGTGAAAGAGGATCAGCGATTAATAAATGAAAAAAAAGAGCAGCTTTTTAATCGTATACTCTTTAATAAGGGAAATAAAAAAATAACTATTAATGCTCAAGACCAAATAGTTGCGGAAGGAAAAGGTAATAAGGAATTTAGTTTAGATAAACACATGTATCTATCTTTACATCCTTCAGATAAAATTGGCATGTATGAAGGGGAACTAACGTGGACATTTATTGTCGCACCAAGTTAAAAAATATAAAGTAACATCTTTTTTACTTTCTTATTCATTTTAATCCTAAGCCTAATAATATAGATTTTTAAATAAAATATTTATATAAGAAAAATAAGTTTTGGGAGGTATTTGATATATAATAAAGGAAAAGGAGGAGAGTATGACATATTATTTAGAAAACAAGGTTATTGGAAAGTACTTTCGATCAGCTACTAATCAATTTTTAGGAATTGTTCGTATCTATGGTACTTATACAGAATACCGTGTAATAGAAGGGGTCCCTGAAAAAGATGCTATGCTAGAAATCATAGGTGTTCAGTCCGGTGTGCTTCTTACAAGAGTGAATAATAGTTTATTTGAAAATGGAAGAGGGTATATAGAATGTTGGTTGTGAAAATAATCGTTGGAGTAATTGTTGCAGCTTTTCTTATATGGTTATTGACTAGTACGGCAGTCGTTGTACGTCAAGGGGAAGTAAAAGTAGTAGAAAGTTTTGGGAAATATGTGAAAATTCTGGAACCAGGATTACATTTTCTTATTCCAGTACTATATACTGTTCGAGAAAGAGTATCGCTAAAACAGATTCCTTTAGAAATAGAACCTCAAAGTGCTATTACAAAAGATAATGTAATGGTTGAGATTGACGAAGCTATCAAATATCATGTTACAGATGTACGAGCATTTGTTTATGATAATGAAAATTCCGTAGTATCAATGATCCAAGATGCGCAATCGAATTTGCGTGGAATTATCGGGAAAATGGAGCTAAATGAAGTATTGAATGGTACTGAAGAAATTAACGCCTCTTTGTTTGCTTCAATTAAAGATATTACTTCTGGCTATGGTTTGGCAATCGATCGAATTAATATTGGGGAAATAAAAGTATCTAAAGAAATTGTTGAATCAATGAACAAATTGATAACAGCTTCAAGAGACAAAGAATCAATGATTACTCGTGCAGAAGGTGAGAAATCATCTGCGGTACTTAATGCTGAAGCTAATGCATCTAAAATGACCATTGATGCACAAGCAAGGGCACAACAAACCCAAATTGACGCAGAAGCAAGAGCAAAGCGTATTCGTATTGACGCAGAGGCAGAAGCTGATCGTATTGAAAAAATTACTGAAGCAGAGAAAAAAAGAATAATAATCTTAAATGAAGCAATCAAAAATAGTCAACTCGATGAGACATCCTTATCTTATTTAGGAATAGAAGCATTTAAAGAGGTAGTTTCTAGTCAAACAAATACAATTATATTACCTTCTAACATGACGGAATTAGGCAATATCCCTGTAGCAAAACAGTTATGGGAGAAACAAATAAAAGAAAATTAATTATGAATTGCATTTATATTTTAAAATAGTATAAACCTTTATCTTACTTACATTGTTACTGAAAAGGTTAGTGATACGTAACCTTGGATTTCATAGTTAGAGAAAATTCACTATCCTGTTTTATATTGTCAAAAAGTAATAGATACAATTCTCCCTCTCAAAAGTTAGTTTAACTATTAACTTAGGAGGGAGAATTTTTAATTAGATATAGATTTCAATAGATGCAGATTCAAGCCTTATGTTCAATGAATGTCACGATATCTGACTAGAGATGTTCTGAAAAAACTTTCTGCAATATAATATTTATTCTGGGCCAATACCTTTCCGGTGTTTGAATACAAGTCTTCAGTCATCAAAACCAGTTTTTCGCCTTCAGCAAACCCTCTTCTAAAACTATCGGGATTTCTTGAAGAAATAGTAATAGTTAACTTTGAATTACTCACATCTTCATAAATGTCTTTTTCTAGAAATTGGATAATTTGATTTTTATCTTCTAGATTTAGGTTGAATTTTTCAATTGTCTCTGGTAATAAAATAGAAAAAATATTTGCTATATTTGAATTGCCCAGTACATACCATACATTTAAAGTGAAATAGGAAATATCTTTCACTTCAAATAATTTATCTGTAAAAATACTACTAGGATTCTTAAAATAGTAAGCATCTTTTTTTGAAATTTGTTCTATAGGAACTGTCAAACTCTCTAAAAGAGGACAACTTAATGAGCGAAGACCTTGTTTGCTTTTTTGGGCGTGTGTAAAATTAACAAAATGGCCTTGACCATGAATACTAGTAATGATTCCATCCTCTTTTAATAAAGATAATGCAGTCCTTAATGTCACTCTACTAACATTAAAATCACTAGTCAATTTTTCTTCCGATGGCAATTTTGAACCAGGAAGAAACTGAGAACGTTTGATCATTAATAAAATTTGGTTATAAACTTGGACATATTTTGGCGTACGATGCATATTTCACCATTCCTCGCATAAGTATATAATTAATTTTAACATATTACTTGTTTACTTAGTAAAGAGGATAGATAAATTCAATAAAATCACCAAAATGTTCACGTCCAGGAATTATATAAGCTCTTTTAGAATGGAATCCTAGATCCTTAACTAAATTTTGCATAGGAAAATTAGAATGATTCGTAATTAATTTAATATTATGAACAGTGGGCCTGATTTTTTCCTTTGTGATAATGTCTTTTAAAATCATACGAGCTATGCCTTTTCGTTGGTAACAGGAATGAACAACTAGACGTTGGATCAATAACGAACAATCGCTTGTTGTAAGAGTTACGCAGCCATAAATAGGATGACCGTAAATCCATAATTGTTGCTCTGTAATATCCTTCAAGACTGTCCCAGAACTAGGATAAACATTAGTCCATTGATTGATACCATTTGTTATCATTTGTCGCTTTCCATCAGCAATAAGAGCTTTAATCTGTAAATAGTCTTTTACTGTGGCTAATCTTTTATCTAAAGTCATTGGTCTATTGAAAAAATAAGATAGATAGTATTAGTGATAAAATTACTCCGAATACCATTGGGACAGAAGTTCTGCGTACAATTTGCATGGGAGACAATTTTGTTGTTCCAGCAACAATCAAAACCACAGCAGCCACTGGAGAAACCGCTCTCAGTAAGTTGCCGGATAATTGCATTGGAATAGATAAAGCGACAGGGTCTATTCCAGCTGCTTTAGATAAAGGGATCATTAAAGGGATCATTGCAAATAGTAAAGCTGTTCCACTACCGCTAAGTAAAACAATAATAGCTGTAAAAGCAACCATTACAAGCGGTAAAAGTATACCTGCACTATTAATATTTTCCATTGTTTTTTGTATAATCTCAATAATTCCAATCGAAGTAAGGCCTTGAACGAATACTTGAGCAGAAACTAATAATGCGACGATATTCATCACATTTCCCATACCCTCAAAAAAGTAACTAGTTTCTTTTAATACGGTATTTATCGAACGACGATTGAAGAACTCTATGATAACAGCAATCATAAAGCTAATTAAACTGACTACCTGGACACTTATATTTAACGTGGTATTTAAAACAATATTTCCTATAAACACAATTAGAAGCAAGATAATCGGTAGTAAAGGCAAAATACCATAGACAATTGCTTTGATACCTGAGTAAGAAACTTGGATCTCCTCATCAGAATTGCTGGAGCTATATAAGTTTAGCTCTTCTTCATAAGATAAAGTTTCTTTGCTCTTCTTATCTTCATGCTTTTGCCACCAGTAATGTACAAGAGCAATTGCTAGTAACGTCGGCACTGAAACGATAGCATGATTTTTAAACACATAGTCTGTAACATTGATATTTAGCAAAGATGCTATCGCTACATTATCTGATCCCAATGGTGTTGGTACAATTGTTGCTGAGGTACCAATAATTGCAGCTGCGCTTAATCTGGACATTCCAGCAGATCGCAAAACAGGATATAAAGTTGCTAACAGAATAATTGCTAAATTTGAAGCACTTGGAATAACTAATGACAATAGATTTCCGATTAAAAAAACGATGGGAATAAGGATATAAATGGATCGAATCCTTGAAATAGGCTTTGTTAAAGCTTGTACAGTAACTTTATTTGCGCCAATATGATTCATATAAGCGCTGTAGCCTCCTAAAATCAATATAACGAAGCCTGGTCCTACTAACGTACTCGTGAATTGGTCAACAACAACTTGAAAAGGATCTAACAAAGAAGTGCCAGTACTTTCACTTATTTCTAAATGTCCACCTATTAAAATTGCAATATATAGCAGTAGTATACCTAATATTAGTAGAGTCATCTTTATATCATTTTTTTTAAGTAACATATAAACGAGGATTCCTACGGCCAATAATCCAATGAAGCAAGTCAATAAAACATTCATTTACAGCCCAACCTTTCTTTTATTAAAAAGTTTTAGCAATCGAAGCAACGAACCATTTTTCAAATTTATTTGGATCCACATGGGTAGCGACCTCTGCATTAGCAGGGAGATTGAGATACCCATTTAAATCAATTAACGATGCACCAGTAGTTAATTTACCAACTGTTTCAATTTCAACTCTTGTTTTAACAGTCTCAAACATATCTGGATTTAATATTAAACCTACAGCTAAACTATCATACATGTTGAGTCCTGTTTCGAAACTGCCACTGCGATATTTTGAAAATAGTTGGTAAAACATATTACCTATTATTCCAAAATCCTTTATTTTTTTTGAAACCTCCGGCATGATTTTTGCCTGACGACCTACTTCCATGGGGGCAACTCTAATGGGAAGACCACTATCAAAAACAATTTTTGCAGCTTCCGGATCAGCAGCAAAATTAAACTCAGATAATACCCCATAATTTCCTCTTCCTAGGCTGCCACCCATGACAACGATTTCTTCTATTTTATCTAAATCATGAGGATATAGATGGATGTATAAAGCAATATCAGTTAGCGGCCCTATGCCTACTATTGTCGTTTTATTTTCTTCCTGGGTAATAGTTTCATGCATCGCCGATACAGCTGTTAATGATTGTTCGCAGTGAATAGTTGGTTCTGGGAATAGATAACCATCCATTCCAGTTTTTCCATGAACATTACTGGCATTGATCACATTTTTTAGGAGGGGATGCGCACTCCCTAAAACAACACGAGGATTTTTTTTGTATAGTGTTAGTAACTTTTCCACATTGAGTTTAGTGTATTCTAAGCCGACATTTCCAAAAATGGGACAAATTAACTTCACGTCTAGATTCTCACTGAATAATGCGAGTGCAAGGGCAACAGCATCATCTATGCCTGGATCGGTACTAATAATTACTGATTTTTTATTCATAATCTCTCTTCTTTCTTGATTTTTTAGAAGCGCTTCCAAAAAGATAATACAACATTGTATTATATAAGTCAAATTTAGATACAACGTTTTAGTCTATATTGTTTCTAATATTTCCAAGACATGTGACTAGTATTTTATATTTAGAAAAAATATTAATTTGTAATAATCGTTAACTCTAAGTATAGTACTAGCTAAAAAATTCTTAATAGGATATAACTATTTTGAAATAAAACAGCAAAACTACAAAGTTAGCTGAACAGTCTAACTTTGTAGTTTTGCTGTTTTTAAACATTTCACTCAAATTCTAGTGGCTTATTAAGAATATTTCTTTTTCGCCATACTAATATAATAAGTATTACCAACACAATAGATGAAACAATTATACTCATATAATCAATTGAGCTATGGTAGATAGTTTGAAAAAGTATGCCTTCGCTATCTTTTGGAGAGTTTGCTAAACCAAAAAAGTCCGACATAAAAAAGTTATAGGCTCCATGAGAGGCTGCGGCTACCCAGGTGTTAGAAAATAGAACTCTTAGTAAAGCCCAAACCATACCGATCAAAAAATAATCTAATAACTCTAGAGTGAATCCTCCAGTATTGCTAAGATGCATTAACATAAAAAATAAACTACTTACTATAACTCCCCATAAAAGATTAGTTTTTTTAGCAATTCCACCTAATACGAAACCTCGGCTAATTACTTCTTCTTGTGATCCTTGTGCTAGATAAAACACTATGCTTGTTAGTAATTTAGACCAAGAAGATTTCGAAAAAACCTCTTGAAAATCAGCACCACCGACTAGGACATAGCCAGCTACGATAAAAGTAATTATAAAAGCTCCAGTAAGGTACCCAAAGAAAAAGTTTTTAAAAAAATTCTTTTTGGAGAAACCTAGTATACGTATATCTTTATAAATTATTTTAGTTAGAAGGATAAAAAGGAAACTAATCATCAAAAAAAAGAATACATCCATTATTAGGCTAACAAATAGATTTCCTTGTAAATTTGGAAATAACTGTTCATAAAAAATGGACTCTAAATAGCTTGAAATAAACAAACCAAAAAAAGCAATAAAAAAACTTAAAATGGGAGGTATTAAGATTACAACAGTTTTTTTATTATTTTCATAAATCCAACTCCTTTTATTATTAAATTTTAATTAACTATACTTATTTAGTAAAGAGTAAAGTGAGTTCTTTAAAATATGATTTTTATTCTATCAGCATATCTATAGATAGAAATGCCGGATACTTCATGGTATTTAAATAGGTTCATTATACTTTTTCAAAAGTATATGTGTTTTCATAACATCTTTTGATTGTTAAATCAAATTTCTGGTTTACCATTGAAATTAGGCATATTGCTAATTGATAATACTGTTTTTTCTTCCTTAGTAACCTGCTGAAAGCAGTACATCCTTAAAAATTAAGTGAAAGCTGATTACTTTCAAAGCAGGAGACCAAGGCAGATAAATAAAGGCCGTTTATAAAGTAAATAAAGAAGAAAAATGATAGTACGAAATCATTATGAAAAGCTGTCTCAATAAAATATTGAGAGAGAATTTTAGCTCTTTGAAGTGTAAGTTTAGCGCTTGCTTAAGAGAGGTATTTGCCAAAAACATGTTCCATAATAACCGTTAAGAGAATATTTTTTATTTATAGATTTAAAAAAATTCTAAAAACAGTAAAATTTTCAAACTATTTTTATTTCTATTACTGTGACATAATTAAGTCACTATCACAGACCGTTGACAACTATCTTCCTTTTGAAAACTATTCTAAGAAGTATTTGTGATAGTACTCTTGTCATTATCATTATTCTGCTAGCACTAAACCATCTCCTATAAGTATGATGATAATGAGCTTCCGTTCAAAAGCCACTTAAAAAAGTGGTTTTTTTGTAATTGAAAAATTCATCTTTCGGGAGTGATAAAAAATTATTTTTTACATTTTGGGTTATTAGTAGTCTTACCTTAAAATTTTTGTGAAAAGAGGATTTTCTCTCATATATTGAATGAAAGTTAACCTTAGCGAAAACGCATATGTATAGTTAATTAGGTTCGAAGTTCGTTATAACTTAAAAGGAAAAGTACTACTGGTTTAGGCAGATTTACTAACAAGCTTTCTGTCACCTATTACCATCTGTTTAGAAGTAAATCAAACTGTTTAAACAGTTTGAAAAGTATAAGAAAGCTCAAGAAATGGGACTTTCTTATACTTTTCTTTTTTGGCATAGTATTTGCTTAATATAAAGTGAGGTGAAAAATATGAAAAAAAAATTTTTAGTTGCAACACATGGGCGACTGGCAAGCGGTTTTCAAAATTCAATGGCGATTTTAGCTGATAAAGGAGCAGAACTTGAAGTCATTAATGCATATTTAACAAATGAAGACTATACGCCCATCATTTCGAACTTTATAGATTCTATCGAAGAAGGAGAACAAGGAATTATCTTTACCGATCTGTTTGGCGGAAGTGTAAATCAAACAGTGGTAGCAGAACTGATAAAACAAAAAAAAGATCAATTGTTTGTCATTTCTAATAGTAATTTAGCAATTATATTATCTTTAGTCCTCACACCGGAAAATGAAGTCTTTACAAAAGAAAGTATAAACGAAGCAATTGAGATAAGCCAGGTTCGTTTAGTATCAACAGATTTGCCTACAGAAGAGACATTTTTTTAAATCAAAAGTGTAAGAAGAAACTATTATAGTAATTTGATACAAAATAAGGAGGAAAAAAGGATGATAACTCAAATACGTGTGGACGATCGACTAATCCATGGTCAAGTAGCTGTAGTTTGGACGAAAGAATTAAATGCGCCATTATTAGTGGTTGCTAATGATGAAGCAGCAAAAAATGAGGTCATGCAAATGACATTGAAGATGGCTGTACCAAACGGAATGAAACTATTAATTCGTTCGGTGGATGATGCTATCAATATATTCAATGATCCAAGAGGAGCCGACAAACGAATTTTTGTCATTGTAAATAGCGTATCCGATGCAAATAAAATAGCTCAAAATGTGGAAAACATAGAAACAGTCAATGTTGCTAACGCAGGTAGATTTGATAAATCTGATCCATCAACGAAAAAAATGATATTTCCTAGTGTGCAGTTGAATCCTAATGAATTAGCTGCAGCAAAGGAATTAGCTAAGTTAGATCGAGTAAATAGTTACAACCAGGTGTTGCCGTCAAATCCGCAATTAAGTTTAAAAGATGCATTAGAATAGGGAGGAATAAAATATGTTAATGCACGCAACTATGGCAGCTTTAGCAGTATTTATCTGTTTTGCGGGTAACTATTTGACTGGACAAAGTATGATGGAACGTCCATTAGTAGTAGGTCTCGTTACAGGTATTTTAATGGGGGACATGAAAACGGGTATTTTGATGGGAGCCTCTTTGGAAGCCGTATTTTTAGGAAATGTAAATATTGGCGGAGTGATAGCAGCAGAGCCAGTAACGGCCACAACTTTAGCTACAACTTTCGCCATCATTTCTAATGTAGAACAAAAAGCAGCAATGACTCTCGCTGTGCCAATTGGTATGTTAGCTGCATTTGTCGTTATGTTTTTGAAAAATGTTTTCATGAATATCTTTGCTCCAGCTTTAGATAAAGCTGCACGTGAAAATAACCAAAAAATGATCCTTACGCTGCATTTTGGTACATGGGTGATCTATTATTTAATCATTGCATCTATTTCTTTCATTGGAATTTTAGCGGGGAGTGGTCCGGTAAATTCCTTTGTTGAACATATCCCTCAGAGTCTAATGAATGGTCTTAGTGCAGCTGGAGGGTTGTTGCCTGCTGTTGGATTTGCCATGTTGATGAAGCTCTTATGGGACAATAAGTTAGCTGTTTTTTATATCCTTGGATTTGTTCTAACCGCTTACTTACAACTTCCGGCAGTGGCTGTTGCTGTGATTGGGGGTGTTATCTGTGTTGTCAGCGCTCAGCGGGATATTGAAATTAGAGAGGCTGGTAAAAATGGTAATAGGCACGATAAAGGGCTAATGACAAAAGCAGAAGAAGAGGAGGACTTTTTCGCATGAAATTCCAAGAAAACTTGACAAAAGAAGAAAAGAAAATGATGCGTTCTGTCTTTTGGCGTTCATGGACGATGAATGCCAGTCGTACTGGAGCAACGCAATACCACGCAGTAGGCGTCATCTATACGCTGCTGCCAGTTATCAATCGTTTTTATCAAACAAAAGAAGAACGTGCAGAGGCAATTGTTCGCCATACAACTTGGTTCAATGCAACGATGCATATTAATAATTTCATCATGGGATTAGTTGCTTCAATGGAAAAGCAAAATAGTGAAGATGAACATTTTGACGCCAGTTCAATCACTGCTGTTAAAGCATCATTAATGGGACCAATATCAGGTATTGGTGATTCATTTTTCTGGGGTATTTTACGGGTAATCGCAGCGGGTATCGGTATCTCTTTAGCAGCAACCGGTTCTCCGCTAGGTGCAATCATATTTTTATTGATTTATAATATTCCGGCTTTTCTCATTCACTATTATGCACTGTATAGCGGTTATTCTGTGGGTGCCAGTTTTATTCAACGAATGTATGAATCAGGTGGAATGAAAATTTTGACAAAAGCTTCAAGTATGTTGGGCTTAATGATGATGGGATCAATGACAGCATCGAATGTCAAATTCAAGACCATCTTAGAGGTGAGCGTAGAAGGCAGCAAAGAAGTGATGAAAATTCAAGATTACCTTGATCAATTATTTATAGGTATCGTACCATTAGCGGTGACGTTATTTGCATTTTGGTTATTACGGAAAAAAGTCAACGTAAATGTAGTAATGTTTGGTATTATGTTTTTAGGTATTATATTAGGTCTGTTAGGGATATGCTAGAAAACATTGCTGTTTTTTTCGATGTTGATGATACATTATTAGACAATTATAGTGCCTTCAAATGTACCATCCGAAAGTACTATCCTGACTATTTCCTCGAAGAACCTTTTTTAAAGCGTCTTTATCATGAATTTCGCTGTCATAGCGAAAAGATTTATAAGTTTTATCAAGAAGGAAAACTAGCTACAAAAAAGAAAGACGAACGATGGTTACTAGTGATGGAAACATTAAATTTAAAGAAGAATACCAATTTATCGGAATTAGATGCTTACTATCATTTATGTCAAAGCAAACAGACTTTGTCAGTCGAAATGTCTTTGCTTTTAAATGTTTTGAAAAAAAGTGGAATTCTATGTGGAATTATAACAAATGGATTCACTCAGCAACAGCAAAGAAAATTAGAACAATTAGATCTTGATCGTTTTATCGAACCGAGATGGCAATTTATTTCGGAAAAGTTAGGTGATGCAAAACCAAGTGTAAGCTGTTTTCGAAAAGTTTCTAAACAATTGCCAGAAAAGATAACAAAAATTTACTATTTAGGGGATAGTTATCAAAATGATGTTATTCCATCTAGATTAGCCGGCTGGTGTCCGATCTGGTTGAATCATTTTGTTGACGATGAAGCAGCAGAGATTCTACAAGCTAAAACCGATAATGAAGCAGCCACCTTGATATTATCTGAATTACTACATTCGAAATAAATAGAGCCGTGTCCCATAGGAAAAACTACTGTAGCTAAGAGTATGATTTGATGCACTCTGACTGCAGTAGTTTTGATTTTTTAATATTTCATCTGATGTGAGGCTTTTTGGAAAATATGACATTTCCATTTCTTATCATATACTGTATTTTTTATGAGGGAGGTTTAAGTATGCGACAAGAAACGAGAGAACAGTTACTAAATTTATTATCTGAAGCAACTACTTTGACGACACAGGAGATTGCTGATTCTATCTCATTAAGTCGCTCAGCAACAAGCTTATATTTGAATGAGTTATTAGATCAAAATGAAATACAAAAAAGCGGAACAAAACCAGTGTATTGGTCAATTGCCGAATCAGAAAACAAAGGTGGGAAAGACGCGTTTGCTCAGTATATTGGAAGTAATGGCAGTGCTAGACGAGCAATTGAGACGTGTAAGGCAGCGGTATTGTATCCACCATTAGGATTACCACTTCTTTTGCATGGAGCAAGTGGAGTTGGAAAAAGTTTTTTAGCACACTTAATTTTTAAATATCTTAAAGAAAACAAGTGTAAAGGAACAAAAAATTTCTTTGTTTTCAATTGTGCAGATTACGCTAATAACCCTGAGTTATTATCTTCTATTCTATTCGGACACACAAAAGGTGCTTTTACAGGAGCAGAAAAAGAAAAGGTTGGTCTTTTAGCGCAAGCTGATGATAGTGTTTTATTTTTAGACGAAGTACATCGATTATCTCACGAGAATCAGGAAAAACTATTTCAATTTATGGATACAGGGAATTTTCGGTCTATCGGCGAAGAAGCAGAAATGATTTCTTCGAATGTTCGATTATTATTTGCAACGACTGAAACGCCTGAAGAAGCACTATTACCGACATTTTATCGACGTATTTCCGTTATTGTTGAATTACCAGCTTTTCATGAACGACCAATATTTGAGCGTATAGAGCTAGTCAAATATTTGTTTGAAAGAGAAGCAAAGCGAATAAAAAAGAATATAGTTATTTCAAACGAGAATTTTTTTGCCTTAACAACACAAGAACTTTCAGGTAATATTGGAAGCTTATCAAATCAGGTAAGGATGAGTTGTGCTGATGCATTAAGGCTGACACCTCATAGTCAAACATTATTTATAGGTCAAGATAAGAAAACAACAGTTAAAATAACTTACCCTTCTACATCTAGTCCATCTATTGAGGAATACCAGATTTTTGCAGAGAGACTGATGCCTATATTAGATATAAATGAATTTGCTGAATTAAAAGAAAAATTACAAAAATTTGATAGTCAATACTTAGAAAATGTAGTGACTTTGTCAAATGATAGTTTGTCTTTAAGTATGAAAACAAGCATCCAAAAACAAAATCGTAGAATCATTGACAATGAAGCGATGACGCTAGAACCCCTTGAAATTGTTTGCAGGTTACTACAAATCTTAAAAGGAAAACTACCAGAAAAAAAATTAAAAGAAAAAATACATCTACTATCAAAACAGTATCCTAGAACTATACTTTTAACTACTAATCTCACAAGAGAGCTTCCTCTAGAAATTCGCCCCTTTGTTACTTTCTTCTTAGGTGTAATGCTGATCGGCAAGGTCTCAGAAGACATCCGTTACCAAGCATTACTAGTAGCTCATGGAAACGCGACTGCTAGTAGTATTCAAGCTGTGGCAAATAAAATGTGTGGAGATTACGTTTTTGATGCTATCAATATGCCTTTATCATCTTCTGCTAGAGATATTATCACAAAAGTTAATGATTGGCTTTCAGAAAGAGATACATCTGAAGGAGTGATCATGCTTGTGGATATGGGCTCATTAACTCATTTATATAAGAGCTTGAAGCCTCAAATTTTAGGAGAATTATTAGTTATTAATAATTTAACTACCTCTTATGCACTAGAGATTGGACAGCAACTAATCAATGGAAATCTTTTTTATGAGATTGCAAAAACGGCAGAAAGTGATTTTGTAACGAATATCCAGTATTTTGAAGGTTTTGCCGTAGAAAAAAATGTCATTATTTCCAGTATATCTGGTCGTGATATTGCTAAGAAAATAAAAATGATCTGTGAAAAATACTTTAATCCTGATATTAAGCTAATCGTATTAAATTACGGAGAATTAGTGAGCGCATTAGAACGCGCTTCTTCGGAAGAAGGATATTTGAAAGAGACGGCGTTGATCTTGACAACTTCCTATCTGGATAACACAACCCCGGTTCCCAGTATTAATCTAATTGATGTTTTGGATGAAGATGCAGAGAATAAATTGAATAGACAATTGAAAAACCTAATTCATCCTAGTAGTGTTCCATTATTAACGAACGAATTCATCCATTTCTTTTCAAAAGAAGGCTTATCTGAAAAACTCGAATTTTTAAACCCTGATGTAATTATCCGGCAAGTAGAAGATGTAGTAGAAAAGTGCGAGAAAAGATTCAGTCTTCAGTTGAATGCTAAAATGAAGTTCAATTTAATGATGCATCTAGCTTTGATGGTCGAACGAACGATACTTGGTGCAAAAGACTATCCAGTCCCAGAAGATATCAACCAGCTGAAAATCAACAACAAATTGTTTTATCAAAATACACAAACGATTTTCTATACTTTGGAACAGTTTTATAAAATCAAAATATCGACATGGGAATTATATATACTTTATGAAATTTTAGCAGGATAGAAAGTATGAATCCATCTGTTTGAATATTTTTTATTTGAGTATGATCAATACCACTAAACGTGTATCATTGATTAGTTTTCTTTTATTCATTACTTTTAAATATTTATAGTCATAGATAAGCTTCATGTAGGAATTCGTCAGCCGCGTATTATTCTACATGGAGTTTAATTTTTGTATGGTGATCCAGTCAAACTTTATTTAGGATAGAACGTGTAAGCCATGATATTTTTAGAGAATATACGGTTTAAGATATTGAAAGCTGTTCTCAATTTTTTAATTTAAAAAATTTGAAAAAGCGTTTGATTATTTATATTACGACTTAGTGCAATAAAAAACGCATTTTAACAGTACATGTAGTCGTCTTTATAATAGATAAACTCTGTAATATTAGTTAAAAAGCTATAAGTTGCACTTAGTTAAGTGCAAACATTTCATATTGTCGTTAGTTTAGAAAACGCTTATATTAGCAATGTAAGGAGAGATGATAATGCAGCAGCTAACAAAAAGAGAAAGGCAGCTTTTGATTTACTTGGTGGAAATGTCTGAACCGGTAACAATCAAAAAGTTGGCTGAAAAAGAAAATGTTAGTGTTCGGACGATAAAATACGATCTAGATGATATAAGAGAGTGGCTGAATGAGCGGAAGCAAGTCCTATATAGCAAACGTAGTCAGGGAATTTGGATGAATATTAGTAGCTCTGATCGAATCAAATTAAAAAGCGAATTGATGGATGTTAATCGTTTTGAAATATTTGCAGATCAAAGTCTCCGAATCAAACGTTTACTAATTATGCTTTTAGTAACAAAAGAAGCTATTACTGGAATGAAAATGGCCAACGCATTAGATGTCAGCAAAGATACGATCATGAACGATTTAGATGTGCTGGAAAATAATTTTCTTAAGGAAGGATTGACCTTGAATCGTCAGGCGCGAAAGGGTTTTTGGATCACAGGAGAAGAACGTCTAGTTCGATTAACGATTGAAGAGATTCTTCAAAAAGAGTTCACGGATTATGACATTTATAAATTAATGTCATTGTTATTGAATGGCGGTGAGACTGAATACTTTGAAATGTATTCTGCTACTGCTACTGCTACACCTATCCAAGAGGTATTTAATCAAGTAATCATTCGAATGCGGCACTTACTGGAATTTGAAAATCTAGAGAAACTGAATTACGCGGAATTACTAAATATTCTGATTCGAGTGACAATTGCTACCGTTCGCTTACGCAAAGAGGCTACGATTGGTCGTTATCAATTGGTTGCTGAACAAGAATTAGACAAAAACGATCTTTCTTATCGCGTCATGCAGCAGGTCTTTGATTATTATCAGTTGCCACTGTTCGAGGATGAATATCATTATATCTATAGTGATACATTCGACACGATTCACCAGCAAGACGTCATGAAACTAGTTGAGAATGTGATTTATAAAGTAAGTAAAGCAATCAACCATTCTTTTTATCAAGATCCACAATTGTTGACGAATCTGTATGCTCATTTATCCATGCGATTATCGAGAAAGAAAAAATTTGTCAATGAATATAATCCTTTTAAAGAAGATATCAAGCAGAAATACCCGGAATTATTTGATGCGATCAAGCAAGCAGTTCGACAAGAAATAAGTGAACAAAATATTCTGATCAATGATTCTTTCGTGGCATATATTGCCTTACACTTTTTGGTTTCCTACGAAAGAGAAGAAGATCTACGAAGCGTTAGAGCCGTCTACATTTGTTCAACAGGGTTGGGTGTGACTAGTCTGATCAAGCAAAAGATCAATGAAGAATTAAATAATATCACTATCGTGGCATTTGCTTCAGTATTGAATGCGCAAGAAATGATTGCTACCAAAGATCCTGATTTGGTGATTAGTATTTTTCCAATCAATGGCATCGATCGTCCTTTCATCAAAGTCCATCCATTACCCACTGAACAGGACTTGAAAAAAATTCAACAAATAATAAAAAAAATACTTGCTTCTTCCAATCAGCAGGAAAGGCATAACTTGAATCTTAGAGAAACGTCCATCAATAAAGATACTTTAGAAGACTTTAGCAAGGAATTGATTTTGAAAGCTTATACGATTTATGAACGTTTACTTGTCATTTTGGAAGCAGAATTGATCCAAGAATATCGAGAAGCTTTTTTGCTTCATGTATTCTTAATGGTTCATCGTATCACATTTGATCAACAATATATGGCAGAAGGTCGTCAAGCAGACCAGATTATTTTAGACAAAGGAACACTGGTAGGAAAAATCGAAGCAGTTTTTGCAGAAAATAATTTAGGAATCAATCAGTCAGAAATCAGTGCATTATTCTCATATATAAAAGAAGGAGCGTCAAGTTAGTGAAAATGTCAGACGAGGCTTTAAAAATTATCGAGGAAAGTCAAAATCGGGAAAAGTTAAAACAAGTGATTGATCTAATTGAAGAGCGATTAGCAGAACATGCTATTGTACCAACCGAGTTGCAGTGGACCATTCTAATTAATCACTTGAATGAGATGCTGAAACGTTCTCAAAGAAAGGAAACGATTCCCGTAGTCGATCGGGATTTGTTCAAAGAAGTATCCAAAGAAGCCATAACTATTTCTGATGAAATAGTTAGAAGTATCGGTAATTTAACCGAGGATGAAATATATGTTTTGTCGATTCATTTTGAAACAGCAAAAAATAATTAATATTTAGGAGGAAACAATCATGATTAAAGTAGTTATTGCAGACCGTATGGGTAAAGGACAAAATGTGGCCAAAGGGGTAGAAGCAGCTGGCGGAAAAGCAGTTGTCGTACCAGGAATGGGGGCAGATATGCGTTTGGGCGATGTGATGCAACAAGAGCATGCAGATATGGGTATCTCTTTTTGTGGTAGTGGTGGTGCAGGTGCATTAACAGCAGCAACAAAATATGGCTATCCAGAACGACATGGTATGCGTTCGATTGAAGAAGGGATCACAGCTATCAAGGATGGCAAAACTGTTCTAGGTTTCGGCTTTATGGATCAAGAGGAATTAGGGAAACGTCTGACAGAAGAATTTATCAAAAAGCATGGAAAATAGAAAGAGGGACATGAAATGAGCGTTCAAAAGACAATTCAGCAAAAAGTTATCGTCTCCGGTAAAGGGGAAACAAAGCAACATGCTTTTGCATCAGCGTTAGCAGAAATTCAAAACAAAATAATGGAACAATCAAACGTATTATTGCGAATCGAACCAGTCAATGTGGATATTTTAAAGGCGGTCGAAAACAAATACACAGAACGCTTTCTATTTTTCTTCTTCCCACGGCAACGTATTAGCTATGAAGTCGAACTCTCTGTTACTGTGGCTGTAACAGAAATAAAATTGGCAGACATATCGTTCAGCCAGCAAATGACTGAAGATCCAAATGGGATTGCCATTCCATTTGTAACTAAAAAAATCTAATTTTGAATCATAAGGGGGAAAGAATAACGTGGATTTCGTAATCATTCTAGTCAAATCGGTCATTATCGGGGGATTACTTGGTTTTGCAGCATCTGTCGGGGCAGCTCGAATGTTTCATGCACCTAATACACAAGGTTTAGGAGCTTTTAGAACATTAGACGAAATGAATGCCTGCATGGGTGATCCAGCTTCTCATTTTTCATTTGGTTTAGGCTTTTTCTTTAATGCATGGGCTTCTTCAGTTGGTGCTGGTGCATTCACACAAGATGTGACGCATCGAATCATTCCCAATTGGGCAGCGGCAGCACTTCTAGCAAAAAACAAAGATGTCACCCAGACCATGCATGATCCGAAAAAAATGGGGATCATTGGAGCGGTTATCGGGGCAGTGGTGGTAGCCTTCTTAAACACAACAGCTGCAGCAATTCCAGAGGCGTTACAAGTGACGGCGGTTTCCGTTTTGGTACCAGCAGCGACGATTCTGATCAATACAGTAATGCCAGTTATTTTTTGGTTGGCAGCTTTAGACGCAGGGAAACGAACTGGTTTTTGGGGCACTCTTTTTGGTGGTATCGCGCAATTGATTATGGGAAATGCGGTACCTGGTGTTGTTCTAGGAATCTTGATTGGTAAAGGCGTCGATGAGAGCGGTTGGAATCGCGTCACGAAGAGCATGATGATCGCTATTGTTTTATTATTTATTTTCAGTGGATTTTTCCGTGGATTTGATATGGAAATGATCAAGAGCTTCCAGCTTCAAGTGCCTAATTGGCTTGATAACTTGCACAACATCTTTAGTGTGAAATAGGAGGAGAATCATGGAGACAACAGAAGAACAAGCAAAAGTATTAGAAGCAAAGCGGCAAAAGAGCTTTTGGTTTGCAGACTGGTCTTTTCCGCTAATCGTAGGAATTATGTCCGCTGCTGTATTTGCAGGAACACACATGTATGTGATGTATGGTGTGGGTGCATTCAATGAAGTTTCGATCGTGGCGATGTTAAAAGCCGGGCTGGATGGCGGATCCTATGGCGCAGCGGCAGCGTTTGGTGCTAGTTTCTTATTTGCCAGAATTTTAGAAGGCTCTTTAGTTGGGATCTTGGACTTAGGCGGTTCGATCCTAACTGGGATCGGAATTGGGGTACCAGCAATTCTCTTAAGTATGAAAATAGCGGCACCAATCGATAATTTTGCACTCTCTTTATTGACTGGTTTGGTTCTAGGTTTGATTGTTGGTGGCATCATTGTCTTGATTCGTAAATTTACGATCAATCAATCAAATTCCACTTTTGGTGCTGACGTCATGATGGGGGCAGGAAATTCATCTGGACGTTTTTTGGGTCCATTAATTATATTAAGCGCGTGTGCAGCATCTATTCCAATCGGTATTGGCGCTACATTAGGAGCACTAGGATTCTATGCTTGGAAAAAACCAATTGCTGGAGGTGCTATTTTAGGAGCAATGATTTTAGGAGCAATCTTCCCGGCAGTAAATTAATAGAAAGAGGGTCATTAAATGTTTGATACTTTGATTAAAAATGGAAGGTTGGTTGATGGATCTAAAATAGAGGTCGCTATAGAAAAAGGCATGATTAAAGCAGTTGCAGCAGAAATAAATCAGCCGGCGCAAGAAGTAGTTGACTTGGAGGGAAAGTATTATTTATCCGCTGGGTGGATCGATGATCATGTCCACTGCTATGAAAAGATGAATCTTTATTATGACTATCCTGATTAGATAGGGGTCGAAAAAGGTGTGACGACGGTCATTGATGCTGGAACTACGGGAGCAGAAAACATCCGTGAATTTTATCAATTGACGAAATCGGTCAAGACAAATGTGTATGCGCTAATGAATATCTCTAAATGGGGCATTGTCAAACAAGATGAACTTGCTGATCTAACAAAGATTCAAGAAGATCTAGTAAGTACTGCGTTAGCAGAACTGCCGGAATTTATTGTCGGGATCAAAGCGAGAATGAGTAAGACAGTTGTTGGTGAAAATGGCATTAAGCCATTAGAATTAGCTAAAAAAATCCAGTCAGAAAACAATGATCTGCCATTGATGGTTCATATCGGTTCTGCACCTCCTGAGTTAGAAGAAGTATTGTCAAGAATGGAAAGAGGCGATGTATTGACCCATTGTTTTAATGGAAAACCAAACGGTATTTTAGATCCAAAGACAGATCAAATTAAAAACTTTGTCTGGGATGCTTACAATAATGGTGTCGTCTTTGATATTGGACATGGGACGGATAGCTTTAATTTCCATGTGGCAGAAACCGCACTAAAAGCAGGAATGAAAGCTAGCTCTATTAGTACGGATATCTACATCCGCAATCGTACAAATGGCCCAGTTTTTGATCTAGCAACTACTTTAGAAAAATTGAGGGTAGTCGGCTATTCTTGGGAAGAAATCATTGAAAAAGTTACAGCAGTTCCTGCACGGAATTTTCATTTGAAGAGTAAGGGCCAGTTAGCTGTCAATTATGATGCAGATTTGACGATATTTGAGATTGTTGAAAATGAAAAGGAATTGAAAGATTCCAACGGATTTACACGTATAGCTAAAGAACAAATTTTACCGATTAAAACAATTATTGGAGGCGTCATATATGACAATTAGCTATGGAAAGTTTGATTTAAAAGAAGTCATTAATGCATCGGGAAAAATGACGATCCTAGGGGTTTCTAAGGTATCTGAAAGTGTCCTAGCAGCACAACGATTTGGAGGCGAGCATTTTTTTGAGATGAGTGATCTTGCCATCAAAACCGGCGCTTATCTTTCTCAATTACTGAAAGTGGAAGATGCGCAAATCGTTTCTTCTGCTTCAGCAGGGATTGCTCAATCTGTTGCTGCTTTAATCGGACAGGGCGACATGTACCATGTCTATCATCCCTATACAGAAAAAATCGCTAGACGGGAAATCATCATACCTAAGGGACATAATGTAGATTATGGGACACCGGTTGAAGTAATGGTTGCTCAAGGTGGAGGAAAAGTCATAGAAGCTGGCTATGCAAATATGTGTACACCGGAACATGTTTCCATGATGATTACGGAAAAAACTGCTGCGCTTCTATATATTAAAAGTCATCATGCAGTTCAGAAAAGTATGCTGACGGTGGCAGAAATGGTAGAAGTTGCCAAAGCTCATCGTTTGCCATTGATCGTTGATGCAGCTGCGGAAGAAGATTTATTCAAATATAGCGAAATGGGCGTTGACTTAGTGATTTACTCTGGTGCAAAAGCAATCGAAGGTCCGAGTGCCGGACTGGTCATAGGAAAAAAGAAGTATATTCAATGGATTCGGCTACAGTCTAAAGGTATTGGCCGAGCAATGAAAATCGGTAAAGATAATATTTTAGGCTTTACCCAGGCACTAGAAGATTATTTAAAAAATGGGAGCGAATCTGGTGACTCCATGAAGCAACGATTAGCGCCTTTTGTTAACGCAATCAATCAACTTCCTGACCTAACAGCGAAAATAGTTCAAGATGGTACCGGCAGAGATATTTATCGAGCAAGTGTAACGATTAATGGTGATAAAAGTGCGAAAGAAGTCATTCAGGAATTAAAAGCACGAAATCCAGCAGTCTACACCCGAGAATATCAAGCAAATAACGGAATCATTGAGTTCGACATTCGTTCTGTCAGCCAAAACGAAATGGAAAAAATTATAAAAAGATTGAGAGAAATCATGTAGGAGGCTTTTAAATTGTCAGTTATCCCAAATTATTATAAAAATCGTGTATGTTTAAATGTATTAGCTCATTCAGTTGAAAATGCAAAAGCATGCTATGAAGCAGCGGAAGGGCATGTCGTACTAGGTGTGCTATCGAAAAATTATGCTAGCGATGAAGCAGCAATCGAAGATATGAAAAGGTACCAAGACGCAACCAATAATGCGTTGTCAGTTGGATTAGGCGCTGGAGATCCAAACCAAAGTCAGATGGTTTCGCGTTTATCTGGGGTTTTACATCCACAACATGTCAATCAAGTATTTACTGGCGTGGGGACTTCTCGTGCTTTATTGGGCCAAAATGATACGGTCATCAATGGATTGGTTTCACCAACAGGTAAGATCGGCTATGTCAATATTGCTACAGGTCCGTTAAGTTCACAAGCGCCAGCAGCTGAAGTGCCTATTGAAACTGCCATTCAAATGCTGCAAGACATGGGAGGTACTTCAATCAAGTATTTCCCGATGAAAGGCTTAGCACATAGGGAAGAATTTAAAGCAGTTGCGGAAGCTTGCGCAAAATATGAATTCTATTTAGAGCCAACAGGAGGAATTGATCTTTCAAACTTTGAAGAAATTCTGAAAATTGCAATCGATGCAGGTGTAAAAAAAGTGATTCCTCATGTTTATAGTTCAATTATAGATAAAGAAACAGGAGATACGCGTATAGGAGACGTAAAGATACTATTAAGCATGGTAAAAAAAATTATTCACTAACTCATTAGAAAATAAGAAGCTTATTCCAGAATGAAATTAAATGGAATAAGCTTTTTATAATTAATTACGGAAATTGTTAATGTAGATAATAATTTAGATGTACGTAAGCAGAAGTACAGAAATGTAAGATTTTCCAATATTATTTTATTCAACATAATAAATTGTATATCAATTTTTTTAGCGAAATTTCTATTTATTCCAAGAATTTCAGTTATTACGGAATCATTTTGTGCTTAATAAAAAGAAACCGTTTTTATATACTGTAAATGTAGAAAGAAAGGCGGTAGGAAAATGAAAAAAATTATTGCAATCACATCCTGTCCAGTTGGCATTGCCCATACATACATGGCAGCAGAAAACTTAGAGAAAGCGGGAAAATCTGTTGGCGTCGAGGTAAAAGTCGAAACACATGGTTCTATCGGTATCGAAAATGAATTGACTGCAAAAGATATCGAAGAAGCAGCTGGTGTAATCATCGCAGCGGATACTAAAATAGATAAATCACGATTTGGCGGCAAACCATTGATAACCGTAGGCGTGCAAGAAGGAATCCATCATGCAGATGAATTGGTAGGAGAGATTTTAGCAGGAAAAGCGCCAATCTATAAAAGTACAGAGACAACTATTTCTGCCGAAAATAAAAGTGAATCAGAAAATTTAGGTAAGAAAATCTATAAGAGTTTGATGAATGGTGTTTCATATATGGTACCATTCGTAGTTACAGGAGGATTATTGATCGCAATTTCATTAACATTGGGCGGAACAGCGACACCTGAAGGAATCAAGATATCAGAAGGAACGATTTGGGCAACGATGAATAGTATCGGAAGTATCGCTATGGGGTTGATGGTTCCAATTCTATCTGCATTTATTGCGCAAAGTATTGCAGACCGTCCAGGACTTGTTCCTGGATTTGTTGGTGGGATGTTAGCGGCAAACGGAGCATTATATGGTAGTGATGCGAATGCGGGATTCTTAGGCGGGATCATCACTGGATTTTTAGCAGGATTCATTGCTTTAGGAATCAAGAAAGTGCGAGTACCGAAAGCTTTACAATCGATCATGCCAATTATTGTTATCCCAATTTTAGGATCATTGGCAGTTGGTTTTGTGTTTATCTATGTTATTGGAGAACCAGTAGCTCTTCTATTTAGTTCATTGACTCACTTTTTAGCAGGGATGCAAGGAGGAAGTGAAATTGTTCTAGCTATGATCTTAGGAGCGATGATTGCTTTTGATATGGGGGGGCCGTTCAATAAAGTAGCCTTTTTGTTCGGATCTGGCTTGATTGCAGAAGGCAATTATTCCATTATGGGGCCAATTGCTGTAGCTATCTGTATCCCTCCATTAGCATTGGGGCTGGCATCATTGATTTTAAAAACCAAATTTACGAAAACAGAACGAGAAGCTGGTAAGGCGTCCTTAGCAATGGGACTGTTTGGGATTACAGAAGGCGCTATTCCGTTTGCTTCAACAGATCCACTGCGGGTGATTCCAAGCATTGTAGTCGGGGCAATGACAGGAAGTGTGATCGCGATGCTTTCAGGAGTGACAGATCATGTAGCTCATGGCGGTCCGATCGTAGCGGTTTTAGGAGCAGTGGATCACGTAGCCATGTTTTTTGTAGCAGTGATTGCTGGTATTGCTGTAACCGTGCTAATGTTAAGAATCCTTAAACCGACATTACAACAAACTGCGGTTGCTGCAGCAAATGGTGTGACAGTAGCAGATCTATCAGAGACTGAAACAAGTGATGTTTATACGAAAACTGAAACTTTTGATTCTATCACGGATATTATGTCAGATGAAGCAATCGTTTTAGGTGAAACAGCAACAACAAAAGACGGAGTAATCGAAGATTTAGTCCAACGTTTAGAAAAAACAGCGGCGATCACAGATAAAAACGGGTTTAAAGAAGTCATCTATGATAGAGAACATGAAAGTACGACGGGAATCGGCATGGGAATCGCTATTCCACACGGAAAATCAGCTTATGTTCTTAAACCAACAGTGGCATTTGCCAGAAGTCAATCTGGGGTAGATTGGCATTCTTTAGATGGAAAACCTGCACATATGATCTTTATGATTGCTGTACCTGAAAACAGCCAAGGTGATATGCACTTGAAAATACTGCAACGTCTATCACGTAAATTGATGGATGATGACTTCCGTCAAGCACTGATGGAAGCGCCAGATAAAACAGCAGTTCACCAATTATTAAGCGAAATGTAACATAAGATGAAAAATCGACCGTGATGAGACATAATAGATGTGTTATCATGATCGATTTTTTATTTAGAAGGGAGTTTCTGCACATTATGAATCAGCGTCAGCAATCTTTGATCTATCAATTAAGTGAGAACAATAATTATATAACAACAAAAAAGCTAGCAGAGCATTTCCATGTGTCAGAAAGAACGATTCATAGCGATTTGAATACCATTGAAACTTGGTTGAGAGACAAACATCTGCCTTTAATGTTTGAAAGAAAAAAAGGTACAGGTATCTTGTTGAATGGTCTGCCTCACGAAAGGGAACAACTGAAACGAGCGCTTAATGAAGAGGCTCAAACAGAAATGGATAAAAAACAGCTTCGTCAGTTATTGATTTTCCATCTGCTAGTAGCAAAAGACGGATTTAGTCTTGAAGAACTTTCAGAAAAACTATATGTTGGAAAACGTACGATTCGTAAAGAATTGACAGAGTTGCAAAGCTTTTTTGAGTATCACCATTTACAGCTAGTATCCAAAACAAAACTAGGAACTTTTCTTAAAGGCGATGAACAAGAAAAAAGACAGTTGCTTGTTAAGACATTACGAAATATGCAGAAAGAAGATCCGCAAAGTCCGTCGTTGAAAGAATTCTTCGCTAAAGATACATTAAAAGTTATCCAACATACATTACAAGATGTTTTTTATGAAAACCATTTAGAACAGTCGAATGGACTGGCTAGTGTGGAGATTCACATCTACTTTATGCTCGAGCGAATGAAACAGTACCAGAAAGTGAAATTAAGTAAAGACGAAAACGAAGTCGTGGAACACACCCAAGCACAAAAGTTAAGTAGTCAGATATTAGCAAAACTAGCCACCATCTATCCAATTGAATTTTCTCCTGATGAAATCAATTATCTGGCTTTGCGTATCGCCAATCTTTTTACAAATTCACAAGCAGCCACACGTTTTCAAAAGGAATCTAGCGCACTTGCTGATCATTTGATCGAACAAGTGGAACAGTTTCTAGGCTATTCATTAAAAGAAGATCAGCTACTAAAACAAAATTTAAGGTCTCATTTATCTTCAACTTATTTTCGACTCCATTATGGTTTGCAGATTTCTAATCCATTGACGAAAAATGTGTTTAGTACGTACACACAACTTTTCTTAGTTTTACAGTTAATTTTAGAAGATTATTTTGAAAAGGAAAATTTTTATGTTCCACAAGAGGAGACAGCTTATTTAACGATCCATTTCCAAGCAGCGATCGAGCGACACAAACATCAGAAAAGTAGAAGATATCAAACGGTTTTAGTTAGTGAATATTCAAAAGCTATGGCTACTTTTCTCGAAGCACGGCTGAACAGAGAACTTCCAGAATTAACGATTATGGATCTAGTTGAATATAAGCCAGAATTAAAGAGGCAAGATTTTCCCTCTGTTGATTTTATCTTGGCTACGTTACCATTTAAACATATAAGCATTCCAGTAATCGAGATCTCACCAATGATCACAGAAACTGATCTAGCCTATTTGACAAAATATATGCTGGAGCATGTGCCTATCAAGAAGAAAAAAATATTTGATCTAGCAAGCTTTACTCATCCATTTCTGATCTTTCCTCAACTTGAACGGACAGACCCAGCCGATATTTTAAACTTTATGGGAAACGTCTTAGTGGAACATCATTATGTGGAGCCGGAATTCATCGATTCTGTCTTGGAAAGAGACAGTCACTCCAGTACTAGAGTAGCCCCATTTGTAACGATCCCTCACGGTAATCCGCTGTATGTGAAGCATTCGATGATTTCTATTGCTACAATGAAAGAACCAGTCCTATGGCACGGGGAACAGATACGTATCGTACTGCTATTAGCAATAAAGAAAAATGATTTGAAACATGCAGAGTTCAAAAAAATATTTTCTGTTATTCACTATTTAGAAAAGCAGCCAGAACAAATGGCTCAGTTGATGCAATCCAATCATCCGCTAGAAATCTTAACGTTGTTATCTAGTTATGAATAAGTAGCGATTAAAAAACTGCCTTTATATTTATAATAATTCTATCTATTTATTTGGAAGTAGAAAACTAAATACAAAAAAAGAGGATGTGGCCAAAGTTGTGGCACATCCTTTTATTTTGAGTTTCTTATAATTTTTTATAGTTGCTTACGATGTCTTGACTACTGGTAAACGGTGTTCAAGAGACAATTTGTCGGCAATAAGGCACAATTTTGTAAAATATGGAAAGCTATTTTTTTAACATTGTTTCTTAGTGCTTGAAAAATCATTTTGAATACTTCTTTATACGATCGATGTACGTTGATTTAAGTCTAAAACTTTTCTTTTGATTCCTTCTCTGACTTTTCTGAATTCCGCTAATATTTCTTCTTCGCTCCCGACAGCTTGTGCAGGATCTTTTAGGTCCCAGTGAAGGTGTTCGTGATTGTTTGGAACGGCAGGGCACTTGTCTTTGGCATCACCACAAAGTGTAATGATCAAGTCTGCCTGAGTAAAGTAATCTCTATCAATCAAATCAGACGTCTGTTTGGAAATATCGATGCCGTCTTCTGCCATGATTTTTACAGCTCTTGGATTCAAGCCATGTGTCTCGATCCCCGCACTTCTGATCTCAAACATTGAAGGAGACAAGTATTTACGCGCGTAGCCTTCTGCTATTTGACTGCGACATGAATTGCCCGTACATAAGAAATAGATTTTTTTCATTTGATTTCCTCCGTTATGGATTAGTAAATGTCACTGTTTATCTAAAGTAAACTCTATGTGATGGAGCGAAAAAAACAATGGGTTTCTTAGTTTATATATTTCTTTTTGTTCAGCGTATAAATCGATGTGTACAAAGAACTCATCTTGTCTTTTTTACCATAAATACATGTTAGAAACAATCATTTTGAGTCAAAAATCAACGATGTAACAGACTGTTAAAAGAGATTAAGACACGGCAGATGATGAAGAAAGTAGGGGTGTAGTAAGCCGATACATTTCTTGATTGTGAGGCGAGAACAATTATTCGTCTTTTAAGAAAAAAAGTAGTAGAATCAGTTCATATTAAAAATAAAAAACCTTCCATTTTTGTAGGGTTAAAGGGGGTCATTACCTTGAAAAAAATCGGCTTTTTAAGCTTTGGACATTGGATGGAGCAAGGATCGCTTGTGAAATCAGCTCAAGATGCTTATTTGCAATCGATTGATTTAGCGGTGGAAGCAGAAAAAATCGGAGTGGACGGAGCGTTTTTCCGCGTACATCATTTTGCCCCTCAGATTGGGTCGCCGTTTCCTTTGCTAGCGGCAATCGGCGCAAAGACAAGTAAGATTGAAATCGGTACAGGACTTATTGATATGCGATATGAAAACCCTTATTATATGGCAGAAAATGCCGGATTGACAGATATCATCACGCAAGGAAGAGTGCAACTAGGAGTGGGGCGTGGTTCACCTGAACAAGTTCTAGATGGCTGGAAATACTTTGGTTATGATTACAGTGAAGAAGAAATCAAAGAGGTAACACGGGAACGCACCCTTGAATTCTTGGAATTACTTGAAGGAAAACCATTTGCAGAACCAAATCCTCAACCAATGTTCCCACAAGGATCAGGAAAATTACGGATAGAACCTTATTCAGAAGGATTACGACAAAGAATCTGGTGGGGAGCTGGTTCGCAGCAAACGGCAATCTGGGCAGCACAACATGGAATGAATCTGCAATCATCTACATTAGTCAATTACGAATCCCATGAGCCATTCCATATCCAACAAGCAAACCAATTACGTGCGTATAAAGAAGCGTGGAAGCAAGCAGGTCATGATTTTGAACCAAGAACATTAGTTACTCGCTCGATTCAGCCAATCACCACTGATTTGGATCGACGCTTATTTGGACAAGACGGTAGTCCGCAACAAGATGCTGTCGGCTATCTTGCTTATCACCGGAGCCCAACGATTTTTGGAAAAACTTTTGCTGGTGAACCTGATCAATTAATCAAGGAGCTAGCTGAAGATGAAGCAATCAAAGAAGCAGACACAGTACTTGTCACGATTCCTAATACTTTGGGGGTAGAATACAACATGCACTTGCTTGAAACAATTGTAAAAGATATCGCTCCAGAATTAGGATGGCGGTAAAAAGGATATTTTTGTAAGTGCAGGATACTTGAGTGAAAAAATAAACACTTCTAACAATCAGTTAGAGGTGTTTATTCATGTTTTCATGAAGTTCATAGAGAAGGAGAGTGAGTTATCCGTTTGTTCAATGAGAATGTACATAAGCTTCTTTTACATGTTGGGGTAAATCATCAGGAATCATTGTCAATACGGCTTCTTCATTGCCGGCTTTTATTGCTTCTTCATAGTACCAGCTTTTGTAGTTTAGCATAGCGAGTACTCTTTCTAATTTTGCTATTTCTTTTTCTACTACTTCTTTTTGTTTTTCAAATAGTTCTTTACGAACCTCAAATGTCTTACTGCCTTCTTTGCTCCATTCCATGAATTGCTTGATGTCTTTTATTTCTAAACCAGATTTTTTCAAACAGTCAATGACTCTCAAAGCCTCTAACTCATTCTCTGAAAATTTTCTAATACCAGAAACACGCTGGATATCAGGAAATAATCCCTCTTTGTCGTAATAACGTAAAGTAGAAACAGGCAATCCAAACATTTCAGACACTTGTCCAATGGAATACATAAAAAAATCCTCCTAAAATAAAATTTTTACCTTGACCTAAAGTCAAGTTTAAGTTTTATCATAATAATACATTCAAAAACAAATGTCAATTTTGATCAAAGGAGAGTATAGAATATGAATAAAGAATTAAACATCACACAAGAATGGGACAAAGTATTTCCAAAAAGCAATCAAGTCAATCATCGAAAGGTGAGCTTCCCGAATCGTTTTGGTATCACATTAGTCGCTGATTTATATGAACCAAAAGAAGTAAGTGAAAAGAAATTGCCGGCAATCGCTGTGAGCGGGCCATTTGGTGCAGTGAAGGAACAATCGTCTGGTCTATATGCGCAGACGATGGCTGAAAGAGGCTTTTTAACGATTGCGTTTGATCCATCGTTTACAGGAGAAAGCGGAGGAGTACCTCGATATGTTGCTTCGCCTGATATCAATACGGAAGATTTCCAAGCGGCAGTAGACTTTTTATCTGTACAAAAAAATGTAAACCCTGAGAGAATCGGAATCATTGGTATTTGTGGATGGGGAGGTATGGCATTGAATGCAGCAGCTATCGATACGCGGGTCAAAGCAACAGTTGTTTCCACAATGTATGACATGACTCGAGTAACAGCAAATGGCTACTTCGATGTTATGGATGAAAATGCCCGATATGAAATGCGTGAAGAATTAAATGCACAACGCATCATTGATTTCAAACAAGGGGACTACGCACGTGCTGGAGGTGTGGTTGATCCGTTGCCTGAAGATGCTCCTCAATTTGTCAAAGACTATCATGCGTATTATAAAACAGACCGCGGATATCATGTCCGTTCTTTAAACTCCAATGATGGTTGGAATAGGACATCAGGGTTGTCACTTATGAATGCAAAACTATTGCATTATATTCCAGAAATCCGTCATGCAGTCTTAGTCATTCACGGGGAAAAAGCTCATTCACGTTACTTTGGGGAGGACGCTTTCAAAGAACTAAAAGGTGACAACAAGGAACTCATGATCATTCCAGGAGCATCCCATACAGATCTATACGACAAGACATACATCATTCCATTTGAAAAAATGGCAACATTCTTTGAAGAGAACCTTGTGTAACCAAAAGGATTTAATCTAAAAGAGATTATGAAAAAACTGCCCTGCATCAAGTAATAAGGACAGCCAAAAAAGCTCCTCATTTTTGACTTGGTTGGACTCATTAGCGCAGATGCAAGCTTTTGAGCACCGTTTAAAGAAGAGGTTGTGAAAAAGCCGCTTAGTTTCGAGTATTAAGAAAAATTTTGTGAAAATGGCTTTCCACATTTTTGCATAAATTTGGCTTAATACCGAGAAACTGGCTTTTGAACACCGTTTATACCAAGAGGTCGTGATCCTGCCGTTTAACTCTGAGTCACAAGGAGCAATTTCAAAAAACAGCTTCTCATGTTTGTTGAATATTGTAACTTGTGACCGAGGAGTTGGCAGGAGAACACCGTTTATTCGAAAAAAGGACTGTGACAATGTATCGACTCCCAAAAGTTAGACCAAAAAATCTAACTTTTGGGGGTCGGTACACACGTTTTTTGTCACAGTCTCTTTGTGTCTCATTTCATATAAACAATTATTTACTTTGTACTATTTATTTCATTTCTGTGATTTTAATATTTTTTGCTAAATTTTTTACATCAGCTGGGATAACTTTCCCGACTTCTGATTGCTGTGCATTCGACATGCCGCAAGCCATTGCGTACCTTACACATTCTTTTAAAGGATAATTCTGTTCTAATGAATGAGCAAAACCTCCAACAGTGGCATCCCCAGAGCCTGTTGTATTAATGATAGGAATCTTAGGGATCTCAACATTCCAAAATTCTTCTTTTACTTTGACTACTGCACCATACGAGCCGCAAGAAATCATGATAACATCGATATCTTTAAATAGTGGATTTGTTTTTAGATGGTATTTTATGTCGCTTTTTTGAGTAATTTTTTGATGGATGATATCTGAAAACTCATGGATATTAGGTTTGATGAACATCGGTTTATACTTACTTGCTAAGACTTCACGGAGATGTTGTCCAGATATATCCATTAATATATAGGTGGAAGGATCTATTTGTTCTTTGATATATTGTAATAATTTAGCATACAAAAAGGGATCTGGATTGTTAACAGAACCATTTATTGTAATGACTGAAAGGTAATTATTTTTACTAATTTGTTTGATATCATTCATTAATTTTTTGATAGTAGTATCTGCTATTTCAGGACCAGCTTCCACTAGCTCTGTCTGCGTTTCATCATCATGCATGATCGTGACGGCACCTCTTGATTCTTCTGCAATAGGTAAAAAATGCAAATCAAACAAATTTTCATTTTTCAGCATATCTTGAATCATACTGCCAAAATAACCGCCCAAAAACCCCGTTAAAATAACTGATGAACCTAGTAGAGCAGAAGCTCGTCCGCAATTGATTCCCTTGCCGCCTACATAGCGTACCGGAGAATCAAAGCGTGTCATCGTACCTAATTCAAAGTGTTTTGTAAAATAAATGGAATCAATGGATGGGTTCATCGTGATTGTCAGTATCATTTTTGGGCTCCTTTAATATTGTTAAGTATTTTGAATAATGATTGAAATCCTGTTCTGATAAATGATTATCGGTTATTAGATAATCAAAATCGGTTAATTTTCTAAAAGTATAGACGTCTGATTTATTTAATTTTGAATAATCTGCAACAATGCATTTGATTTTTGCTGCATTGAGCGCTGCGTTCTGAATATTTCCCTCAATAAATTGAGCGGTTGTCACATTGTTATCAAATATGCCGTTTGTTGCAGCGAAAGAGATATCGACATTCAAACTTTCAAAAGATCTTTCTGCAACTTCCCCAATGAACTCTTCTGTAATAGGAGAAAATTCGCCACCAGTAAGTAAAATCCGATAACTTGTATGATTCTTTAAATAGTTGAAAGCAATCAAACTGTTTGTAATTACAAATAGATTTTTCTTTTGAATGAAAGGAAGTGCATATAGGATCGTTGTTCCAGCACCGACATAAATAGTAGAATTATCGGGAATCATACTGTTCATGACTTGACCAATATATTTTTTTTCGGCTACATTCGTATCAATTTTTTCTTGAGTCGATAGTTCTCGATTATAAGGTTCCTTTCGTTCAACGCCACCATATAGCTTTTTTACTTTATTTTTTTTTGCTAATTCAGTGACATCTCGGCGTATGGTCATTTCTGATACGCCTAATTTGTTAGCGATTTCTGAATTAGTTAAATAAAAATCTTTCTCTAATAACGTAATGATTCGTTCTTGTCTTTCTTTTTTCAGCATATGAATTACTCCTTTAACATAAAAGTCAATTTTTGTTCGACTTTGTTCTTCTTAATTATATAGATAAACGATTTTATTTTCAAGTAGATCAAATTTAACAAAATAAATTTCTTTTGAAAGCGTTTACAAAACAAACTAACAGAAATATAATGTTCTTGTAAAACAAAGATGAACTTAGTAGAACAATAAATTAACAAACTTAATCAAAAAGGAGGAGGTTGGAATGAAATATAAAGAGATGTTCGTTCCTAGTTTGATTCAATTAGCGGTAGAAGTAAAAAATAAAGAAGAAGCTTTTTTAATCGCTGCACAACGATTAGAAAAAATGGGGTACGTCAATGAGAATTATTTGAATGGACTGATTGCAAGAGAAAGAGAATTTCCTACTGGATTGATTACTAAGTATTTAAATATCGCGCTGCCACATTCGGAATGTGAATATGTCGAAAAGCCATTTGTTTTTGTTATGCAGCTGAAGACCCCAATTTATTTTTATCAAATGGGGGATAATCAGGAAATGACTGTAGAAAATCTATTTTTTTTAGGAATCAAAGAACCAAAAGAACAAGTAGGATTACTTCAAGCGTTTATGAATTTATTCATGGATGAAACATTCGTGGAAAATTATAAGAAACAAGAAACACCGCAAAACATATACGAACTTATTACAAATTATATTTAGGAGGAAGAAAAAATGAAAAATCGGTTAATTGTCGCATGTGGAAGTGGAGTAGCAACGAGTCAGACAATCGCTAGTAAGATCCAAAGTATGTTAGAAGATGACGGCATCGCATTTCCTGTAGAAGCAGTTGATTACAAATCGATTCAAAATGAGCTTCTAACTGCTGGAATCTATGTGTATGTCGCACAACCTGATGAGGAAGTACTTGAACAAGCAAAAGATTTGGGTATTGAAGTATTTCCAGGAATTCCATTTTTAACTGGAATGGGTGTAGAACCTATTTATGACAGTATCAAAGAGTTAGTACAGTAAAGGAGGATTGTTGGATAAAAAAGTTGGTTCATAGTTTTATCTACTATATTTCGAAAGAAAGAAGGTTTATTTATGGAAGTTTTCCAAACCATTATCAATTATGTTTTGAACTTAGGATCAGCCATTTTTGTTCCCCTGATTATTTTGATACTTGGATTGTTGGCAGGGATGAAATTAAAAAAAGCATTCATGTCTGCTTTAACTTTAGGGATTGCTTTTAGCGGAATGTCTATGGTCATTGGCTATATGTCTAACGCAGTAAGTCCAGCATCAGAAGCATTGGCTAAAAATACGGGAATCAGTTTGCCTGCACTTGATCTTGGGTGGACAGGTGCAGCAAGCATCACATGGTCGTGGAGTTATGCTTTTATATTTTTTGCAGTAACGATTGGGGTCAATTTTGTACTGTTAATTTTTAATTGGACGAAGACGTTAAATGTTGATATGTGGAATGTTTGGGGGAAAGCTTTAACTGCTTATTTAGTTTATTATGTTTCCGGTAGTTTGGCTGCAGGCTTTCTTACTGCAATGGTCCAAGTTATATTGGAATTAAAGCTTGGTGATATGTTTCAAAAACATATACAAGATCTCACAGGGATTCCATTAGTAACAGTGACTCATTTTATGACATCTGCCGCTGTCTTGTTGCTGCCTTTCAATATGATCATGGATAAAATTCCTGCTTTAAATAAACGAGCGGATACGAATGCATTGAAGAAGAAAATTGGGATCTTCTCTGAAAACTCTGTAATGGGATTCATTATTGGATTGGGGCTTGGATTTGCTGCTGCGTATGGCGTTTCAGGTTCTCTTAATCTAGCGATCCAAACAGCTACAGCATTAAGTTTGTTTCCTATGATCTCTAAAATGTTCATGCAATCTTTGTCTCCTCTAGCAGACGCTATGTCAGAATTTATGAAAAAGCGGTTTAAGGATCGTGAAGTATATATCGGATTGGACTGGCCGATATTAGCTGGTCGTTCAGAAATTTGGGTTACTGCTATTTTACTTGTTCCTGTGTTTATTGGTTATGCCATTATTTTGCCAGGAAACCAAGTATTACCATTAGCAGGGATTATCAACTATTCGATTGCGGTCGGCGGATTACTTTTAACAGGAGGAAACTTGGCTCGTATGCTGATCTTGGGAATCCTCACGATGCCTATTTATTTGTACGGGGCCACTTACCTTGCGCCAATACTCAGTGATTTAGCAGAAAAAAGCGGAGCAGTCGAGGGAATCAAGAAAGGACAGTTGATCACATGGTCATCCATAGAAGGGCCGGAGTTCAGGGTTTTATTTGCGGAGGCATTTAATAGGAATATTCTCGCTATTGTAGGATGCGTGATTTTTCTAGGACTGTTTGTTCTACTTTATAAATATATGATAAAAGCGAAAGTACCGAGTGAACGTTATGCTGAACTACAAAAATAGCATTGAAATGGTGGGAAAGTAATGAAAAGAGAAGAGACAGATAAAATAAAATGGACAGTCGCTCTTTGTGGTACACTTCTGCTATTTCTATATGGACTCTTTACTCAGAATATCATCATCAATCTATTGGTCATTTTTTTCGCACTAGTGATCTATAAATATGGAAATCACGTTTTATTCAGAGAGTACGATGAAAAAAGAAAACGGAAAATAGAAGAATCAATAAAAATAAAAGAAGCTACCAAAGAAATATTGAGAGAAAAAAGTTTTATAAAAAGATAATGGAGGGGTCATTATGTCAGATGGACGTATGTTATTTGAGAGAGAACGACAGGACATGGCACGTATCGTAAGAGTGATTTTCGAAAGGAAAAACACAAATGTCGCAGGAGGGAATTTTTCCTTTAAAACCACTGATGATCAAGGGAAAGACTACATCATCATGACGCCGACCATGATGTCAGAAGCCTATCTAGGAGAGATTTCTCCTGCACAGGTTCTAGTAGTAGAACCAAGAACGCGTAGAATCGTTGACGGAGTCGGTCATTTAACTCGGGAGATCAATATGCATGAAGCGATGTACGAGACTAATCCAGCTATCAAAGCTGTCCTCCATGCTCATGCGCCTAATGCAATGTTCTGGGCGACTACTGGGTTGCCTATGCCTAATTTGACAGAAGCCACAGCTAAAGTAAAAGAGATTCCTGTCATGGACTTTGAGCCTAATTGCTCTGAAGAACTTGCTGAATTGACAAGCGACTATGTAAAAAAACAGCATCTTGAATTACCGCATATGTTGCTGCTCAACTCTCATGGCGTATTGATCAACACAGGTGGAGAATCAGGAATCGAAGCTATCCATAAAGCACTGCAAATCCTTGATACAGTTGAATGGAATGCAGAAATTGCCTACAAGCAGACGATTTTTCAAGCATTAGGGATTACTGACGGTTTTTATTCAAAAGGTGAGAAAATCGGGGGATTGGAAGAGTTGAAACATAAAACGGCTATTTATAATAAATCTGTTATTGCAGCTGGTGGAGACTAACCTATCTGACACAAAAAACTACGACTTTCACAAAATCTGATCCAGATCGATATCTGCTTCAGGTTGTATTATGTAAGTCGTAGTTCTTTTATTTTATTTAGTTAAGAGGTGGTCTGTCCATTCCCTCGCTTGCTCGATTTCGTCCATCGTCAACTGATGACCTGTTACAGTTAGCTGGATGGTCACATTTGCTTGGCGTGTTTCGAATTGATCGGCCAATTCTTTAAAGGAAGCAGGGGAAACGATTGGATCGTTATCACCATAAGAAAGCCAGACGGTTTTATCCTCTAATGTGGAATGGCTTTGATGAACACCTAGAGACATTGGATGGAAAAACAACCCTTTATTTAGCTCGGTCTCACGCTCCAATAATAGATGGGCAGCGATATTTGCGCCATTTGAATAGCCGACAAGCAGCCAATCACTTAACGGTATCTGTTCTGTTTCGCTGATTTCTTTGATTTTTTCATGGAGTTTATCTGTTTCTTTTTCCAAACTGTCCAGGTCGAATTGATTCAATCCATTACGCTTGAAAAAACGATTCATCCCATCTTCTTGGACCGTGCCACGAAAAGAAAGCAATGTACTGTTTGGTGCAAGAAAGTGAGCGATATCCAGTAAAGAATGTTCATCGCCACCTGTGCCATGAAGTAAGATCAAATGCTTGCCACTTGTTCCTTTTTCAAAAATATAGGTCATTTTGTTCCCTCTTTTCTGTTTCTATAGATGCAAAAAATGAAGTAGCATGAAGAGATTATTCACGTTTTTTATTTGCATCACTTGTATCGAAAGGACGGACATAGGCTTCAATGGCTTCACGACGTTCTTCTAAGAATGGAGGAAGAGATAGTTTTTCTCCTGCTGATTCTGCTGGTTCATCTTCAAGGAATCCAGGACCATCAGTTGCTAATTCAAACAGTACGTGATGAGCGGCTAGGAAGTACTCAGATTGGAAATAGAAACGATCGACGAAACCAGAATTTGGCAATTCAATCTTATTGATTACTTGAATCCAGTATTCCAATGCTTCTTTGTCTGCTACACGCAATGCTAAGTGATGGATATTTCCAAATCCTTCGATTGCTTTTGGCAAGTCTGTCCGATGTTCAATAATGATGCTTGCACCATTTCCCCCTTCACCGATTTCAAATAAGTAGAAATCTCCTGAATGGTCTGTTTCTTTGAATCCTAAGATTTTTTCAAGAATCAAGCGGATATGCTCTAATTGACTGACACGGACAAAGACAGGTCCAAGTCCTGTGATCGCAAACTCTGTCGGTACATTGCTGTTTTTCCAAGGAATGCCAGCTGCTACACCTTGATTGTTTTCGTCAGAGATCAATTGATAATACTGATTATCGAAATCTTCAAATTCGATATATTTTTTGCCGAAACGTTCATTGATTGCTGAATGAGTAACGTCATATTTTTCAAAACGTTCCAACCAAAAGTCTAATGCTGCGTCACTTGGCACACGGAAAGAAGCACGAGAGATCGTATCTGTTCCTTTTTTTCCTTTTGGCTGATTTGGAAAATCAAAGAAAGTCATATCTGTTCCTGGCGCACCAGTATCGTCTGTAAAGTAAAGATGGTAAGTTTCGATGTCATCTTGGTTAACTGTTTTTTTGATTAAGCGCATTCCTAAAATATCTGTAAAAAAGCGGTAGATTTTTGTAGCGCTAGATGTCATTGCTGTGACGTGGTGAATTCCTCTGATTTGTGTATCCATGATAAATTTCCTCCTGTTAACTTACAAAAAGTAAGTAGTTGATTTAGACATAGTATAGAGGATGCATCTCTATTTTGCAATTAATTTGTCTTCTAAAGTATCAGGAAGGGATCAAGAATGGAAAAGAGGAGGGACGGATCAATAAAATAAAAAGACTTACGACTAGCTGTATCGATTTCAAAAAAACTAGCTTTAAAAAGCTAACTTTAGAATCATTACGGGTGGTCATAAGTCTTTTTATGCTGAGTTATTTTTTCATTTTTGAGCTAATGCTTAGGATAGGATAGAATGTTGATTTCACGATCTCTTCTTGTTACTTGAAACTGCTTACCACTGTCACGATCTCTTGGTAAACGGCTTTTTCACAACCTCTTCATTTAAGTTGAACGCACATCCAGCACAGAATAGTTCCGAACATCAAATCGGTTTCGGCTGGAAGAATATTCAATCGGCTGTCCATCTTTGAGATAGACGACTTGCTGAACTTCCAGTACAGGATCGTTTTCTGCACAGTTCAAATATTGCTGATCATATTCATCACTTTTATCTGCAGAAATAGCACGATAAGCCCCTGCAAAATGGACATTCAATTCTTGATGAAGATGATCATAGATAGAGGCTAACAAATGTTCTTTTTTTAAACCCGGCACAAGATGGACTGGCATAAAGGTATGCTCTAAAACATATGGCTCGCCATCTAAGATCCTTAACCTGTGAATATTGTAGACAGGTTGCTCGGCATCGATCATCAATCGTTCTTGGATATATTGATTAGGGAATTCAACATCAAAATGAATGATTTGACTCTTCAAAGAACGATGTCTGCGTTTCATTTGGAGACTCAAACCTTCATACTCGTTAGCGGGCGATGTGTCTTTTTGCATAAATGGATGATTCAAGATTTTCGTTCCTGATCCTCGCTGCGAATAGACAAGCCCTTCCATTGCTAAGATATTGATGGCTTTTTTGATTGTCATCCGGCTCGCACCAAATTCTTTTACCAAGTCCACTTGATTAGGCAAAAAACTATCGGGAGGATACTCTTTTGAACGGATACGTTCTCTTAAAATATTTGCGATTTCTTCGTATTTTGGCACGTTATTCACCTCTTCTAGAGTATAACGAAAGATTATGCTTCCGACAACTCGAAGTAGCATCTGGAACATTGTTTATTCGAAAAAAGAGGTCGTGACAAGTTTTTGTCACAACCCCTTAATGATCTATTAAGCAATATCTAAATCTGGTTGTTTATCTAGTACTTTCAGGAATGGGTACCAGATAAAGGCAACGATGACAAAGTCGATGACTTGCAGCATACCACCAAGCCATGAATTTGTTGCTAAGACACCGCTTGCAATGATTGGCACAGTCCATGGAACAGAGACGCCAGTTGGTGCAGGGACAAGTCCAGCAGCCATTACCAAATAATTGAACGTCGTTACGATTAGAGGTGCCACAACCCAAGGAATAAGGATTGTTGCATTCAATACGATCGGTAGACCGAAGATCGCTGGTTCATTTACATTGAAAATACCAGGTGCTAAAGCTAATCGTCCAACATCACGATACTGTTTCTTTTTAAGAACAAAGGCCATCAATAAAACGACAGCTAAAGTCATTCCAGAGCCACCAATACCAACAGTGAAGGTTTCCATGAATGGTTTTGTGATGATGTGTGGTAATTCTTTTCCATGTTGATAAGCTTCTAAGTTATCAAGCATCAGTGTATTCCAAATCGGGTCCATTACAGAGTTGACGATGATTTGTCCGTGAAGTCCGAAGAACCATAAGAATTGGACAAAGAACAAAGCAATCAATGTTGCAGGTAAACTACTTCCCAAACCAGTTAATGGTTTTTGGATCACTTCATAAACGACGTCATGTAAGTTAGCATTGAAAATACCAGTCATCACAGCATTGATTACTAAGAAAATAGTTAGTGTCACTACAGCAGGGATCAAAGCGGCAAATGATTTTGTTACTGCAGGCGGAACTCCATCAGGCATTTTGATCTGCCAGCCGCGTTTCGTGATTCTGCAGTAGATTTCTCCAGCCAAGAAAGCAGCGATCATTCCAATGAACATTCCTTTTGCGCCAAGACGATCAAGTGAAAGCACACCAGTCACATCTTCACCGCCAGCGGTTTTCATTGCAAAAGGCGTAAGAATCAAGAAGCTGGCAAAAGACACGGCACCACCGAAAATACCTTCAACGTCATAAGATTTTGATAAATAATAGCCGATACCAAAAGTAACAAAAACCGACATGATGCTCATTGTTGCATTTTGTCCGTTACCGAATAAGTTCGATAAAGTTCCCTTTGTTGCGTCACTGAAAAAAGGCAAGTTATTGATAACGACAACGATCGAACCGAACATCGTTAAAGGGAAGGAAAGCATGAAAGCATCCCGCAGCACTGTAAGGTAACGATTTTGCCCTAATAAATTAGCTAAGGGCATGATTTTCTCAGAAAGCTTGTCCATAAAACCGTTCATTTTTATTCACCTCAAATTTATTTGCAATCGATTACATACAAAGTATAACGCCAAAAATTTTAAATGTCTAGTCATTTTCATAAAAAGTATTGATTTATTTTTTAGGGTTCGTTATGATTACGGTATCAAGAAAAAAGAGAGGAAGTAAAAAAATGAAAACCTACACATTCCCAGAAAATTTTTGGTGGGGTTCTGCTGCTAGCGGACCGCAAACAGAAGGAAGAGTAAGTGATGATGGTAAAGGAGAAAATATTTGGGATCATTGGTATGAATTAGAGCCTGAAAAATTCTTCGATCAAGTAGGACCTGAAAAAACTTCGCAAGTTTACACAAAATACAAAGAAGATGTTCAGTTAATGAAAGAAACTGGCCATAACACATTTCGTACATCTATCCAATGGAGTCGTTTGATTCCAGAAGGGACAGGTGAAATCAATCAAAAAGCTGTTTCTTTTTATCGAGATTATTTTACTGAATTGCTGGATAATGGTATTGAACCTTTTGTGAACCTTTACCATTTCGATATGCCACTACCACTGCAAGAAAAAGGCGGATGGTTATCAAGAGAAACGGTCGACGCTTATGTTTCTTATGCAGCAGCGTGCTTTGAACTGTTTGGAGATCTGGTCAAAAAATGGTTTACTCATAATGAACCAATCGTACCTGTAGAAGGAGGCTACTTGTATCAATTCCACTATCCAAATCATATCAATATGAAAGAAGCGGTCCAAGTAGGCTATCATGAGAATCTAGCAAGCGCAAAGGTAATCAAAGCCTACCATGAAGGCGGACATGATGGTGAGATCGGAATCATCTTGAATCTGACACCAAGCTATCCGAGAGATGAAACGAACCCAGAAGATGTAAAAGCGGCGAAGATCGCTGACGCATTCTTCAACCGATCATTCCTTGACCCTGCAGTGAAAGGAGAGTTTCCACAAGAGTTGATCGAAATTGTCAAAGAATTGGCTATAATGCCAGAGATCCATGAAGGAGACCTAGGACTCATCCGTGAAAACACGATTGACCTGCTAGGAATCAATTACTATCAGCCTCGTCGAATCAAAGCAAAAGAAACTCCAATCAATCACGAACATAGCCCCATGCCAGATGATTATTTTGATAATTACGACATGCCCAATAAAAAAATGAATCCATATCGTGGATGGGAAATTTACGAAAAAGGAATCTATGATATTTTAACGAATACAAGAGAAAACTATGGTAATATCAAATGCTATATTTCTGAAAATGGGATGGGGGTCGAAGGAGAAGAACGATTTGTTAACAGCGAAGGAATTATTGAAGATGATTACCGGATCGAGTTTGTTACGGATCATTTGAAATACGTCCATCAAGCAATCCAAGAAGGAACCAATTGTGTGGGTTACCACATGTGGACATGTATGGACAACTGGTCTTGGACAAATGCTTATAAGAATCGCTATGGCTTTATCGCTGTTGATTTGGCACAAGACGGTAAACGGACGATCAAAAAATCAGGTCGCTGGTTTAAAACGGTCTCTGAAAAAAACGGATTTGATGCCTGATATTTTTTGATAAAACGTTCACAAAATGTTTGTTCTAACACTGTAATCGTGCTACACTAACAGTGAAGGAGGCGTTTACAATGGTAGATACTTATCGTAATATTTTAGTAGCAATTGATGGTTCTGAAAAGGCAGAAAAAGCATTTCTTGAGGCAATCACGATTGCCAAACGAAATCAGGCAACGTTGCACATCCTGTATGTCAATGAAGTAACAGGCAATTACTTTGGTGATTTTGCATTTGTTACAACAAGCCTTCAGGAAGAATTGGATGAGGTTGCGGAAAACCAGATGAAAGAACATCGAAACTTGGCAATTGAAAAAGGCCTGACAGATATCGAGACATATGTTCTTTACGGTTATCCAAAGACACTGATTGCTAATTTCCATGAATCGAAAGAACCAATCGATCTGATTGTTATGGGGGCGACAGGTCTGAATGCGGTAGAACGTGCACTAGTAGGTTCCACTACTTCCTATGTAGTCAACCACGCATCATGTAACGTCATGGTTGTAAAATAAATAAATTAAGGGAACAGAAAGCAAAAAAGCATAACGCTTCTTTTGCTTTCTGTTCCTTTTATTTTTTTGTAAAAAATTACTTTACCTGATGAAGTAATCATGCTATTCTAATTACAACGACAGATGGAGTAATATGGAGGAAAGAAAATGATTTCAAGTGATGGAATACGCGGATACAATGATGCGATTATTTTATCGATCCTTAACAAAAACGATTCTTATGGATATGAAATTTCTAAAACGATTCGTGAGAGGACAAATGATTCCTATGTGATCAAAGAGACAACACTTTACTCCGTTTTTGCCCGTTTAGAAAAGAATCAACTGATTGTTTCGTATCCTGGAGAAGTGACTCATGGAAAAAAGCGGACATATTATAAAATCACTGAAATAGGGCGTAATCTTTTAGAAGAAAAAAAGCAAGAGTGGCTGACGACGAAAGACGTAGTCGATCAATTTTTGGAGGGAAATTAAATGGATACAATCCGTAATTATTTAGACAGTCTTTTTATCGGAGTACCTCAAAGTACCGAGATAGATAAGCTGAAAACTGATTTGTTGGCAAATATGGAAGACCATTATCATGAATTGATGGGAGAAGGAAAAAATGAACAGGAGGCCATCGGTACAGTAATTTCGACATTTGGTTCAATCGATGAATTATTAGAAGAACTAGATGTCGAAAAAAAACATCAAGCTGACGAGACGGAAACAAACACAGCTTCTATTTATTTAAGCGAAGCAGAAAACTACTGGAAAGAATACAGAGCGGCAAGTCTCCAAGTGGCATCAGGTGTTCTATTCATTAGCTTATCTTTTGCAAGTTTTCTTTTCTTTTGTTCAGCAGGATATGTGTTCATGGGTATTTCTTGTCTGATTTTCGGTATAGCATTAGCTGTCGGTTTTTTTATTGCTTCTGGTATGAAAATCACACGTTTAAATCACTTTTTGCACCATCGGAAAATACCTGAAAAAGTATTAGCAGAAGCAAAAGAAAAAGAAGAAGGGTATCAGCGAAGTTTTGGCTTCTCACTGATTGCAGGAATCGGATTATGTATTTTTTCACTTTTCCCACTTTTGGCTTCTTTAATGTGGTATATGGATGGTAGTATCGGTGCCTCTATATTTTTTGTTACGGTAGGAACGGGAGTCTTCTTGATCATTTATGGCAGTCTGGTCCGTCATTCTTATCGTCAATTCACTCAAAGTGCTTATTACTGGTGAATGTATTCAGATTTGTAAAAATATTCTATTTATCCGGCGTAGAAAAAAAGACTGTGACACGCTTTTGTCACAGTCTTTTTTATATATAATAATTTAAAAATTCATCATCTAAATCCGTAGAATTTTCTAGATTGCTTACCCATGTAAAATCGTTATAGACAGATTTCAGTTGACTTCTGCGCCATTGTACAGGGATAAAAAGACGCATGCTATCTTCATTGAATCCGACTAATAATTTCTTTCCGTCAGTAATGATGGGACGTTGTAACAAAGTAAAATGCGAGACGATCAGATCGACAAGCTCTGAGGTCGTACATTGGTCGATTTGATCTTTCAAATTTTTATAATCAATCGAGCGTTTAGCTAATAGATCGTCAAATCCGTTTTCTGTTAATGACAATAAATAAAATATCTCTTTCCTTGTTAAAGGCTGTTTAGGTGTGAAAATTCGTTCTCTGTAAGGCATTTGATGGTCTTTCAGCCAGTTTGCCATCAGATGGTAACTATGTGTGCGAGAAGAATAGATCGTAAGCATAAAAAAACTCCTTAAATAGTCCATTAATTTGTTAGATCTGTTGAGATAAATAATAGGTAAGGAGCTGTGCATAAGCTTTGATCAAAACAACCCAAACATCATTAGAAATAACTTTCTAAAGTCTTAAACTTGCGACGAGAAACAACTAGACTAATAGAAAAAATGTCTTAGCCATTTGGCTTCCTGTTTGTTTTTTTGCTTATGCTGCAGCTCCTCGGGAAAGGGTTCTAACAATTTGAAGAAGGTTGATGATTGATCTAGTTTAAATTGTGTGAAATTTGAAATCTGGTGTTTTTACTAGATAAATCACCTAACAACTATGATTATAACTTATAGAACCTATGTTTTGTATTCTGTTTTGTTATAGTTGTTATAAAGTTTTATTTTATTACAGAACATTTTTAATTAATAAAGAACAGTTAGAAGTTAAAATTGCTGATTCACATAGAGTTTATGACTTCTTGGAAATTCTTTTTCAATCAGTTTTTTCATCTGTTTATGAAATTCTTTTTTTTCAGTAAACATAAAGGTTTGGGTATCGTAACCTTCTTCATGTAGGAAATAGATTATTCCTTTTTCTGTGTTTTGCGTATAAGCTTTTATACTCCTGTCTTTTTTGAAAGAACAGATCGTATAGCCAACTATTTGGTCTGGTAGTCGTTTGATTTTCTTCAAAATGACTTTTTTATCCTCAAGTTTCATTTTTTTCACCTGACTTTATTTTTTTCATATGGAAATCATAGCGCCTTTGGTTATATGAAAACAAGAAGGATACTGAAATATATATAAATCAAATAGTGGTTATTTATTATTAGAATAGCGAATACAAACAAACGACAACTATTTTCTGATTTATTACAAATGTTTTTTCAAATAAATTTGATTACCAAGAAAAGGTAGTGGTATATTTACTGAGGGATACTTTGAAAAACATATGGTAGAAACAGTAACAGCATTATGAAAAATCTTTTTATAAAAATGGAGGAATCGATTTGATGGAAGATCAGTATGTACAAGCAATGACGATCGCAGGATCAGATAGCGATGGAAGCGCAGGGATGCAAGCAGATATGCATACATTCTTTACAAGAAATGTTTACGGTGTTTCTGTCATGACCGCATGTGTTGCAGGTAATTCTTGCGGAATCGGAGCAAGTGTGACATTGCCAACAGATTTTATCGACAAAGAATTTGAACTGATTGCGAAGGACTTTCAAATACGTGCAGCTAAAACAGGTATGCTAGCAGATTCAAAGTTGATTGAGACAGTTGTAAAAAATTACCAAAAATATGATTTTGGACCATTAGTCGTGGATCCCGTAATCGTAACGAAACATGGAAATCTTTTACTAGAAGAATCTGCTTTGCAAAGCTTGAAAGAAAAGCTTGTCCCTTTGGCCGAAGTACTGACACCTAATTTTTATGAAGCAGAAAAGCTGACTGGACGGACATTAGCAGCTGAAGAAGATTTTGTGCAAGCAGCAAAAGAACTGCAAGATATGGGTGCAAAAAACGTTATGATCAAAGGACATCATGCTAAAGATGCGCAGCAAGAAACAGTCAATGACTACGTATTGCTCGAATCAGGAAAATCATTTTGGTTAAATGCACCATTTTATCCTACCGACCGGATCAACGGAACTGGCGATTCGCTATCTGCATGTATTGCAGCTGAGTTAGCGAAAGGAAAAACAGTTGAACAAGCGATCCGATTGGCAAAAGACTATGTAAACCGTGCAATTCGTGAAGAAATAAATGTAGGGCACAAATATGGACCCATCAATCATTGGGCAGCTGGTGAATTAGAGTAAAAGAAAGAAGTTGTGAGATCAGCGTCCTGTTCTGAGTATTAGAGAAACAAACGGAAAAATAGTTCTCATGTTTGTTGAATATTGTGACTTGTGACCGAGGAGTTGGCAGGAGAACACCGTTTGTTCGGAAGAAGGGACTGTGACAAGATTTTTGTCACAGTCCCTTTAATCTTAGTATATTTTTCTCTACTTGAATAAAAAAATTATAGGATTGGAGAAAATAATCGAGAAATTTGTTGCTTGAATAATAGCCAGTTAGACATTTCTTTAACTGTTTCAGTTGTCATGGATGAACAATGTGTCTCATCTTCTTTGAACTGAGTAGCAAGTTCTTCTAAAAACTCAGGATCGTAAATGACAGCACTTGTTTCAAAATTCAATCTGTAGCTACGAATATCTTGATTTGCTGAACCTACCATGCAGATTTCATCATCCATTATCAATGTTTTTGCATGGAGGAAGCCGTTCTCATAGACAAGGATTTGTACATTTTCCTTGATCAGCTGCCGAGCATAATATTGTGTTGCTCGATAAATAAAAGGATGATCCGGTTTGTTGGGAATCATGATTTTCACATCTACACCAGAGGCAGTTGCGATTTTTAAAGCAGCAATGACACTTTCATCAGGAACAAGGTAAGGTGTCTGTATCCAAACACGCTTTTTAGCAGAAGTAATCAATTTGATAAATGAAAGCTTGATTTGTTCCCTTTCGTTATTCGGTCCGCTTGAAACAAGCTGGATGGATGTTTCAGCAAGCTTAGATTCATCTCGATCTGCTTTTTTAAAGAAATAATTCAAATGATAGCCGACCTTTTTTTCTTCAGGTACCGAGACGTTCCAGTCTGTTAAGAAGCGAAGCTGGAGCAAAGAAGAAGCGGCACCGAAAATCCGTATATGCGTATCGCGCCAATAGCCGAATTTTTTTGTTGTATTTACATATTGATTGGCAATATTGAAACCACCGGTATAACTAATCTTTCCATCGATCACAACGATTTTTCGGTGATCATGGTAATTCAATCGGAAACGAAGTAATGCCTTTTGTGAGGTAACAAATGTATGGACATGTCCACCATTTTTGATTAGACGATTGAAATCTTTTGCTTTTGTGCCATGAGAGCCAAATGCATCATATAATATTCGAACTTCCACGCCTTCTGCGGCTTTTTCTTCTAAAACATGTAAGACTTGCTGGCCGATATTATCTGTCACAAATGCGTAATATTCGATATGGATCGAATGTTTGGCTTTTTTTAGATCTTGAAGCAGTGAATCCAATTTCTCTTGTCCGTCTGTGAGAAGAGTGACAGAATTCATTCTTGTCAGCGGCATACGATTTAATGAAGAGAAGAAGTCAACAAATTGCTGTTTGTCTTTATCGCCCATGTCAGGATCGTAATGTTCAATGGTATCTCCTCTAAAAGACTGAAAGTTTTCTAATTCTTTCAAGTCACTTTGTCGGAGATAGAATTTTTTCTTATCCGTTAATCCACGTCCGAAAAATAAATATAATACAAAACCCACCCCAGGAAGGGCAAACAATACTAAGAGCCATGCCCAAATGGCTGCTACATCTCGGGGTTTGATCAAAATAGCCACCAAAGCAATAAGTGCATTTAATAGATAAAGGGCGGTTATAATACTAGATACCACAAAAATGTTCCTCCTTACATACAATAACATTAGTATAGCATGATAGAAGAAAGAAGCCTACCAAGGTGAATATACTTTTCACTCCTTTCATGAAAATGTAGGTAAATCGGGCTAAAGTAGTTGCTTTTTGTAGGTTAATAAGGTAGGATATTAGTACAGTTGAATATCTCCTTAGGGGAGTAACCGGCAACGTTTGTTGCGATAATATCAACAGTAAGTTAACCAAATGGTTTTCTGGTATTGTATGAAATGGTGAGACCTAAGACAAATGCGTATTTGTCTTAGGTCTCTTTTTTTTCAGACAGGACTAGGGCCAAGATCAAAAAATGGGGGATGAAATTTGGAAAACAAGGAACAAGCACAACAAGCGGTCTATAAAGAAACGATCGACTCGTTGATGCAGCAAACGCAGAGCTCAACCGATGGATTGAGCACCACGCAAGCGAAGGAAAAATTAGAAAGAGATGGCTTGAACCAGCTAAAAGAAAAGCCGAAGAAGCCAACTTGGAAATTGTTCTTAGAAACTTTCAAAGATGCAATGGTTATCGTATTGCTGATTGTCGCACTGATTCAGATGGTCATGGGTGACTACATCGAATTCTTAGTTATTTTTGCAGTATTGATGTTGAATTCTATAATCAGTGTTGTCCAAACAAAAAAAGCAGAAGGTTCTTTAGAAGCGTTGAAAAACCTTTCAGCGCCCGATGCTCGAGTGATTCGTGATGGTAAGGAAAAAACGATTCCGGCAAACGAACTTGTGGTAGGAGATATCGTGTTGTTAGACGCAGGCGATTATGTACCTGCTGATGGACGTTTACTAGATGCGGGATCATTAAAAGTAGATGAAGGTATGCTGACAGGAGAGTCGACTTCTGCAGAAAAAGAAGTAACGGATATCACAAGTACGGTACCAATCGGAGATCGTACAAATATGGTATTCAGTGGAACGATCGTAACTTACGGACGCGGTAAATTCTTAGTGACTTCAACTGGGAATAATACGGAGATCGGACAAGTTGCTGGCCTTTTGGAATCAACAACTGAGCAAGTCACTCCGTTACAACGAGGTCTGGATAAATTCAGTAAAAAACTAAGTTTGGCTATTTTGGCATTGTCTTTATTGATTTTAGGTATCCAACTGTTTCGTATTTATCTTGGAGAAGGTACAGGAGATATGACTGCAGATATCGTCAGCGCAGTGATGTTTGCCGTAGCCGTAGCCGTAGCTGCTATTCCAGAAGCATTACAGTCTATCGTAACAATCGTGTTATCTTTGGGAACGAATAAAATGGCAAAACGTCATGCCATTATTCGGAAGCTTCCAGCAGTTGAAACACTTGGTTCGACAAGTATCATCTGTACAGATAAGACTGGTACATTGACACAAAACAAAATGACAGTTGTTGACTACTTTTTAGGTAATGGCGATACTGGGGATTTCACAAATAACCCTTCAAAATGGACAGCTGACGAACGTCGCTTGATCGAAATCAGTGTTTTAGCGAATGATGCATCGATCAGTGAAGACGGTACTAAATTGGGCGACCCTACGGAAGTAGCGTTTATCGACTTTAGTGAAAAATTAAACCAGCCTTATCAGGAAATCCGAAACAACTACCCAAGACAAGCAGAACTTCCTTTCGATTCTGATCGAAAATTAATGTCTACTGGACACACGATCGATAACGAAAATTACTTATTTGTCAAAGGCGGACCAGATATCGTCTTCCAACGCAGTAAAAAAGTATTGCTAAATGGTGAAGTCGTTCCGATGACGGATGAATTGATGAAAAAATTCCAAGAGCAAAATGAAGCTTTTTCAACACGAGCATTACGTGTACTAGCTTTTGCTTACCGTCCACTTGATAATTTTGATTTATCATTTGAAGATGAAGACGATTTGATCCTTGTTGGTTTGCTTGCTATGATCGATCCTCCACGTGCTGAAGTGACTCAGGCGGTAACAGAAGCAAGAAGTGCAGGAATCAAAACAATCATGATTACTGGTGACCACAAAACAACAGCTGTTGCTATCGCAAAACAAATCGGGATTTTTGAAGAAGGAAACCTGGCTTTGACCGGGACGGAACTAGATGAATTGACAGAAGATCAACTAAACGAAGTTTTAGAAAAAGTCACTGTTTATGCACGTGTTTCACCTGAGAATAAAATTCGTATCGTTCGTGCTTGGCAAAATAAAGGTCATATCTCAGCTATGACAGGTGATGGTGTAAATGACGCACCAGCATTGAAACAAGCAGACATCGGAATTGCTATGGGAACGGGTACAGATGTGGCAAAAGATGCAGCAGCGATGGTATTGACGGATGATAACTTTGCTTCTATTGTCAGCGCAGTAGAAGTAGGACGTAATGTGTTTGATAATATCAAGAAAGCTATTTCTTATCTATTTGCAGGAAATTTAGGTGCGATCATTGCGATCATCTTTGCCTTAGTTGCTGACTGGTCCAATCCATTTACAGCATTACAACTGTTGTTCATCAATTTAGTCAATGATTCACTGCCAGCAATTGCATTAGGTACAGAAAAAGCTGAACCTGCTACGATGAACCGCCCGCCAAGAGATCCAAATTCAGGAATCTTTACGGACAAAACATTGATTTCTGTAACGTATCGTGGTGTGCTGATTGGGATTGCTGTTATCTTTGCTCAATGGCTTGGCATGCAGCATTCACCTGAATTCGGTGTAGCCATGTCATTTTCAACATTGATTTGGTGTCGGACATTGCAAACATTCCCAGCACGTTCAAACACACAAACAGCTATCCAAGCAGGGTTCTTCTCTAACAGAAGTGTCTTACTAGCTGTAGTTGTATGTAGCGCGCTTTACTGCTTAACAATGATCCCAGGACTGAAAGAAGTCTTCTCTATCCCATCAGCATTTGGATTGACAGAAGTCTTTACATGTATGGGAATCGCACTTGTGACAATTGTTTTGATGGAAATCACTAAATTGATCATTGTACGAGTACAAGGAAATAAATAAAACGAATCAACGAGGTTGTGAGCCTGCCGTTTAATTCTGAGTCACAAGGTGCAATTTCAACAAACAGCTTCTCATGTTTGTTGAATATTGTGACTTGTGACCGAAGAGTTGGCAGGAGAACACCGTTTAAGGAAGAAGTTGTAAAATCAGCATTTTGAGCTAATACTGAGGGTCATCTGATTGGACACTGTTTATTCGGAAAGAGGGACTTTGACACGACTTTGGTCACAGTCCCTTTTTTTATTTATGATAGACGGAAAGCCAATCATTTTATTATTCATCAAAAGAGATAGAATAGATAAAAGAGGAGAATAATTTATTCCGAAAAGTGAAAACATATAACAAAAAATTAGAGGAAATCAAATGAATGAAAAAGAATGGGATGAATTTGCTGAAGAATATTATGAAATCCAGCAAGAATCGCAAGTAACTATTGCTGAAGATGTAAAAAATTATCTGAAAACGGAGAAAGTCCTGCCTGCTGAAACAGCAGCAGACGTTGCTGGAGGATCTGGCAGATTTCTTTCCTTAGCAAAAGAAATTAATCGCTATGATTTGATCGATTTTTCTTCAGGAATGTTAGAAAATGCAAAAAAAGAAGCAGAAAAAAATGAGTTGCCAAATGTTTCCTTTATCAAACAGTCGTTAGAAGAATTTATCCAATCAAATGAGACATATGAAATGGTTTTTACAGCAGCAAATCCAGCATTGGTACATCTTATTCAATTAGAAAAATTGATGAAAAAGTCAAGCAAATGGTGCGTGATAATCAGAGTAGTGGAATCAATCGATGATGTTTTTTATCCTATCGAAAAGCAACTAGGAATGATAGAAGAAGATCCTAATACATCGCCAGTTGTAATGGATCAATTTGAAACATACTTAATTGATGAAGGATTCAAAGTGAAGAAAAAAGATTTTACTTATTTTACACAGGAATCAATTACTGAAGAATTGATGAAGCTATACTATGACGCGTACGCAAAAGATCCTGTTGTGACTAGGTACATTCGCAAACTATTCAGTGAAAAACGAGAAATTCTTAGTACGACTAAGCTGACCTATAGACTGCTCCTTTGGTCCGCAGATAAAAAAAGAACCTTTCACGACTCGTGAAGGGTTCTTTTTATGATTTTATTATATTTTGTAGTAACGAATATCATTTTCGATCTTTGTAATCGAAAAAGGTACATCTGAAGTATATTCTGCACATTCTCCGTGTTCAGGAAGCGTCTCACTGAAAATCGTTTCATATTCGTCAACAGTGATCCGTGTTCGAGAATCTAGCATCTCTTGATGAGATTGTGCGAAGAGATATTCTTGATAGTTTTCTTCCAGATAACCTGTAAAAAATTCACTTACTGCACCAGAACCGTAGCTGAATAGACCGATGCGATCTCCTGGCTGTAGTGATTTCGAATTTTCCAGTAGAGAAGTTAGCCCCAGGTATAATGAACCAGTGTAAAGATTACCGATTCGTCGGCTGTAACGGATGCTTTCTTCATAGCGAGCCATAAGACGTTCCTGATTTTCTTCGTCTGTTTGGTCTAATACGCTTTGCAATGCCTTTTTTCCCATCTTAGTATACGGAATATGGAAAGCAATCGCCTGATAATCTTCGAGTCCTCGACCCGACAATTCTTTATGTCGATTCCAAACTTTTTGGAATGATTCGATATACGTAGAATTAGATAAAGGACCATCAACAACAGGAAATTCGCTATAATCTGGACGCCAGAAATCATAGATATCTTCTGTCAGAAATACGCTGTCGTCTTCAATCGATAAAATACGCGGGTTTTGAGTGATCATCATCGCAACAGCACCGACACCTTGCGTCACTTCACCACCGCTTGCCAAGCCGTAACGAGCAATATCACTTGCTATGACTAGTACTTTTCGTTCTGGATGATTTTTGACATATTCTTTCGCCATGTGCAAAGCTGCGGTGCCACCGTAGCAAGCCTCTTTTACTTCAAAAGAACGAGCAAAAGATTGGATTTTCAGTAAATGGTGGATAATTACCGCACTCGCTTTTGAATGATCAATCCCGGATTCTGTTCCGACGATGACCATGTCGATTAGCTCACGGTCTTTTTCTGTTACGATTTTGCTGGCAGCATTTGCTCCTAGTGTAATGATGTCTTCATTTGCACGATTGACTGCCATTTGGTCTTGACCAATCCCTATATGGTATTTTGCAGGATCATCCCCACGGCTTTCTGCCAACTCTGTCATATCTAAATATAAATTAGGAATAAAAAAGGAAAGACGATCAATCCCTATTTTCATTTCAACACCTCTTTACTTATGATAAAAAACTTACTTTACTAAGGTATCATAAAAAGATTAAAAGAAATATAAAAAAGAGAATATTTAAGGATTGTTAAAATTTAATCTTAGAAAAAAACAACTGGAACAAGAGCTATTTGTTTTTACAGCAAAGAATGGTATATTTTTGTAGGAGGTGGCTTACTTGAAAGAAGTCGTTATGATAGATGCTGCAAGAACGCCGATAGGAAAGTATCGCGGAAGTTTAAGTCCATTTACTGCAGTTGAATTAGGCACACTTGTGACTAAAGGATTATTAGATAAAACAAAACTGAAAAAAGATAAAATCGATCAAGTAATATTCGGAAATGTCCTGCAAGCTGGTAATGGTCAAAATGTTGCCAGACAGATTGCTTTGAACAGCGGTCTCCCTGTAGATGTCCCAGCAATGACGATCAATGAAGTTTGCGGATCTGGTATGAAAGCAGTGATCTTAGCACGCCAGCTGATCCAATTAGGTGAAGCAGAACTTGTGATAGCCGGCGGAACAGAGAGTATGTCTCAAGCACCTATGCTGAAATCGTATCAGTCAGAAACAAATGAATATGGTGAACCAATTTCCAGTATGGTCAACGACGGATTGACTGACGCATTTTCAAATGCACATATGGGATTAACCGCAGAGAAGGTTGCAACACAATTTTCTGTGAGCAGAGAAGAGCAGGATCGCTATGCCTTGTCGTCCCAGTTGAAAGCAGCACATGCTGTCGAAGCCGGTGTATTTTCTGAGGAGATCATCCCAGTCAAGATTTCTGATGAAGACGTGTTATCTGAGGATGAAGCAGTTCGTGGAAATAGTACATTGGAAAAACTGGGCACGTTACGTACAGTATTCTCAGAAGAAGGAACTGTAACAGCAGGAAATGCTTCCCCGTTGAATGACGGTGCCTCTGTGGTGATCCTTGCATCCAAAGAATACGCAGAAAATAATAATCTGCCTTATTTAGCAACCATCAAAGAAGTAGCGGAGGTCGGTATTGACCCAAGTATCATGGGAATCGCTCCAATCAAAGCCATTCAAAAATTGACAGATAGATCAGGAATGAATTTATCAACAATCGATCTTTTTGAGATCAATGAAGCATTTGCAGCTTCTTCTATCGTAGTTAGCCAAGAACTGCAGTTAGATGAAGAAAAGGTCAATATATATGGAGGAGCAATCGCATTAGGCCATCCAATTGGTGCAAGCGGTGCACGTATCTTGACTACATTAGCTTACGGATTGCTTCGCGAACAGAAGAGATACGGTATTGCTTCATTATGTATTGGTGGAGGTTTAGGCTTGGCAGTCTTGTTAGAAGCGAATATGGAGCAAACACATAAGGATGTGCAAAAAAAAAAGTTTTATCAGCTTACGCCATCTGAACGGCGCAGTCAATTAATAGAAAAAAATGTATTGACACAAGAAACTGCGTTGATTTTTCAGGAACAAACACTTTCTGAAGAGCTCTCCGATCACATGATCGAAAACCAAGTGAGTGAAGTGGAAATCCCAATGGGCATCGCGCAGAATTTTCAAATCAATGGCAAGAAAAAATGGATTCCGATGGCAACAGAGGAACCATCTGTCATTGCAGCTGCAAGTAATGGTGCAAAAATCTGTGGAAATATCTGCGCAGAAACACCTCAGCGGCTGATGCGAGGGCAAATCGTTCTATCAGGAAAATCGGAGTATCAAGCAGTGATCAATGCAGTTAATCATCGAAAAGAAGAGCTGATTCTTTGTGCAAATGAAAGTTATCCTTCAATCGTGAAACGCGGGGGCGGTGTTCAAGATATCTCTACTCGGGAATTCATGGGGAGTTTCCATGCATACTTATCTATTGATTTTTTAGTGGATGTAAAAGATGCAATGGGCGCTAACATGATCAACTCGATTCTTGAGAGTGTGGCAAACAAGTTACGGGAGTGGTTCCCTGAAGAAGAGATTCTATTCAGTATTTTAAGTAATTTTGCTACAGAATCATTGGCTTCTGCCTGTTGTGAAATCCCATTCGAACGTTTAGGGAGAAACAAAGAAATCGGTGAACAAATTGCCAAAAAAATCCAACAGGCAGGGGAATATGCGAAGCTTGACCCTTACCGTGCAGCAACGCACAACAAAGGGATCATGAATGGTATAGAAGCTGTAGTGGCAGCTACAGGAAATGATACACGTGCGGTTAGCGCTTCGATCCACGCCTACGCGGCAAGAAATGGATTATACCAAGGATTAACAGACTGGCAGATCAAAGGGGATAAACTAGTTGGAAAACTAACGGTGCCTTTGGCTGTTGCCACAGTAGGCGGAGCTTCCAATATCCTGCCAAAAGCAAAAGCATCTTTAGCTATGTTAGATATTGATTCAGCCAAGGAACTAGCACAAGTAATTGCTGCAGTAGGGTTAGCTCAAAACCTGGCTGCTTTGCGTGCATTAGTTACAGAAGGAATCCAAAAAGGCCACATGGGACTTCAAGCTCGTTCATTAGCGATCTCAATTGGGGCTATTGGTGAGGAAATCGAGCAAGTTGCGAAAAAATTACGTGAAGCAGAAAAGATGAACCAGCAGACAGCTATACAAATATTGGAAAAAATCCGGGAAAAATAAAAAAGCAATATCTTTAGAAGAATAAAGCAAGATTTACAGTTATTTTATTTACTGCAGATCTTGCTTTTTTCTCTATCAGAAAATATGTTTATTATTAGAATTTTTTATAGTTAAGGTTAGGCATCTTAAGAAATCAGGCAACTCCAAGATATCTTCAGATAGAAGAGAAGTCGCCTAATATTGTAGGATCATAGGTGATTTGTTGGACAGGTCAAGCTGATATTTGAGCCTGATGTTAGAAGGAATTTCTTTTTACTTGCTGTAGAAATTATTATATGACTAAAAAGGCTGGGATTTTAAATCCCAGCCTTTTATGACAAATAGAATTTTTATCGATCAGTAATCGCTGTCGCTGCAAATTGTTCGATCAAAGGAATCAAAGTCAATTTGACTTTGTATTTCCGTTCGAGTGCTTTTTCGATAACGAACTCATTTTCAGTAGTCATAGAAATAGTTGCTAATTTACGAGGTTCATCAGCATTTTTTTCATTAATAACTACTTCATGTTCATTTTGTTCTGTGTAAAATTTAGGATACTCAGCAACGGCTTTTGAAAAATCAGCAAAACTTAAAGCGGCATTCGTATCAGTTGAGCATGTATTTTCAGTTGTGTCCGCTTTTGGTTTTTCCGTTTTTTCTTCTGGCACACTGACTGTTTCTTCTGTAACTGGTGTCGCAACAGCTTGCGCAGTTGGTTCATCGTTTTTCAATCGTTGATCATTCCAGTAAGACACGATTTCAATAAGAAGATTGTCACGGAATCGTTCGAAAATCCCGTTTTCTCCTGAACGAATTCTCTTTAATACAGTATTGAAGTTGTCATCGATTGGCACGTTGATCCGTGTATCTTCATTTGTTTTCCCAGCTAATCCGATCGTTAAGATTTGACGGTTTTTGGGATCAAGCATGACTTGTAACGGCAAACCATAACGTCGCAAGCTCTCTTCTTCTAGAGAACGGAATAATTGTCCTCTTACACCATCCAATGAAGGACGGAATTGATTTAATAATTTTTGTTTCTGTTTTTTCTTCATATGTTCTCTCCTTCGCTCATACCCTTTCGATTATAAGAAAAAAACAGCCAAATGAAAAGGAGTAATGCAAAAAAACTTGCGTATACGCAAATTACAACAGAAAAATTTGCGTATTTTCCCGTTTTTTGAAAGAAAAATAGAAAGAATGGAACGGATTATGTATATATACATAATCCGTTCCATTCTTTCTATTTTTTCGGTATCAAGGCAAAAACAGGTAGTTCAGGTGAATAAATGACTTCATGTTCGTGCCAGGGTTTGACCATTAGCGAATGATCGAACCGTTTTTTCAGTTCTTCGATGATTTGATCATGTGTCCAGTTTCTTGCAGGAAAATGTTGGATTTTCTCTGCATCGATCAAAAAGACAAAATCGGAATGAAAAGTCTGGGTAACTTCTTCCGAGAGAGAATTCAAGCGTTCGATTGGATCCATAAAATCACCTTTCGACTTAAAATTGGGTAGTATCTGGGTCTTTTGCTTTGCCGACTACACCATCTAACTGATCGATTTGTTTCATTTCTTCTTCTGTTAATTCAAAATCAAATAATTCAGTATTTTCTTTGATTCTGCTTGGTGTCACTGACTTAGGAAGAGGAAGGAATTCGTGTTGCAGCGACCAACGCAAAGCAACTTGTGCAATCGTCTTGTCATGTGCTTCAGCGATTTGTTTCATTTCGGGCACATCGAAGATTTTACCAGTGCCTAATGGACTATATGCTTCGAGGATCATATCATGTTTTTTTGCATACTCAACTACAGTTGGCTGTAATTCGCCTGGTGCAAGGAAAACTTGATTGACCATCGGCATAATTTTTGCTGTTTTTGCTAGTGTATCTAGATGGTGGGGTAAGAAATTGCTCACACCGATTGCTTTGATTTTACCTGCTTCATACAGTTCTTCAAATGCTCGCCATGTATCTGCATTTGCTTGTTCCCAATTATCACGAAAAGCAACAGGGTTTGGCCAGTGGATCAAAAACAGATCTAAATAATCTGTTTGGAGCTTCTTCAATGATTCTTCAAAAGAAGACATCACAAGTTCATAGCTGTGGTTTGCATTCCATAATTTTGTTGTCAAGAATATCTCTTCTCTAGGAATTCCACTTTCCTTAATCGCTTGGCCGACACTTTCTTCATTCTTGTATCCTTGGGCAGTATCGATATGGCGATAACCTGCAGCCAGCGCTTCTTTAACAGAGGAAACAGCGACATTCCCATCAGGTGTTTGCCATGTGCCGAATCCTACTACCGGGATTTCGTAACCATTTGATAGACGATAAGTGCTTGTTAATGAATTCATACTTTCAGCTCCTTTTTTATTCGTTCAACTATAAGTGTAGCGCATTTTTCGAAAAAAAGAATCCATTTTGTTTCTACTCTTGAAATTTTTGTTTAAAAGAAAATGATTTTGATTCTGGTATTTTTGATTTTTTTTCCGTAAACTAAGACAGAAGGGAATGAGAAAATGGATATCTATTTAAAAAAAGCAATTCTGCATATTATTGACAGAGAAACTGGTTCTCCAGTCTTTTCACAAAAAGAGCTGGATCTGACAAAAGAATATATTCGTGATTTTCTTCAAAAGAAGATCCAAAAAATCTCTTCTGCTCAAACAAAAACTGGACAACTAGCAGAAGAAAGCATGATCGTTGAATCACTTAAAATCGCTCAAGAAAATTTTGTGGAAGCAAGTGAAGCAATCGTTCAGCGGTGGTTCGATATCTACCAAGAAAGTGAAGAAGCACCTAGTGCAGATGTATTTGTTGTTTTGTATGAATTAGATACAGTGATGTACTTATCTTTATTGAAAGTCAATTATCGTGAGGCTTACACTCACTTTGTTGAAGCAGACGAAGCAGGGATCGACAACCGCTTGATTTTGAATCGAGCAATTCTAGGGGCGAAAACACAAAAAGCAGATGAAGCATTCGCTGTGAATTTGACTGATTGGACCTACGAATTAATTGAAAAAAAATATGAGTTTTCTGGCAAAAAAGAACTTTATTTTTCTGGAAGAGTGATCGAAAGTGTTCCTGCACCTTCTTTAGAAGAAAATGTAAAAGTGATCCAAAAAGTAGCCAAGCATCTTGGAAAAAAATTTGAGACAGAAGAATTTGATATCATGGCTGATTTGAAAGAAGCTGTCTATGATACGATAGAAGAAAAAGGTCGGTTGGATCATGAGATGATTGCGGAAAAAGTCTTCAAGGAAAACATCACGGCAAAAATGGCTTTTAAAGAAGAAGTACAAGAGCAAGGATTTGTCCCAGAAGCACCTCCTGTAAAAGAAGTACAAGAAATTTCTGAGAAAAAATTTGGAAAACAAAAATTCAAGCTATCAAACGGGATCGAACTGATCGTACCAGTAGATGTATATCGCAACCCAGATTTGATTGAATTTGTGAATAATCCGGATGGTACGATATCCGTGATGATCAAAAATGTGGATGAAGTATTGAATCGTTTATAAAAATGACTAGAACATTAGGTGTTCAAGTACCAGTGATCAGTTAAATGAATTGTGTCAAGAGAAGGATCGGAAAAGACGAATATAACAAAAAAAGAGCGTGAGACAAAAGTAAAGAACAATTTTTGTCTCACGCTCTAAACACGTATAAACGGCGGAAGCAGAAGCAACTCCTTCTTATTTCTTGGAGTTAAACGCTTCTGTCCCAGCCTCTTTTTATCTAATAAAATTTTAAGACCATTTACTAATTATCGATTTTTTCTGTCGCATTTTTAGGCACTTCAGAAGCCTTTATTTCTTCCCAGCTTAATACACCTTTACGAGGATTGACTTTGAGTTTAAGATACGCATTCATCTTTAATGGATGTTCTCTTTCTTCGCGAAGCGTCACCTGTTTTTTTTCACCATCTTTATTATAAGCCGCTTGCTTGTAGGTATAAGTCGTGAATTTCTCTCCGTTATCTGCTTGGGTAGCTGACATTTCGCCATTCGTCGTGATTTTTGTATAATAAGCTTCGCCGCCGTAAAAATAATGATAAGCTGCAAAACTTCCGCCGAGAAATATGCCTAAAACGACAAGTACGCCAATTAATTTTTTCATGTACTTCACCTCTTTCCTTATTATTAACGAAATAGAAGATTTCGTCTATTGAAAGTTGTTGGCAACAGCTGAATTTTAAACTTTTCCTCATTTTGTTCTTATTGCTTCAAAAGAAAGTTAAGGACTATCTTGAAGTTTTTCTCAAAAAACACATTTTTTTATTTATAAAAGGTACTTTTTTCGCGTATAAGACAAGCGAGTGCTCTTAGTTGACTTTGACCAATATTGACGTATAATAAGCTTAGTTCGAATCTTACAAAAAGTAAGTCGGACGTATTCTTTTTGATTTAGTCAAAAAAAGACTATAATAAAAAGGTGAGAGCTGAAATTTTTCAGTGATCTATATTATTTAGGAGGTTTGTAAATTATGGCAAAAGAACATTATGACAGAAGTAAACCACACGTTAACATTGGTACGATTGGACACGTTGACCATGGGAAAACTACTTTAACTGCTGCGATCACTACAGTATTAGGCAAAAAAGGCCTAGCAAATCCTCAAGACTATGCTAGTATTGATGCAGCTCCAGAAGAACGTGAACGTGGGATTACGATCAATACCGCACACGTAGAATATGAAACAGAAAAACGCCACTACGCGCATATTGATGCACCAGGACACGCGGACTATGTGAAAAACATGATTACAGGGGCAGCACAAATGGATGGTGCAATCTTAGTTGTTTCTGCAACTGACGGTCCGATGCCTCAAACACGTGAACACATTTTATTGTCACGCCAAGTTGGTGTAAAATACCTGATTGTTTTCTTGAACAAAGTTGATTTAGTCGATGATGAAGAATTGATCGATTTGGTAGAAATGGAAGTTCGCGAGTTATTGAGCGAATATGGTTTCCCAGGCGATGACACTCCTGTGATCAAAGGTTCCGCATTAAAAGCATTGCAAGGCGATCCAGATGCTGAAGCTGCTATTATGGAATTGATGGATACAGTAGATGAATATATCCCAACACCAGAACGTGATACAGATAAACCATTACTATTGCCAGTGGAAGACGTCTTCTCAATTACAGGTCGAGGAACTGTTGCCTCAGGTCGTATTGATCGTGGTGCTGTTCGTGTCGGTGATGAGGTAGAGATCGTAGGGATCAAACCTGAAACACAAAAAGCAGTTGTAACAGGTGTAGAAATGTTCCGTAAAACGTTAGATTACGGGGAAGCTGGGGATAACGTAGGCGTGTTGTTACGGGGGATCCAACGTGACGATATCGAACGTGGACAAGTACTTGCTAAACCAGGTTCCATTACTCCACATACAAAATTCAAAGCAGAAGTGTACGTGTTGACAAAAGAAGAAGGTGGACGTCATACTCCATTCTTCAACAACTATCGTCCACAATTCTACTTCCGCACAACTGATGTTACAGGAACAATCACATTGCCAGAAGATACAGAAATGGTCATGCCTGGTGACAACGTGACGATTGATGTTGACTTGATCCATCCAATCGCTGTTGAAAACGGAACGACATTCTCAATTCGTGAAGGCGGACGGACAGTAGGTTCAGGTATCGTTACAGAGATCGAAGCATAAGAAACGCGACTCGAATATTTTGGTAATGAAAAATGTTTAAAATAAAAGAGCGGTCCAAACAGGATTTCTGTTTGGACCGCTCTTTGTTCTTCAATTGTATAAGAAGAGATTGTAGAAGCATGAACTTTCGTTTTACTTCAGTCTCTTTTATTCATCATGAGAGTGTTCATCTATCGGTATGCAGTTTTTAATACTTTCTTCGTATCCATTTTTTCAAACCACTTATTCTACCTTGTGTCTGCTCAACTGGCGCATTATCAATAATCAGCAAAGCAATCATAACATATGCAATCCAACTATCTCTAGAATATAGAGTATAACGTGAGACCCAGTTTGTAGCGTACTTGCTTTTATATTCTCTTAATCCATGGAAAGAATAAAAATGAGAACCAAACTCGTAAACCAAGTATGCAATCCTTTCCTGTAAAAAACTCTTTCTGGAAGTTCCGACATTTGAAAGAGGGGCCATCCCTAAATTGAACCATTGGATATGTTCTTCTTTCATATAGGCAAACAAATGCAAGAACAAGAAATCCATACTGCCAGAAGGTGCTTTTTTAGGATCATATCGCATCAGATCAATCGTTCCTACTTTATTGTTCGTGTAAGTAGGCATGATCGTTGCAAAAGCGACAATTTCTTCTTGGGTATTTTTGACAACTGCAATAGGCGCTCTTTGTAGATAATCTTCAGAGAAAAAGCCTAAAGAAAACCCTTTTTCCTTTCGTGAACCCAACCAATTATCAGAGATATTTTTGAAAGTACTCATTTGCTCAGTAGAAAATGGTGGTTGTAAGACATCAAATGTAAATCCTTCTCGTTCGATCCGATTCAAGACAGCACGAGTGCCCTTCATTTTTTTCCCTGAAGTTGTAAAACTATTCAGGTCTACATAAGCTTCTTCCCCCATCTTAATGAAATCGTAGCCGAATTCATGCAAAATCATAACAATCTCTTCGCTTGTTTCGTAGAAAACTGGTAAATAGCATAGTCGATCTGTTTCTTCGATAAAAGCTTCGATTGCTTCTGGAAAATCTTCTTTCTTACCAGAAGGATCACCCATTACAATACATTTATTATTGAAGCAAGCGAATTGGAGAAGAACAGTTGGTTCACCGTCTTTTTCATAGGCAAACATCCGCTTATCTTTTAAGAAGATCAATTGACTATCGGAGTTTCCCCCATAAGTTGTAAGGATCTTCAGGGCCTTTTCTTCATTAAAGGCTTCGCCAATCTGTTTCTTTTCTCCTTGAAGGAAATGAACAAATAGAACGATCATGAAACTAACAGCGATGATGGCCAACAATCCCGAAAACCAAATCTTTTCAGAAGGAAATAAGAAAAAGGAAATAAAATGGTGACGCCGATGAGGGAAATCCGGCAGATTGTATACTCCAATAACGATGTAAAGCAAGGACAGTGCACCAATAATGATTCCATCGATCGTACGCCACTCCCATGAATAGATCAATTGTTCCCGAAATAATTCGTTTTTAGAAGCAAGAATGATCAGAAGCAGAATAGACAAGAAAACCACCGGTGTGAAACTAAAATCACTTAATAAAACATAAAGTAAAGCTAGAACAATCAAGAAGATTGTAGGCAAATATGCTCGTTTCACACGTGCTGCGATCCCTCTGCCCATAATGATTAAAAGAAATCCCAATAGTATACTAGGAAATTGGATAATAAAATGAAATTTCAATGGGTTCAAACTATGAAGCCAGCGAAACTCTGTAAAAGCTTGCGGGATAGTGGCAGAAAGTACTAGCATGATTCCAGAAAAGTATAATAAGACAACCACGATTTTATGCGCAATTTCTGTTGCTAATTGTTTAGGGATACCAGAATAACGCTGATCAAAAGTGGAACCGATATTTTTGAAGAAAAAGACGATTCCAATCAAAAACGGAATGATGTAGTAGAACAGGCGATAGAGCAAGATCCACACAACGACTATTTCTCTTGGCACACCAATAGCGGACAACCCGATAATCATCATTACATCGAAACTCCCAATTTCTCCTGGAATCATAGACACGATTCCTATCACTGAAGCAGCAATGAATAACGGAATTGTTTGCCACAGATCAATCCGGATTTCCATTAAATAACCAACAGAAAGGAAACTAAACAGGACACCGGTCCATTCCAACAATGAAACTAGCAATAGCTGTCCTTGAGTTTTAAGTGAGGTACCACCAAGGAATCCTTTCTTTTTGAAAGTAGTAAATAAAAAGACGACAGGAAAATATAGACCGCCGCCGATCAACCATATCCAATATTGCTTCAAAAAAGGAGCAACTGGCGTGAAGACTACAAGTAAAAAAGAAAGCAGACTGTAAATAGAAAGTCCAGCCATCAAAAACAAGAAAACTTTCGATAATGCTTGGATCACGTTTCTGCTCTCTTTCTTTTGTCCATATAGTTCAGAGCGAAGCCCCACACTAACAAACCCGCCGAAACCGGCAATATTGTTGATTGTATTGATCAGCCAGCTTGTCTCAAACAAGTAACGAGGATTCTGCTTTTGTTCAAGCATCCGATTCAAAATAATATCATAACCAATCATAGGTAACACAGAGACAAGACCAATCAACAGCATAAGTCCGCTTTTCCATACAGGTATAGTGGCAAACGTTTCTCCTAATTGCTGGATAGATAGAGTTTTACCGATGGACATCAATTCACCGACAATAATAACAATGACAGAAATCAAAAAGATTGTTTTGAACAGTCCTAGGTGGTTTTTCAGCCATTGTATGGTATTTTTTAACAAATAAATCACCTTCTATTCCTAATAGTTATGTTTCAGAAAGAAATTGAAGAACTTCTCGATTGAAGCGTTCAGGATCTTTTCTAGCTAATTCATGTCCTTGTTCTTTCACAAGCACAAAGGAAGCTTTTGGCATAGTTTTAGCTATATACAAAGAATGTTTTAGCTTGATTACATCTTTTTTTCCCACGATGATCAAAGTGGGGGAGTTGATTTTTTTTAAATCATTTTCTGTAAGCCCGATGTCATGCAGCAAAAGTTTGATAACTAAAAGATTTTTGCGAAGACTTGGGCGAAATAAAGAGAGTAACCATACCCATGCATAATGAATATTACTGATGACTCTGGCAGAAAAACGAACGCCTTTAACAAGCGTGTTTCCAGAATTTAAAATCAATCGATGAACTTTTTTAGGGAAGCTGCTGGCAAATACCAGTGCTAGATTTGCTCCATCACTAAATCCAAGAAAATCTGCCTGATCGATTTTTTCCAGCAACATGATCGTATTCAGATCCTCGGCCATTAACTGAAAATTCAACATAGATGCTTCGTTTGTCGAACGACCATGTCCTCGGCTATCTACTAGATACACGGTATAGTAGCGTTCGAGTACAGGGACCTGTTCTGAAAAAAAGCGGCCGCTGCCGTCATTGCCATGCAGTAAAAAGAGAGGGAAGCCTTGACCGCTCTTTTCATAGTAAATTTCGCTCCCATCTGGCATTTTTGCATATTTCTTTTCTTTTTTCACATAATCACCTACTGTGTAAAGTATAACGATTATATCAGTCATTGGGCAATTGTTTTTACTGAAAAACAACGATCATTTTCGTAAGATGACAAAAAATACAGGAAAATTCATTTTTTCTTAAGGCGTACACAGAAATCAAGGAAGAAATAGCCAAGAAGATAAAGAAATAGTAAGATAAAAAAAGATGTCAAAATAACTAGGTGATGAAATGAAGCGAAAACGATTATCTATTATCCGTATTCTTTTTTACATGATCATTCTGACTGTTATTGGTGCGGTGTTGTTTTTAGGAGGAAGAACTTATCGTTCGGTAAAACGAGTGGAAAGCTATCAAATAGAAATAACAACAGCTGCAAAAAATTATCATATGGAAAACTACGAGAATTTGATCAAGGCGATAATATTGACCGAATCAAAAGGAAAAGGGACAGATCTCATGCAGAGCTCGGAAAGTCTGCATGGAGAAGCTGAGATCATTGATAATCCAGCTGACAGTATTGATCAAGGTGTCAAATATTTGGCGGAAATGATAGTAGAAGCAAAGAAACAAGGATGCGATTTATGGACAGCTGTCCAAGCATATAATTTTGGGAAAGATTATATTGCCTATGTAAAAAATCATGGCGGAGAAAACACAGTAGAATTAGCAGAAGCGTATTCTAAAGATGTGCTGAGCCCACTTTTAGGAAATGAGGAAGGGAAACAATACCGATATTGGCGGATCCAGTCCTTGCTTTACAATGGCGGCTATCTCTATCATAATGGAGGTAACATGTTTTATCCTGATATTGTCAAAATGAATGAAAAAATAATAGAGACCTATGAAAAAGTCTTTAAGTAAAATAGCAGGAAATGTTCAATCATGAATAAAATTAGTTGAAAGAAGGAGTGCGCAAATAGTGGAAAAAAGGCAAAAAATGGAAAATCAAAAAGTGGGGTACACAACCAAAGACTGGATGTTACGGTTTGTGAAGGGAATGTTTATCGGTTCAGGATTTATCTTGCCAGGAGTCAGCGGTGGTGCATTAGCAGCTGTCTTTGGCATGTATGAGCGGCTGATTTCTTTTTTAGCCCACCTTACAAAAAATTTCAAAGAAAATGTTTTGTTTTTTCTGCCTGTTGGTCTAGGCGGAGTGACAGGCATCTTTCTACTTTCTTTTTTAGTCAGTTTTTTATTAGGTGCGTATGAAACAACGATATTATGGTTTTTTGTCGGATGTATCGCTGGAACTGTTCCTGCGTTATGGAAAGAAGCAGGGAAAAAAGGAAGAGATACTTCTGATGTGATCATCATGGTTGTTACTTTTGTTCTGGCTTATTTGTTTTTATTATACGGCGCTCAATTATTTGACGGGCAAGTCGATCAGAATTTTGGAACATGGCTGATTGCCGGCGGATTGATTGGTTTGGGTATGATCGTCCCAGGATTGAGCCCTTCTAATTTTTTGGTGTATATGGGATTGTATAAAGCGATGGCTGACGGATTTAAAGAAGTACGACTTGAAGTGATTGTGCCGATCGGAATTGGTGGGATTCTTTGTGTTCTTGGATTGTCAAAAATCATGGATTACATTTTCTCAAAGGCATATAGCAAGCTATTCCATTTCATTTTAGGTGTAGTTTTTGCTTCAACGATTATGATCATTCCTACCGATTACGCGGGATTGGGAGTTGCTGGGGTACTAGCTTGTCCTGTTCTTTTTATAGCCGGTACAGCACTAGGTTGGTGGATGAGCCGTTTGGAGGAACAATATAAGTAAAGATAGATTGATAATAAAAACAGCACACGGGTGATTCAAACAAAAAGGTTGGCATCTTTTTTGTAAAATCATTCGTGTGTTTTTCTATAAATTTTATAAAAACAAGTTGTTTTTAATCTTGGAACACGCTAGACTTAAACACGTGATTATTTTTGAAAGTTGGCGGAAAATGGAGAAAAAGAAAATGAATGGACTTACACAGCAAGAGGTAGTTCAGAAAATGGCTTCTGGCCAGCAAAATGACTACCAGGAAGATGCATCAAAAAGTACAAAACAAATATTCAGCGATAATATATTGACGTTATTCAATTTTCTGAACTTTGGTATTGGGATTTGTCTGTTATTTGTAGGTGCGTATTCCAACATGGCGTATTTAGCAATTATTGTCGTCAATATCGTTATTGGAATTTATCAAGAAATACATGCAAGAAATCTTGTACGGAAATTATCGATTGTTTCCCAATCAGAAGTACTAGTAATCCGGGACGGTAAAGAACAATCGATTTCTACTAAAGAGCTGGTATTAGGAGATTTGGTAAAAATCGGAGCAGGAGAACAGATACCAGCCGATTTACAGGTTATATCTGGACGGGCAGAAGCAAATGAAGCTCTTTTGACAGGCGAATCTGATTTGATTGTCAAAGAAACTGGAGCTGAATTGCTTTCTGGAAGCTTTTTGACAAGCGGTTCTGTCATGGCTGAAGTTATCCGAGTAGGTGCAGATAATTATGCTGTCCGCTTGACTAGCGAGGCAAAGACTCACAAAGCTATTCGTTCTGAACTTGTAGATTCGATTCGCAAAGTATCCAAATTCACTAGTTTCGTGATTATTCCTTTGGGGATCATACTATTTTTGGAAGCACTGTTCATCCGCGATGCTTCTATCAAAATTTCTGTTATTGCATCTGCAGCAGCTTTGTTAGGCATGCTTCCAAAGGGTTTGGTATTGCTAATAAGTATTGCATTAACGACAGGGGTAACCAAACTGGCAAAAAAACGAATCCTTGTTCAAGACATGTATTCAATTGAAACGCTGGCCCATGTCGATACATTATGCTTGGATAAAACAGGGACCATTACTGAAGGAAAAATGAGTATCCAGCGGGTAGAAGCACTACATCCGCTGTACGAGAAAGCCATCCCAGAAATTATGGGGACGTATCTGGCAGAAAGCAGTGATAACAACATCACTATGCGGGCTATGAGAGATTATTTTGAGCTTTCTAATCGGTATGATGTGACAAACAAAGTCGCATTTTCTTCTGATCGCAAATGGGGCGCGATGGAATTTCCAGAACTGGGAGTCGTGTACGTAGGAGCGCCTGAACGTTTGGTGGAAGAAGATCGGCTTCCGGACAGTCTAAAAACAGCCCAAGCGAATGGATATCGCGTACTTATGTTGGGGATCGCTCCAAATCAGCAATTGAACGAAGAAAAACCAGCATTTGTTGAGCCGGTTGCTCTGTTTGAAATCGATGATCCAATCCGAAAAAACGCTCAAGAAACACTAGCTTATCTTCATGAGGAAGGTGTGGATCTGAAAGTGATTTCTGGAGACAATCCTTTTACTGTCTCCAATATCGCTAGACGTGCAGGATTACCGAATTATGATGCGTATGTCGATCTTTCTCAAATTACTGAAGAAATGGAAGTGCGAGAAGCTGCTCATCGCTATACGGTTTTTGGACGAGTGAGTCCTCAGCAAAAGAAATTGCTGGTAAATGAATTGAAAGAAAGCGGCAGAACGGTTGCAATGACAGGCGACGGTGTGAATGATGTTTTGGCGTTAAGAGAAGCAGATTGCAGCATTGCTATGGCAGAAGGTGATGGAGCAACACGTCAGATTGCGAATCTGGTATTGTTGGACTCTGATTTTACTACATTGCCAGAAGTCCTATTTGAAGGACGCCGAGTGGTCAACAATGTGACGAAAGTCTCAGGCATCTTTTTTATCAAAACGATTTATTCATTTATTTTATCGATTATATGTGCCGTTACAGCAATTGGATTTCCGTTTATCCCTATCCAAATCACGCTGATTGATTTAGCGATTGAAGGGTATCCTTCCTTCTTTTTATCTTTTGAACAAGATAAAAGAAAAATCACTTACCGTTATTTGCCTACAGCACTTATTAATGCTTTACCAAATGCCTTGCTTGTAGTAGTGAATATCATTGCGGTGTATCTACTTGGAAAAACATTCGCATGGGGAAATGCTGAAACTACTACTTTGATGTATTACTTGCTGATTGGGATCAGTTGCATGGCAGTTGTAAAAGCTTGTTATCCCTTCAACCCATTGCGCATCTTCCTAGCAGTAACGACGATCGTAGGGATATATGTAGCTGCAATGCTGTTCCATGGAATTTTGGAAGTAAACTTAGGGTTGGGAGAGAGCGTAGGATACTTCTTTGTATTCATGCTCGTAAATATTGTTCTTCGAGTATTGTACTGGAAGGCTGATATTCAAAATCAGTTACTGAAAAGAGTAGCAAATTGATGCTTAATGAGATAGAAATGTGTTATACTTGAAAAAGCAATGAAATATGATACAATCAAACATGTATAATTGTGTCCTTTAAAATCGCACTGATTTCAGTTAGTGCGATTTTTTACCGGTTATTCTCCTGAAATATCTTCTGTTAAACCCAAAAGATATCAATAGAGCAGGGGGTGGAAAAATGGCTCAACGGATTCCTCAAGAGGTTATCGAAACAGTACGCAGTCAAACGAATATCGTTGAGGTGATTGGACAATATGTCCAGTTGAAAAAGTCTGGTAAAAATTACTTGGGGCTGTGTCCTTTTCATGAAGAACGTACACCGTCTTTTTCTGTTGCAGAAGACAAGCAGATTTTTCATTGCTTTGGTTGTGGTAAGGGCGGAAACGTGTTTACTTTTCTTCAAGAACTAGAAGGTCTAAGTTTTCCAGAAGCAGTGGTAAAAGTGGCAGACTTCGAACAGATACCGTTAGAAGATCAATGGCGTCAGCGTACTATAGCTGTCCAAAATCCTGAATCTGCTACGGGGAAACTGATTGCTGCTCATGAAAAAGCAGCGGAAATCTATCATCACATGCTATTGCATACAAAAGCTGGACAGCCAGCTTTAGAATATTTGCAAAATCGTGGGTTGTCTTTAGAATTAATTGAAGAATTCAACATAGGTTTTGCACCTAATGAGCGTTCTTTTCTTCAGCAAGTATTCAAGAATGAATCAATTTCAAATGAATTGTTAGAACGCTCTGGATTGTTTGTCACGCATGATGATGGCCGTATGTCTGATCGTTTTTATCAAAGAGTGATGTTTCCACTTCGTAATTCTCAAGGCCAGACGATCGGTTTTTCAGGACGCTGGCTTGCACCTGAAAAAGGGCAGGAAAAAGATCAGCCCAAATACTTGAATAGTCCAGAAACAGAACTGTTCAATAAAAGACAAGTTTTATTTAATCTTGATAAAGCAAGAAGCGATATCCGGAAAAACGGAGAAATTTTGTTGTTCGAAGGGTTTATGGATGTGATTGCTGCATGGCAGACTGGTATCAAAACTGGATTAGCTTCTATGGGGACAAGTCTAACAGCTCAACAGATCCAACAAATGGAAAAGCTGACGAAAGAATTGGTCTTTTGCTATGACGGAGACAACGCAGGTTTTGAAGCAACCAATCGAGGCATTGAATTGCTTCGGCAAAACAGTCGCTTAGCACTTTCTGTCGTAGTCGTTCCAGAAAAACTCGACCCGGATGAATATCTCCGTAAGTATGGAGAAGCATCTTTCCAAGAATTAGTGGCTCATGGGCGCGAAACAGTCTTTACTTTTAAATCACGTTATTTAAAACAAGGGAAAAATTTAGATAATGAAAAAGACAAGATCGAATACCTCGAAGAATTACTAGTTGAACTTAGCCGAGTTGTTTCACCAATCGAACAAGATATGTATCTATCTCAACTGTCAACAGAGTTTCAGATCGGCAGAGAGACGATACAAAAACAACTGCGCGATCTTCGAAGGACAAATCAGCAAAATCGTCAAGAACCTCAGGAAAGTCAACACACTCAGGTTACGAGACAAGAAACTGCACGGAAAAAGAGACCTTTGACGCAAGTAGAAAAGGCAGAGCAGATTCTATTATATCGTGCATTTAAAGAAGTTTCTGTCCGTAATATTTTAAAAGAACGAGAATTTCAGTTTATTCATGATGCATATGCAGAAGTTTATTTTTTATTCGATGCATATGTCTCACAACATTATGAATTCAACCTTGCAGAGTTTTTAGACTTTTTGCAAGATGAAAATTTAAGGCGGTTGGTGGTGGAAATCGAATATTTACCGGTGGCAGAAGAAAGTTCGCCACGAGAAATCCAAGACTTGCTAGATGTGATCAGCAAATCTGGCTTAGCTGATGAAATAACATTAAAAAAACAAATGCAGCAAGAAGCCAGACGAACTGGAAACAAACAGCTTGAGCTTGAATTGACGATTGAAATCATCAATTTAACGAAACAGTTAAAACAAGCCAAATAGCTACTCAAGGGGGGCCTTCTTTTATGGCAAATGGAACAGATAAAAAAACGTATGAAGCAGCAGTAGCAGCTTTCATCAAAGAAAACAAACCCAAACGACAAGTTGTATATGATGATTTATCCAATCAGCTTGCTACACCATTCACTTTGAATGCAGATGAAATGGACAAATTGATCCAAAAGATTGAAGACGCAGGTATCAGTGTGGTGGATGAAAATGGTGATCCATCAATTCACAGCTTGAAAAGTGCTGAGAAAAAAGCTGAACAGGCAAAAACAGAAGATCTATCTGCGCCAACCGGTGTAAAAATCAATGACCCGGTTCGTATGTATCTGAAAGAAATTGGCCGTGTCTCCCTTTTAACTGCGGAAGAAGAAGTAGCGTTAGCATTGAAAATCGAAGAAGGCGACCAAGAAGCAAAACAGCGTTTAGCAGAAGCAAACCTTCGTTTAGTAGTAAGTATCGCTAAACGTTATGTAGGGCGAGGCATGCAGTTCCTTGACTTGATCCAAGAAGGAAATATGGGGCTGATGAAGGCAGTTGAAAAATTTGACTATCGCAAAGGGTTCAAGTTTTCTACTTATGCTACATGGTGGATTCGTCAAGCAATTACTCGTGCAATCGCCGACCAAGCACGTACGATCCGTATTCCAGTTCACATGGTAGAAACAATCAATAAATTGATTCGTATCCAGCGTCAATTGTTGCAAGACCTTGGAAGAGAACCTACGCCAGAAGAAATCGGTGCGGAAATGGATCTTCCAACAGAAAAAGTCCGAGAAATCTTGAAAATCGCGCAAGAACCTGTTTCACTTGAAACGCCAATCGGTGAAGAAGATGACTCTCACTTAGGTGATTTCATAGAAGACCAGGAAGCAACAAGTCCAGCAGAACACGCAGCTTATGAGTTACTAAAAGAACAATTGGAAGATGTACTAGATACATTGACTGACCGGGAGGAAAATGTCCTTCGCTTACGTTTTGGTTTAGATGATGGCCGGACGAGAACATTGGAAGAAGTAGGGAAAGTATTTGGTGTTACTCGGGAACGTATTCGTCAGATCGAGGCTAAAGCGTTGAGAAAATTACGCCATCCTTCTCGTTCAAAACAATTAAAAGACTTCTTAGAATAAGCATGAACTATTGACCAGAAGAGAAATCAGTAAAATGGTTTGGTTTATTTTAAAAGAAAAAAAGCTTGGGACTACGCGGTCTCAAGCTTTTTTTTCTATAGGAAGGAAATTCATTCATTATTTTTAAGTAAATCCTAAAAATAAGCTATTGGCGTGACGTATAGAATATGATAGATTAAATGGTAGCGTAAACCTAGTAAAGGAGCCGATCGCTAAGTGATGAAAAAATGTCCAAATTGCGGATCGAAAAAAATGGAGCAGAATACTATCTGTCCAGACTGCGGTCATCAACTAACTGCAGAAGATCAGCAAATAAAAGAATCAATTGAAGAAACAAATACAGATGCAGCTATGCAGGATAAATCAACTGAAGATGCAGTCTTTCCTGATACAGAATTAAACGATCCAATCGAATGGTCGGAATTGAAAGATTTACCTCTAGAATCTGTAATGGAATTATTCGAAAAAGCAGAACCAGAAGACGATGTATCATCTACTCACGATAAAGTAGCCAATAAAGAAAAAAGGGAACAGAAGAAAGCGACTGTTCGTGAGACTTCGGAAACATCAGGAAAGAATCAAGAAGAAACCCTTGAATCAAAACAAAAAAGAAGAGTAGCTGAACTAAAAGAAATCGTCGATAATGAGGAAGAAAATTCTATACTATCCGCCTATATCAAAGCACATCGTGAAGATACAAAGGAAGAGCATGCGGAAGAGCTGCTCAAAATGATCAGTGAAAAAATTGCACAGGAAAACAAAGTAGAACCAGAACATGAAGCTGAAAAAGACACTGAAAAAGACATTAGTGGAGTAAACGCTGCAGGTAAAGAATCATTAAAAACGAATGATCTAAAAACGGATATCCCGGAAAAAACTGAAACATTGTCTGAAAAACAATCAGAAGACGAGAAATCGAATGGGTTGCCGGAAGCAGATAAAAAAGAAATGCTCGAAAAAGCAGACAAGAAGGCAACAGAGTCGGATGGAATAAATAATGAAGCCGATGCTGAAACTCAATCTGCAAGTGAAGATAGCACTGCTCTTGAAGCTAAAATAGAAAAAGAAGAGAACCAGCCTGAGCTGATTGAAGCAGAAACAGAACCAATAACAATCGTGCCAAATACTGAAAAAACGCCTCAAGAATCAAACCCAGAAAAAAAAGATTTAGATAATACACAAAAGAAAAAATCAAAAAAAGTGCCGTATCTCGCTTTAGCAGTAGTTCTTCTACTAGGTGGGGGAGGCTGGGCTTATTATGACCATCATCAAAAAGTAGAAGCCGAAGTAGCAGCAGAAGCAAAAAGACAGCAACAAATGGAAGAACTTCATGAGAAACTTGCTGCCTTTTATACAGATGATCACCATCAATTTATTCGTGCAGATATGATTCATCAAGATTTATCAAAACTAAAAAATGATTTATCCAGTCTTAAGAATGAAAAAGGATATTCAGAGTTAGAAACAACTTACCAAGATATCCAATCTAAGATCCGAGATATCCAAAAAGTGAATGAGTGGTTCATAGCACCTGCCATCGTCGATGATCATCTAGCATATGACATCAAGTTGAAAGCAGATAAAGAGATCCAAGCAATCGAAACGGATAACACAGATTTTGGAAAATTGATTCAACAAGCACAAACAGAAGCTAAAAATCAATATGCTGAATTGCAAACAGCTAAAGAAAAAACAGCTATAGTCTTTAAAGACGGAAAAGTAGTGGATTCAGCAACACGCGACCAATACAAGACGGCAAAAGAAGCAGTAGAAAAAGTGAAAAATACAGATCTATCTGCTCAGTTGAATGAACAATTGCAACAAGTAAATAAGATGCTCACTGATAAAGAGAAAAAAGAAGAAGAGGAAAAGAAAAAAGCAGAAGAAGCGAAAAAAGCAGCTGAAGAACAAGCAAAACAAGCCGCTCAAGCAGCAGCTGCAGCTCAAGCCGCTCAACAAACTGCGGTCGCACAAGCAGCACAGCAAGAAGCGGCATCCTCGACCCCTTCCTCTTCAAACTCAGCGAATCAGCCAATCAAATCTGCCAGAGCAAGTGATATTGCCGATGCATCTAATCCAGCATGGACGTGGGCACCAGGTGTCCAAAGCAAAGTGATTGCTACATGTATCCAACGTGGATATATCGTTGAAGGAGGATACAGATTAGAAAAAGCCAGAATCGAAAATGGGGAAGGCTATTACAATCTATATGCCACTTCAACAAAATCTGCATTGATGAAAGGCATTGGAGAAAGTGCTTTGCCATTTTACATCGTAACCATCAACTGTAAAACTGGATGGTTCGGAGGAAATGGGAGCAATTAATTTTAGGCAAATGAAAGAGGCTGTGAGCCTGCCGTTTAACACCGTTTATTCGAAAAAGGGGAGTATGACACAACTGTTGTCATACTCCTTTTTTCACCTTTCCAAACCAAGGCTCAGCTATTCAAGTAGATAACATTATGTTATGATAGCAAAGAAATGTATTAAGAAAACCTTTCACTATAGAGGGAGAAAAAAATGAACGATTTATTAGCAACTATATTTACAGGTATTATTATTGATGAAAATGAAAAAAACTACTTTGTCCAAAAAAACGGACAAACCTTTGGCTTAAGCAAATCAGAAGGTGAACACAAAATCGGTGAAGCAGTTGAAGGATTCGGTTACCAAAATCAAAAACATGAAAATCGGATCACTACACAAATTCCTAAAAGCCGTATCGGTCATTACGCTTTTGGAATCGTTACTGCTACACGAAAAGATTTAGGTGCGTTTGTCGATATCGGTCTTCCAGATAAAGACTTTGTCGTATCTCTTGATGAATTGCCGACAATGACAGAGCTATGGCCTAAAAAAGGGGATCGCTTGATGATTTCCCTTAGAGTTGATGCAAAAGACCGTATTTGGGGCAGTTTAGCAGATGAAAAAATATTCAAATCTTTAAGCAAATATGGAACAGAAGAAATGAAAAACAAAGATGTGATAGGAACAGCATACCGCTTGAAATTAACAGGTACGTACGTTTTAACGGAAGATTTCTATCTTGGGTTTATCCATCCTTCTGAACGATATAATGAACCTCGTCTAGGCGAGCAGATAAAAGGTCGAGTGATTGGTGTCCGACCAGACGGTGTACTGAATCTTTCATTGAAGCCAAGAGCATATGAAGCTATATCAGATGATGCACAAATGATTTTAACCATTTTAGAACGTTCTGCAGATCAGCAAATCAACTTTACAGATAAATCGGATCCAGAAGAAATCATGAAAGCTTTTGGTATCAGCAAAGGAGCATTTAAGCGCGCATTAGGTAATCTTTTGAAACAAGGACTGATTAAACAAGAAAACGGTGTGACAAAATTAGTCAAAAAATCTAATTGAGAATCCCTTGCATGTTTTTCTTAACTAGCTTATAATAATTTTAATTAACACAGTGTTATATCTTTTTTTATTTGTAATTATTATAAATTGTTGGGGTTGAGTAAATGGTCATGAATGCTATTTCGGCGATGAAAAAAACAAAACAGCAGCTACATGAAGCGGGGTTTAAGCTGACACCGCAAAGAGAAGCTACTCTGCTTGTGCTTTTGGAAAATGAGAAAGAGCATTTATCTGCAGAAGAAATCTTCTTTTTAGTGAAAAAAAAGAGTCCGGAAATTGGACTTGCTACTGTTTATCGAACCCTTGAAATCTTGACAGAATTGAAAATTGTCGATAAAGTAAGTTTTAATGATGGATTAGCCCGTTATGATTTGAGAAAAGAAGGCGCCAAACATTTCCATCATCATTTACTATGCTTGAACTGCGGCACGATCGAGGAAGTAGAAGAGGATCTTTTACTTGAAGTGGAGCAAGTAGTTGAAGAACGTTATCATTTTTTAGTAAAAGATCATCGGCTGACGTTCCATGGAATCTGTCAGGAATGTTATGAAAAAGAAAAAAGAAACCAGTCCGTCTGAGTGTCTAGACGGCTTTTTCTTTGCTCAGATTATGGAAAAAGACTATCAGAATGAAGCGGTATCTGATATGATAGAGAGGCATGAGGGGGATTATTATGAAAGAGCAAATCAACGATTATCTCCACTACTTGAATATTGAACGGGGATTGTCCGCCAATACACGACAAAGCTATGAACGTGATTTGGAACAGTACTTGCATTTTCTACAGGAGCAGAAAATTGCTTCATGGCAGGATGTCGATCGCTTTTTAGTCATCCGTTTTCTGGAGAAGTTGCATGAAGAAAAAAAAGCGACAGCAACTGTTACTCGGATGATCTCAAGTCTTAGAAGATTCCATCAGTTTTTACGGCAAGAGCGTATCACTGATCATGATCCGATGCAACATATCGATACGCCGAAGAAAGCACAGAAATTACCAAGTACATTGACTCTGACAGAAGTAGAAAATCTGATTGAAGCACCTGATACGTCAAAAACGTTAGGGATAAGAGATCGTGCAATCTTGGAAGTCATGTATGCTACAGGGATGCGCGTCAGTGAATTGATTGGATTGAAATTGGGAGATCTTCATCTTTCTCTTGGACTGGTACAGACAGTTGGAAAAGGAGATAAAGAGCGGATCATTCCTTTAGGTGATTATGCGATCCAATGGCTGGAACGCTACTTAGACGAAGCACGTCCATTACTTGTAAAGGACGCATCTGAAATGCATGTATTTGTCAATAATCATGGGAAAGGTCTTTCTCGGCAAGGAATCTGGAAAAATCTGAAGCAGCTAGTACGAGAGGCTGGGATTTACAAAGAAGTAACACCACATACGCTGCGGCATAGCTTTGCCACACATCTGCTAGAAAATGGAGCTGATTTGCGGACAGTACAGGAATTGTTAGGTCACGCGGATATCTCTACGACTCAGATTTATACACATATCACGAAGAAAAGAATGACGGATGTTTATAAGCAGCATTTTCCAAGGGCTTAGTCATAGGAAGGTGAGAAGATGTTAACACATTACCGGAAAGAAAACCGTAAAATTGCTATGGGACTATTGAGTTTCCATAAGAAACTGACAGGTAAAACTTCTTTGTTGAAGGAGATTGATACGTACGAATCTGAAGACGATTATGAACTTTTTTTCTTTACGCCAGAAGGTTCAACCAACATTCAAGGGATTATTGGTATTTACTGGGCAACGAACGATCAGCTGATCATCCATGACATTTCTTTGAATCCGTCTTATCGCGGTGAGAATATGGGCTTTCAAATGTTAGATGAATTACAGGAAAAGTACCCGGATGTCTCCATCCGTGCAACTGAAATCACAGAGCCTTACATTGGAAAATGGCTAGCAAAGAAAAAGAAGAAAGAGTGAATGAGTTGACGGAGATCAATATTAAATTAGATGTATTCGAGGGTCCTCTCGATCTGCTGCTTCATCTGATTCAGCAAATGGAAATCGATATATATGATATACCGATCGCTACGATCACGGAGCAATATATGAATTATATCCATACAATGAAAACACTAGAGCTAGCTGTTGCAGGAGAATACTTAGTGATGGCTGCTACATTGATGGCAATCAAAAGCAAGACATTGCTTCCTGTCCAAGAATTCGTCACAGATGATGAAGAATTATGGGAAGAAGATCCTCGAGAAGAATTGGTCACTCAGCTTTTAGAATACCGTAAATATAAATATGCAGCTGAAAGACTGACAGAAAAAGCAGAGGAACGAAGTCTTTATTACACAAAAGAACCTATGAACATCGATGGGTTAGCGGATGCTGAAAAGCCGTTGAAGCGAGGACAAGTCAAAAAAATCGATTTGATCCGTGCCATGCAGAAAATCTTAGAACGTAAGAAATTTTCTCAAAAAGTGGAAAAAACGATCACGCCCGATGACACAACGATCGAAGAACGAATGGTATTTATCGAAGAGCGTATAAAAAGAAATGCGCATGGCTGTACTTTCGATTCTTTTTTTGAGTCACCTTCTAAAAGTGAAGTTGTCACTACTTTTATGGCTTTGCTAGAATTGATGAAAAAAAGGCAAATCATTGCGCAACAAAAAGAAAACTATGAATCAATTATGCTTTATCCAGCAGTAGGAGATACCGAACATGACGAAATTAAGTGAACTTGAAGCCCTTCTTTTTATTGTTGGCGAGGAAGGGATCAGTAATGAAGAATTAAGCGGACTGTTAAATCTCAGCGAAGCAGAAGTCACAAGTTTAGTGAAAGAATTAAAAGAATCTTACACTCAAAACTCGCACTCAGCTTTGCATATTTTTGAAACGGAAAGCCATTATGTATTAACGACTAAAAAAGAGCTGGCTCCCTTACTTAAGCGATATGCGCAAGGGACATCAAACACATTATCTCAAGCCGCTGTCGAAACCTTAGCAATCATCGCTTATAAACAGCCAATCACAAGAGCTGAAATCGAGCAGATTCGAGGAGTTCAGGTTTCAGGAGCGGTACAGCGTCTAGCTGCCCATAAACTGATTGAAGAAAAAGGTAGAGTAGAAGGGCCAGGTCGGCCGATATTATATGGAACAACTGGCTACTTCTTAGATTATTTTGGTTTGAAATCATTAGAAGAACTGCCTGATACACAAGAAATGGAAATTTCACTTGAAGAAGACGTGTCACCAGATCTATTCTTTGATGGAATGAATAAAGGAGAATAATTGTAATGGAGAGATTGCAGAAAGTAATTGCCCACGCTGGCATCACTTCTCGTCGAAAAGCAGAAGAATTCATCCTTGCAGGACGTGTAAAAGTAAACGGACAAGTTGTAAGGGAATTAGGGATAAAAGTTGGGAAACATGACACTGTGGAAGTGGATGAAGTCCCAATTTATCAAGAAGAATACGGTTATTATTTATTGTACAAACCTAAAGGAGTTATTTCTGCTGTTGCAGATGACAAAGGAAGAAAAGTTGTTACGGATCTTTTGCCGATGGTAAAAGAACGTATCTATCCTGTAGGTCGACTGGATTACGATACTTCGGGGATCTTGCTACTGACAAATGATGGAGATTTTGCTCAGCGCCTGACACATCCAAAACATGAAGTGGATAAAGTTTACGTTGCAAAGGTAAAAGGGATCGCTACAAAATCGATGCTTGCACCTTTGACAAAAGGAATAAAGATCGAAGGACGAAAAACATCTCCAGCTAAATTCCAAATTTTATCAGTGGATCCTAAGACAAACCACAGTATTGTGGAATTGACGATCCACGAAGGACGTAATCATCAAGTGAAAAATATGCTTCAAGCAGTTGGTCTTCCTGTGCAAAAACTAAAACGTGAAAAATACGGAGATCTGACTTTACAAGGCCTACGTCCTGGGGATTACCGTGAACTGAACAAAAAAGAAGTCAGCAGTTTGCTGAACCACTCAAAATGAACACTTACTTTTTATAAGTGTTAGATGTTGCGTTTTTTGAATAGATATGTATAATGAATATGTAAACAAAAATTATATAAGGTTCGTCTTCAGGGGCAGGGTGAAATTCCCGACCGGTGGTTATAGTCCACGACCTATTTTGCAAAAAATAGCTGAATCGGTGAAATTCCGATACCGACAGTATAGTCTGGATAAAGAAGATAGAGCTTATTTGACGACGCTTGATCAAATAACTCTAACTCTATTTTCCCTGGAAAATAGAGTTTTTTCATTTGGAGAGAAACGTCAAAAAGTTCGCTGAAGAGGAGTCCTAACAGGAGGATTTCAAATGAAGAACACCCGTGTACAGAAAATGGTTGCAGTAGCGATGTTTGCTGCGATCGCATTAGTTTTACAGTATTTTGCTTTTCCGATCATGCCGGCTTTTAGTTTTTTGAAGATCGATTTTAGTGATATCCCGGTATTGATCAGCATGTTCTTATTCGGTCCAGCGGCCGGAGTTGCAACAGCGTTCTTGCGTTCAGTATTACATCTGCTGACTACAGGTTTTTCTCCGGATAATTTGGTAGGAGACACTGCTAGTTTCTTATCAACAACGATCTTTACATTCCCGATTTATTATTTCTTTAGTGTAAAGAAACAGCATAAAGGAAGAAACAAATTTTTAGGTGTCATTACAGGAACCATCGCTCTAACTATTTTTATGAGTATCGCAAATTATTTCGTTATTACGCCTCTTTACTTAATGTTTTTAGGACTGAACGCAACACAGATGCTAGGTATGTCTTTAGCAAACTATGTACTGATTGGGATCGTTCCTTTCAACTTGATCAAAGGATTCATCGTGAGCGCTGTCTTTTTAGTGCTGCATGCGCAACTTCTTCCATGGTTAAGTCGAAAACAACATCAGTTCGAACAACGTCATACAGCAGTCAAATAAATATCAAAAAGATCAAGAAATTTCTTGGTCTTTTTTTTTGGAAAAAAATACAAGACATGCAATAATGTAAACGTTTTATTTGTTTGTTTTGAGTATTTTTTTGATTTATGCATAAAAATCAATCAATTCTTTGCAAATGTGAAATTCTTCTCCTTTTAAAAGACGAAAATGTTTGTTTATAAAAAAAAGGAAACGCTACAATGAAAAAGAAGAAAGCTTTAAAAACCTGAAAAAAGAGGAGGGAATAGGGAAAAACGAACTTTTTGAACAAAAGTTTTACAAAATGCGTGTTATTATTTTTGTTCTGATACTCTTTTTGATAAAATAACATTAGAGCCAAAATTGTTGTCTCTAACGGAAAAGAAAGGAAGAAGAAGATGGAACAAACAAAAAAGAAAAAATTTCAAATGCCTTCAGCGTATACGGTCTTATTTATTATTATTGCAGTAATCGCTGTACTTACTTGGTTTATACCAGCTGGGCACTATAGTGTAGACGATGCAGGCAACATCGTCGCTGGATCATATGAACGAGTACAACAAAATCCTCAAGGGCTGTGGGATATTTTCATGGCGCCAATCAATGGGATGCTAGGTGTACCAGCGGGGGAGCTAACTAAAGAAACACCTGCTGCAATCCCAATCTCTTTCTTCATTTTGGTTGTTGGTGGATTTTTAGGTATTATCAACAAAACAGGGGCACTAGATGCCGGGATTGCTTCAGTTGTGAAGAAATTCAAAGGAAAAGAAAAAATGCTTATTCCAGTATTGATGCTGTTATTTGCATTAGGCGGCTCTACTTACGGAATGGCAGAAGAAACGATTCCATTCTATGCTTTACTGATCCCAGTCATGATGGCTGTAGGCTTTGATACAGTAGTAGCTGTAGCAATCGTATTAGTAGGGTCTCAAGTAGGCTGTCTAGCTTCAACGGTAAATCCTTTTGCAACAGGCGTAGCTTCACAAGCTGTTGGGATTTCGATGGGTGAAGGTATTGGTCTTCGATTCTTGATGTTCGTTATTTTGTTAGCTATTTCTATTGTATATGTGTATCGTTATGCATCAAAGATCGAAAAAGATCCAACAAAATCATTAGTATACAACCAACGTAAAGAAGATATGAAGCATTTCGATATTGAAGCAATCGGTCGTCAAGAAGTAATCACGAAAAAACAAAAACATGTTAATGTATTGTTCTTTATTACTTTTGGTATCATGATCATCAGTTTGATTCCTTGGACAACCTTGAATGCGAATTTCACGATTTTTGAATCATTGACAAACTGGTTAACAAACCTTCCGGTACTAGGTACTGTTCTAGGTAAAAGCATGCTTCCATTAGGTGACTGGTACTTCCCAGAAATTACTATGTTATTCTTAGTAATGTCCATCGTAGTAGCAATCACTTATGGCATGAAAGAGTCTGAATTTGTCTCTGAATTTTTAGCTGGTGCTTCTGATTTGATCGGTGTAGCAATCGTAGTAGCTGTTGCTCGTGGTATCCAAGTGGTTATGAACAATGGATTAATCACAGACACCATCTTACATTGGGGCGAACAAGGATTAAGTTCATTATCTTCAAGTGTATTCATCATTATTACATTTATTTTCTATATCCCTATGTCATTCTTGATTCCTTCAACTTCCGGCTTAGCTGCTGCAACAATGGGAATCATGGGACCTATGGGTGAATTTGCCGGCGTCGGTAAGGATTTAGTAATCACTGCTTATCAATCTGCATCTGGTTTAGTAAACTTAATTACACCAACATCTGCTATCGTAATGGGTGCTGTAGCAATTGCTCGTTTCGATGTTTCAGTGTGGTGGAAATTTACCGGTAAATTAATTGCGATATTATTTGTAGCCATCTGTGTGATCCTAGGTGTAGCAGCAATGTTCTAAACCTAGACAAATACAGGTACAAGGTCTATCATAAGAATGAAGAAACCGATAAACGGCTATCGATAAGCACGTGGACAAGTCAATAGCTCCATTCAGTGAGTGTTTTTTCTTTCATCATTTGTTAAGAACATTCTGCTTGCTGATGGAGCAGGCTTAAAACGTCATTATTTGAGAAGAAGAGGTTGTGTCGGAGGAATTTGACATGACCCTTTTTAACATATTAGGAGGATAATATCATGAAAAAATTTGTGACAGAACAACATCATGAACAAGCATTAGAATCATTGAGCGAATTGATCCGAATTCCTTCCGTACTAGATGAAGCAGATTCAGGACAAGGACATCCCTTCGGTAAAAAAGTGATTGAAGCTTTGGATAAAGTATTGGAAATCAGTGAAAAGCTAGGATTTAGAACATTTAAAGATCCAGAAGGCTATTACGGTTATTCAGAGATTGGCTCTGGAGATGAATTATTCGGTATCTTGTGTCATATGGACGTTGTTCCAGCAGGGGACGAAAATAATTGGGAAACAAAACCATTCGATCCAACTATAAAAGACGGCTGGTTAGTTGGTCGCGGATCCCAAGATGACAAAGGTCCTTCTATTGCGGCAATGTATGCCGTCAAAGCTTTGATTGATGCTGGCGTGGAATTCAAGACACGTATTCGTTTTATCTTTGGTACAGATGAAGAAAATTTATGGCGTTGTTTAGAAAAATATAACGAAAAAGAAGAAGGAATTACGCAAGGATTTGCGCCAGATGCTGAATTTCCTTTAATTTATGCAGAAAAAGGCTTATTGCAAGCTTACTTGACAGGACCAGGAACGAACGAGTTTTCTGTAAAAGCTGGAGGAGCGTTGAATGTTGTTCCTGATGCAGCTCCTTACTCTGGAGAAAAGCTTTCTGAAGTAAAAGAAGCATTGAAAAAACACGAATTCGATTTCGAAGAACAAGGTGAAGGCATCGTCGTTCTTGGTAAAAGTATCCACGCGAAAGATGCAGCACAAGGAGTGAATGCTATTTCTCGTCTGGCAATTGCTCTTTCAGAAGTATTCGATTTTGGCCCAATCAATTTCTTAGGAAAATTAGTTCAAGAAAATGCAACTGGTGAAGCTGTCGTGGGCAAAACAGAAGATGAACAATCCGGCGAGCTAACGATGAACTTTGCAAGTTTGGAAATCACACCAGAACAAACAAAAATCGGTGTAGATATGAGAATCCCTGTTACATTCAAGAAAGATGATTTAGTAGCTAAATTAACTAAAACAGCAGAAAAATATGGGTTGACTTATGAAGAATTTGACTTCCTTGATTCATTATACGTGCCACTAGACAGTGAGTTAGTGAAAAATCTATTGGGGACATATCGCGATATTACTGGAGACATGACTGAACCGTTTGTATCAGGCGGCGCTACTTTTGCTCGTACGATGAACCAGTGTGTGGCATTCGGTGCGATGTTCCCTGATACTCCTGACTTTATGCACCAGGCGAATGAACGATGGGAATTAAGTAGTATGTATACAGCAATGGAAATTTATGCAGAAGCTGTGTATCGTTTATGTGCTAAATAAAAATAAACATACAAAAAGGGCGGATATTCAAATGGATATTCCGTCTTTTTTTATTTGATGCTGGAAAGTTTGCATTTCTCTCTTATTTTTTTTAAGGTATAATCATACTTGATTAAGAAAAAGGGGTCACTCAGATAGAAAAGGTGGGAGAAAGTGAAAATATTTAGACGAATACTAATTGGCTTAGTCATCATTTTAGGATTACTCGGTGGAGCCGGTTATTACTATATACAGCAAAATACGTACGAACCATCGTCAGAAGCGCAAGTGTTGGTAAAAGAAGGAAAAAACAAAGAAGATTACTTATTTTTTGAAGGAGAGAAAAAGAATCATGGAAAGTCTCCATTACTTATTTTTTATCCTGGTGCTCTCGTAGAGCCAGAAAGTTATAGTATTTGGGCGCAAGATTTAGCAAAAAACGGCTTTTCAGTCGCTATTGTCAAAATGCCACTTGATCTAGCAGTGATGGGCGGAAACAAAGCGGATAAGGTCAAAGAAGATTTTCCAAATTCCGATTATGTGATCGGTGGCCATTCATTAGGTGGCGTAATGGCAAGTCGTTATGTCAATAAGAATCATTCAGACAAACATTTAAAAGGGGTATTCTTCATGGCAAGTTACCCCGACAAAAAAGGAACATTGACAGAATCAGCTGTCCCTGTTTTATCGATCACGGCGACAAAAGATAAAGTATTGAATCAGGAAGCTTATCAAGAAGCTAAGCAGTATTTACCGGAAAGAACAGAGTATGTATCAATCAATGGCGGAAATCATGGAGGTTTTGGCAGCTATGGTGAGCAAAAAGGAGATGGAGAGGCAGAAATTTCTAACGCAGACCAGCAAACTGTGATCGTCAATACATTGGAAAACTGGCTGAAAAAGTTGAAATAATATAAATGGGTCCTATAGGGTCCGTGAAAAAACTAGTCAATTAACTATAGATAGCAAATGAATCTTTCAAAATAAGTCGGGATTTCACGGAACAAGAGAAACAGATCCCGGCTTATTTTCAAGTTTAGAGAACTTAGTGTACGTTTTTAAAGTTTCGTTTATATTTATATTTTATTTTCTAATAAAATCGCTCGAACTGGACATTTTTGATACGCTTTTTTTACATATGTTTCTTCTTCCGGCATCACGAACTGTTGATGAGCCTCTGGTTCTTGGGCAAATAAAACGATTCCTTCTTCATCATAATCGAAAATATCTGGCGCTTCGATTTGACAAAGACCGCATGCAATACAGCGTTCAGGTACAAGTTTACATAGTAGTGACATTTCTAACCATCCTAACTTAAGGAGAATAATATGATTGTTTTTATTTTATCGCTATTTTCATCAGGACACAAGCTGCGGATTAGTTCTCTTTACCAACTCCTTGTGGGAAAACGAACGACTTCAGTACTTATTTATGGATTTACCCACGAACTTTTGTTTATCCATAACAGTTTTCCAGAATTGAAGCAGGATAAGTTTTATCAAATTTTGCAAAAAATTGCGCAGCAAGGTTGGATCGAAATAAATGAAAATGAAGCAAAGCTAACGCCTGCAGGGGCTGATATGTTGTCCGAACATCAAATAGAACATACTGGTTTGCGTTTTGACCGCTATGGCAGAACAGGGGAAACTAGTTGGCGGCTCATTAAATTTGCTGTTCAAGTAATTTCTAATCTGGCAACGGGTATTCAAGACTATCTTCCAGCAGAGACAAGTCCTTTTTATACTTTCCAACTAAAAAAATGGCTTAGTGAAAGCCAATTGCCACGTGAAATTTTGATTGATGCTGCGTATGAGAGTTTGGTGCAGCTGTTTTCGGAGATACCAGAAGAAGCAGCAGATTTTTTAGCTAACCAATTATCTGGAAATGAGCGAACAGGGCTGCTTCCTTATCAGCTGGCAAAAAACAATGATGAGTCAGCGGTTTATCTGCAACAAAGCAGATGTATCCACCTTTTGTTAGCACAAATCGAAAAACGGCCAGATTCGCTTTGGCACACTTTGATCGATTCATTATTACAGCAAAATTTCAATCAAAGCATGATGATCACCAAGCAGATGTTTATGAATGGTCAGACAATTGACCAGATCATGGCAATCCGTCATTTAAAAAGAGGAACAGTAACAGATCATCTTATTGAGTGGGCCTTGTTTTTTGATGATTTTCCATACGAGCAGATTCTCTCTGCAGAAACAATCGAACGTTTGGAACCAAATAAGGATACCGTGCGAGAGTGGCGCTTTAGCGAATGGAATGTAGATGGACAATTAGATTATGGAGAATTTCGTTTGTATCAAATCTATCTATTGAGAAAGGAAGCGATACAGAATGTTAATAAATGAATTAAAAAAATATTTTGGATTTGATTCATTTCGTCCCGGCCAAGAAGAAATTATTCAGGCGTTGCTTGATGGAGAAGATACTCTCGCTATTTTGCCTACAGGAACGGGAAAAAGCCTTTGCTATCAATTGACGGGGTATTTAATGGAAGGTCTGGTCATCATCGTGTCACCGCTGCTTTCTCTAATGGAAGATCAAGTGACGCAATTACAAAAACGAGGGGAGAAACGAGTAGCTGCTTTCAATAGTTTACTTTCGCAATCTGAAAGAAGATACGTCCTCCGTCGTCTATCGCAATATAAATTTTTGTTTTTGAGTCCCGAAATGTTGACTAATCCTTCTCTTTTAGAGCATCTGAAAAAACAAAATATTGCGTTATATGTAGTAGATGAGGCTCATTGCGTGTCTCAATGGGGAGTTGATTTCCGTCCAGAATATCAACAGTTAGGAAAAATCCGAAAGCTTTTAGGAAACCCGGTCACACTGGCACTAACGGCGACAGCAACAGATTTAGTAGCAAGAGATATACGTCATGTACTATTTGATCGACCACCAAAAGAGATCAGACAATCAGTCAATCGGCAAAATATCTCGCTTTTTGTTCGGAAAACGCAGCAAAAAGAACAAGAACTTGAACACTTCATGGAAAGAGCACAAGGAGCGGCAATCATTTATTGTGCAACAAAAAAAGAAGTCGAACGATTGTATCATTTATTCAGGGAACGTTTTACAGTTGGATACTATCATGGTGGTCTTGATGCAGCTCAAAGAAGACAACTTCAACAGCAGTTTGTAAAAAATCAGCTGCAGTTTCTCATTGCTACGAATGCATTTGGTATGGGGATCGATAAATCTGATATCCGTTATGTGGTCCATTATGATTTGCCAGACAGTCTAGAAAACTATGTACAAGAAATCGGTCGAGCAGGCAGAGATCAGGAAGAAAGTGCAGCAATTCTTTTTTATCAAAGTGGGGATGAACGTATCCATTATTTCTTTAATCAACTTTCTAGAGAACAGCGACAAAGTTTTGAGCTTTATTTGGAATATGCCACAGAGCAAGCTCCCTTTGATGAGCTGCAAAAAAAATGGATGGAGCTGATCCAGCAGTCTGAAAAACCAGAAAATTGGGTGGAACGGCTCAAACGTCAGGAAAAAGAAAAAGAATTCCGCCTGCAGCAGATGCTTCGCTATATTAATGAAGAAAACTGCCGCAGAAAATTCATCTTAGCTTATTTTGGCGAAAAACTCTCCGAAAAGCCGCAGAATTGTTGTGATATTGATGGAGCAAAAGCAGAACTTCTGCCAAAGAGGAAGCTTTTTTCTAAGACTGAACAACTTCATTGGGAAACGATTTTACTAAATTTATTTAAAAAAAACATGGAACATTGATTTTTTAGGACAAGACACTTTTTCCTATGGTATAATACACACGATAGAGTTTAGGAGGTAAAACAGTGAGCAGAAAAGATAGACATCAATCTACAGAAAATAACGAAACACAAGAACCATGGGAACAACCAATCTACGATACAGATGATGAAGTTTCATCAAGAAGTTCTCAGAGACAACAAAAGAAAGGAAATACATTATTTCTTTCGCTATTTTTGATTTTACTGGTCTTATGTATCGCTATTCCAGCAGGTGCTTATTTCTGGATCAGAAATGGATCAAGCAACAATGCAACAGCAGCAACTTCTTCTGAAACTTCGACATCAGTAGTTGAAAGTTCTACAAGTACAACAAAAGAGGAGTCAACTGAGACTTCAACAGTAGAATCTAGTACAATCGCGGAAGAATCTACTGTGTCTCAAGATACAGGTGTAACGTCAGAAAGCAGTATTGCAGCAGAGACAACACCGACTTCCTCAAGTGAGGCAACTTATCAAGCAGGGGATTCAAGCAGCAATGCAGCAGAAACAACACCTTCTTCATCAGCTGCAGCCGGTTCAACAACGACTGTTCAAGCAGGTGAAGGTCCAAAACAAGTGGCTGAGCGTGCAGGGATCACCACTGATCAATTGTTTGAATTGAATGGCTTAGATCCAAACAACTTTATGCTTTACCCTGGTCAAGAATTAAGAATTAAATAATAATAGCCGCGCTTTGCGGCTTTTTTTTTGAGAAAAAGGAGTTATATCATGACACAAATCAGTATTGCAATCGACGGGCCTGCTTCATCTGGGAAAAGTACCGTTGCCAAGATATTAGCAAAAGAATTGAATTATATTTATACAGATACCGGTGCCATGTATCGCGCAGTAACTTATTTAGCTATTACGAACAATGTATCTTTTTCAGATGAAGAAGGGCTAGTTTCGCTGATCAAAAAGTATCCTATCTCTTTTTCGCAACAAGAAAATGGACAGCATGTATTCATAGCATCAAAAGATGTGACTTTAGAAATCCGTCAACCAGATGTCACAAAAGCTGTTTCTGAAGTCTCTGCACATGGAAAAGTCAGAGAAGAATTAGTTGCTATCCAACGAAAAATAGGGGAACGCGGTGGCGTTGTCATGGACGGAAGAGACATCGGGACAGCTGTATTACCGAATGCAGAAGTGAAAATCTTTTTAGTAGCAAGCGTAAGTGAGCGTGCAGAAAGACGTTTCAAAGAGAACCAAGAAAAAGGAATTCCGACTGATCTTGAAACACTGACGAAAGAGATACAGGAAAGAGACCATTATGATTCAACAAGGGACGTCTCTCCGCTGAAGCAAGCAGAGGATGCTGTTCGTATCGATACGACTGGCAAATCGATTCCAGAAGTCGTTGCAGCAATAAAAGCTGTTGTTTTGAAAAAAGGTTATCTTCTTTTTTAAATTAAGAAAAAAAATGAAAAACAATTGTTTTTTCAAGGAAAACGAACGAAATCGCTTTATTTTTTTTGAATAATCAATTAAACTAAAAACAGTACCGTACTTACGGCAGAATGTTGGTTAGGAGGACAAGTGTTATGACAGAATTTGATCAAAATCAAGAGAACAACCAGTCAATGGAAGACGCAATGAAAAGCGTACAAGAAGTAAAAGTTGGCGATGTTGTTAAGGGCGAAGTTTTAGTCATTGAAGACAAACAAGTGATTGTCGGAATCGAAGGGGCTGGAGTTGAAGGAGTCGTTCCGGCAAAAGAATTATCAACTTTGCCGGTAGAAGATATCAGCGAAGTAGTAAAAGTCGGTGATGTATTAGACTTAGTCGTTATCAGTACGATCGGCAAAGATAAAGAAAACGGCAGCTACCTACTTTCAAAACGCCGTTTAGATGCTAAAAAAGTTTGGGAAGATATCGAAAGAGATTTCCAAGAGGGCAAGGTGATCGAAGCACCTGTTACAAATGTTGTCAAAGGCGGTTTAGTCGTTGACGTCGGTGTACGTGGTTTTGTCCCTGCATCAATGGTGGAAGATCATTTTGTTGCAGACTTTTCAGACTATAAAGGCAAAACATTGAGCTTTAAAATCATCGAAATCGAACCATCAGAAAATCGTTTGATCTTATCGCATAAAGCGGTAGTGGAAAACGAAAGAGAAGAAAAGAAAAAAGAAATTCTTTCAACTATCCATGAGGGAGATGTTCTCAGTGGACGTGTTGCACGTCTTACTGATTTTGGCGCATTTGTCGACCTAGGCGGAATTGACGGTCTAGTCCATGTCTCAGAGATTTCACATAGTCATGTAGCAAAACCAAGTGATGTATTGGCTGTCAATGATGATGTAAATGTCAAAGTGTTGTCTATCAATCCTGAACAAGAACGTGTTTCCTTGTCAATCAAAGACACACAGCCTGGACCTTGGTCAGAAATCGATACAAAAGCTCCAGTTGGCACAGTATTAGACGGAACAGTTAAACGTTTGACAAGCTTCGGTGCCTTTGTTGAAGTGTTCCCTGGAGTAGAAGGGCTAGTCCATATCTCTCAAATTTCACATAAACATATTGCGACACCACATGAAGTGCTTCATGAAGGTGACGAAGTGAAAGTGAAAGTATTAGAGATCCATCCAGAAGAACATCGTATTGCATTGAGTATCAAGGCTTTAGAAGAAAAACCAGCTTCAGAAGAAGAACCAAAAAATGTTGAGTCTTATGAATTACCAGAAGAAAATACTGGATTTACTATGGGAGACATTTTAGGTGATGCGTTGAAAGAAGAAGTAGAAGAAAAAGCAACCGATGATTCTGAAAAATAATTGATTTTGTATCTGTGACTGAGATGAAAGCAGCTGCTTTTGTCTCAGTTTTTCTTTTGAAAAGCGATTAGTATTTCAATAAGGAATAAAAATACTTCGTTTAATTGACAATCTATGCTTGAAAGTTGGCAATGCATTCGTTAAACTAAGTGAGATTGGAAACTTGTGAGGAGGAAATAATATGGCAAATCCAACAATTGCAATCGTTGGCCGCCCGAACGTCGGTAAGTCTACGATTTTTAACCGCATCGCTGGTGAGCGTATCTCGATTGTCGAAGATACTCCTGGAGTAACTCGTGATCGTATTTATGCAAAAGGTGAATGGTTAGGTCGAGAATTCAGCGTGATCGACACAGGCGGAATTGATCTTGGCGATGAACCTTTTATGGATCAGATCAAGCATCAAGCAGAAATCGCGATTGAAGAAGCAGATGTAATCATTTGTGTAGTCAGCGGACGCGAAGGCGTGACAGACGCAGATGAGATGGTTGCGAAAATTTTATACAGAAGTAATAAACCAGTGATTTTAGCAGTCAATAAAGTAGATAATCCAGAAATGAGAAACGATATCTATGAATTTTATTCCTTAGGGCTAGGCGATCCTTATCCTGTTTCAGGAAGCCATGGACTAGGGATTGGTGATATTTTAGATGAAGCAGTGAAGTATTTCTCTGAAGAGACTGAAGAAGAGGACGACGACACGATTAAGTTTAGTTTGATTGGTCGCCCAAATGTTGGTAAATCCTCTTTGATCAATGCGATTTTAGGAGAAGAACGTGTAATTGTTTCGGATATTGAAGGAACGACCCGAGACGCAATCGACACCCACTTCGTTTCTGAAAGTGGTCAGAAATTCTTAATGATCGATACAGCTGGTATGCGTAAACGCGGAAAAGTATACGAAAATACTGAAAAATACAGCGTGATGCGTGCAATGCGTGCCATTGACCGTTCTGATATCGTTTTGATGGTACTGAATGCTGAAGAAGGGATTCGGGAACAAGACAAGCGAGTAGCGGGTTACGCCCATGAAGCTGGTCGTGGAATTATTATGGTTGTGAATAAATGGGATCTTGTAAAGAAAGAAACCAATACAATGCGTGATTTCGAACAAGAGATTCGTGATGAATTCCGGTATCTTGATTACGCTCCAATCGTTTTTGTTTCTGCAGTGACTAAACAACGGTTGGAACGTCTGCCTGAAATGATCGAACAAGTAAGTATGAACCAGAATCTTCGTATCTCTTCGGCTGTGTTGAATGATATCATTATGGATGCTGTAGCAATCAATCCAACACCAACAGATAAAGGAAAACGCCTGAAGATTTTTTATGCTACACAAGTCGCTGTCAAACCACCTACATTTGTCGTTTTTGTCAATGAAGAGGAATTGATGCATTTTTCTTATGAACGTTTCTTAGAAAATCAAATCAGAAAAGCATTTACTTTTGAAGGGACGTCCATCCGAATTATCCCTCGTAGGAGAAAATAGGCATTTTACCATATCGACGTTTTTTTTTCAAAAGAAAAAGACAGTTTCGTTTGTTACGTTTCTATGACTAAAAAAAGCATGTGAAAATTGGTAAAAACCTTGCTATTAAGCGGTTCATATGATATCGTGATAACAGAATATTGAAGTTAATCAATATTTCTTTTTAAACTTCTGGACCACTCAGAAAGTTTTAACTAAATGATATTTCTATCATATCTCTTGTGGAGGAGGTGAATCTATCCATGGCAAACAAAGCAGAATTAATCGAAAAAGTTGCTTCAGCTACTGATTTAACTAAAAAAGATGCAACTGCAGCAGTAGATGCTGTATTTTCAACTATTCAAGATGCTTTAGCTAACGGCGAAAAAGTTCAATTAATCGGTTTTGGTAACTTTGAAGTTCGCGAACGCGCAGCTCGCAAAGGTCGCAACCCACAAACTGGTGAAGAAATCGAAATTCCAGCTAGCAAAGTACCTGCATTCAAACCAGGTAAAGCATTAAAAGACGCTGTTAAATAAGACAGTTGAAAAAGCGCTTGTGGCTCTAGGGCTACAAGTGCTTTTCTTTTTATTTCCTAGCAGAAAAGGAATAAATAAGAGACAGAGATTCCGAATCCGTATGTCATACATAGAAAACGCATGTATTTTATTTAATTTTTATTTATTTCCAAGTTATGAGGTGAGCTTTGCTCTTATCTTTTCTAGAATTTGCTTACTAATGGTAAAATAAAAATAAGAAGAGGAGGGATGCGTATGGAACTTGATTATCAAGTAGAAGATGCGTTGACGAAAGTGTTTTACGGAGAAACGCTAGTCAGCCAGCTAAGAGAACTTTCCATTGATCAGCCAATCTTATTTTTAACGAATCAGCGCTATTATGATTTGTTTGCAGATAAGATCAACCCGTTATTTGCAAATCAAGCAAACAATGACTGGTATATTTGTGCCAACACTCAATGCAATCATTTAACAGAATTAAAGAACCTGCTTGATTTCGTCAAACGCTATCCCGAAAATCAATCCATGTTTGTCATCGGATTTGGAAATGAAGGGATCATGGATCTGGCAGGTTTTTTTCAAAAACATACAACCCTTGATTCATCACTATGGATGATCCCTGTATCGATCCGTTCTCTAAGCCGAGCATTAACACCGCAGCGGACGATTTTACAGCTACCAAATCGTGTAGTGCTGCAAACCATCAATCTGCCAGAACGCATCGTTTATGATCAAACGATCAGCGAGCGGCAAGTGGACGGAAAGCAGATTGACTTTTTGACTTTTATCTGTTGCGGAATGATTTGTGATCATCGTTTTTTGCAAAATCTGTATAAAAACTATCCAAATAAAAAGCAATTAACGACTCGGCCGTTTGCCGGGATGATCGAAGAAATGATCTATTTTTATCAATTAGAGGCAGAAAACCTGTCAAATTATGGTAAACTGTTTGAACAAGCTTTTTATCTGACCGAAAATGGCCATCTACTTTCTGCTAGTATGAAAAAATTTTTAGGAATGATGTTTCATTTCGTGTGGAATCTCCAAGCATATCCTTTTGATTTCCAACTAAAAAACTTTTTTGTGTGGCTGGACTTGCTTGGCTATCCAATCCACTGGCTGGAACAGATTTCAAAGATGGAGTATTTGGAAAAAGTTCTTTTTTTGGCAGAAAAAAGCAAAAAAATACTTGTTTTAGAAAAAATAGGTATAATAGACGGATACCAACGTCCAAACGAAAAAGAATTATTGAGAACAATGACGGTATTTCAACAAATCGTCAGTGAAATAAGAGGGAATTGAAATGAATACAAATAGCGAAAAAATGTTGCAAGCTTTATCAGATGAAGACTTGTCACAAGCACAAATCTTTTTAGAAAAAGCATTAAAAGAAGACCCAGCAGATATATTAGCTGAACTAGGCGAAGAATTGCTGGCTATTGGCTTTTTGATCGAAGCAAAACAGATTTTTGAACAACTGATCAACCAATACCCAGAAAATGACGGACTGAACATCCCGTTAGCAGAAATTGCAATCGAAGATAATGAGATCGACTTAGCTTTTGAATACCTGGAAAAAGTGGATAAGCAAAGTGATTACTATCCGCAAAGCTTATTGGCGATAGCTGATTTGTACCAAGTTATCGGAATCCCTGAAGTGAGTGAAGCAAAATTGAAAGAAGCAGCTGGGTTGCTTCCTGATGAACCATTGATCCAGTTTGCGCTAGCTGAATTGTATTTTTCAGTTGATCGTTTCAAAGAGGCAGCAGTGGTTTATGAAACATTGTTGGCAAGCGGGATAAATGAAATTTCAGGAATCTCGATGCAGGAACGTTTAGGACAATCCTTAAGTATGCAAGGAGAATTCGAAGCAGCTATCGCACCTTTAGAAGAAGCACTGAAAGAAGAAAGGACAGATGATCGACTGTTCCAGCTAGCTTTTACGAATCTTCAATTGAAAGAAAATCAGCAGGCAATCAACTATCTGGAAGAACTTCGAGAAGTTAATCCGCATTATCAATCGTTATATCTATATCTAGGACAAGCTCTTCAAGAAGAAGAAATGATTGAAGAAGCACAAACAGTGTTAGAAGAAGGAATCAAAGAAAATCCTTACCAAGTCGAACTTTATCACCTGGCCTCGGAAAATGCTTTCCGTCTGCATGATAGACAGCGAGCAGAAGAACTTTTACTGAAAGCTTTAGAAGTAGGAGACAAACAAGATGAAACATTACTTACTTTAAGCAATCTTTACTTGGATGATGAAAGATATGAAGATGTGATACAAGTGATCAATCAGATGGAAGAAACTGCTAATCCTTATGCAGAATGGAACCTAGCCCATGCTTATAATGAATTAGAAGACTTTACCGTTGCAGCTGTACACTATGAACAGGCTTATCATGAACTATCACATGAACCAGATTTCTTGAAAGAGTATGCCTTTTTCTTAAGAGAAGAAGGGCAGCTGAAAAGAGCGCAAGAATTATTGACTTATTATTTAACACTTGAACCAGGAGATATGGAGGCACTGTCATTATTAGATGACCTAACAGAGAGGTGAGAAAAATGCTAATTGATGTACGGGAAAAGAAGAATTTTTTAACGTGGATGGTCAATCATGTATCTTTTAGCCGAAGAGAAGTTTTTTGGATCTTGAATTATCTTGCCAATCATGAAGCGATTTTAAGCAATGTCCACTTTGTTGAAGGGGCGAATTTTGCGGATCGAGGACTGCAGATCAGTGATCTATCTGTTGAAGGGGAACCCATGAAATTGTTTTTGCAGGGAAAAGAATTTACGGACACAGACCAGATTTTTCATGAAATCCGTTTGAATTGGAAAAAGCCTTTATATGTGGAATGTATATTCGAAAATGCTTGGCAGACAAGAGAATATCTATCTATCTTAGAAGACAATCCATTTTCTTCTTGGGATTCTTCAGTCAGTGAAGAGGATACTGAATTAATCGAACGATATTTTCAAGAAAAAGAAGAAGAGGCAAAACTAAAAATGCTTTATGCTCAAATCGATCAAGCACTAGAAGATGGAGATAGGGATGCTTTTTTGAAATTATCTGATGAAGTTAACCGAAAGATCCTTTTGCAGACACAAAAGAAAAGTAACCGGGTAAGTGAACATAACAATTAGTTAAAAATAGTATAGTACTAAAAAAGACAAAGGTCAGCTGGATGTGGAATCTTTCCTCATAGCCAATCTTTGTCTTTTTTCTTATAGTTTTTTCAGTAATCTTGTCTGTGGCTTCAAATAAGTAAAGCCTTGCCCTTCCACTTCATGCACATTGATGATTGAAAGGAAAGCTTTTTCGTCAATCTCATGGACGATCCTCTTAGCTTCAGTTAATTCACTAGAGCTAACGACCATATAGATGATTTTTTTTGAATTACCAGAGAATGCGCCTTCTCCAGAAAGGAAAGTCACACCTCTTTGCAGACCGGTCATCAGTAGTGGTGCAATCTCTTCGCTTTTGTTGGAGACGACAAGTAGACCTTTTGCAGAATATCCGCCATCTAAGATCGAATCAATCACACGACTGAAAACATACGAAACAATCAATGTATACATCATACGTTTCAAGTCGATATAGGTTAATGAAGCAAGTAAGACGATGATATCAAATGCCAATAGGGAACGCCCCATAGTGATGCCGTAATTTTGTTCTAAAATCCGAGCAATAATATCGCTGCCACCTGTTGTTCCACCCATGCGGTAGACGATCCCGCTTCCTACACCTGCAACTAAACCCGCAAGTAGAGAAACGATCAGTAGATCATGCTGTAAATTGATTTCTAGTGGAACCCTTTGCCAGATCCATAAAAAGAATGACAAAGAAAGTGTACCTAGAACAGTATAGGCCAAGGAACGTTTACCGAGGATCTTTCCTCCTAGTACAATCAATGGGATGTTGATTAATAAAGTCGTATAAGCTGGATCAATACCAAATAAAGCTCTTAAGATCAAGGTGATCCCTGAGACTCCCCCTTCTGCTAAATGATTAGCGATGTTCAAGTAAACAAGACCAAATGCATAAATACTTGTTCCTATAATGATAAAAAGAACTTCTTTTACTGTTTTTCGTTTGACCATATGAATTCCAGCTTTCAATTATGTATTTTCACAGAATTTCCATTTAGAAATTCCTTCCTAAATGTAGCATGGAAATTCGATTTTCTCAATTGCTCTTATCTAGGATTTGCGTTAAAGTTTTGGTAAGATAGTTTTGGAGGGAAAAAGATGGATAAAAAGCGTTCTTTATACAGTATGCAGCAGGAAGTGGATGAATATATCCAGCAATTCAAGGTGGGGTATTTCTCTCCATTAGCTCAGATGGCTCGATTAACTGAAGAAGTAGGTGAATTGGCAAGAGAAGTCAACCACACTTATGGAGAAAAAAGCAAAAAGGCTTCTGAACCAGTTAACTCGGTAGCAGAAGAACTTGGTGATGTTTTATTCGTTACGATGATCATGGCTAATTCATTGAATATCGACTTAACTGAAGTTTTTGAAAAAAACATGGAAAAATTCAATCAAAGAGACCATAATCGCTTTGAGCGTAAGGACGAGTAAACAAGATGAAGTGGTCCTGGCCTTGAAGACTCTGAAACGGACTTGTCAAACAGTCACCATGCAACTGAGTCTTTATCTCAGTACAAGAAACACGCAGGAAAGGTTGGAAAAATGAAATTAAAACAATTACCTCTGGAATACCAAAAGGCAATTCCAGTTCTGAAAAAATTAGAGAATGCAGGATATGAAGCTTATTTTGTAGGTGGAAGTGTTCGTGATATCTTGCTGAACCAGCCAATCCATGATGTGGATATCGCAACAAGCGCATTTCCAGAAGAAATCAAACAGCTTTTTCCAAAAACGATAGATATTGGGATCGAACATGGAACTGTGTTGGTATTAGAAAATAATGAACAATATGAGATCACCACATTTCGGACGGAATCAACTTATCAGGACTACCGTAGACCAGATCATGTCGAATTCGTTCGTTCGTTGGCAGAAGATTTGAAAAGAAGAGATTTTACGATCAATGCGTTTGCTTTGAAAGAAGACGGAGAAATCATCGATTTGTTCGATGGTCTGCAAGATCTAGAAGAACAGATCTTGCGAGCTGTAGGCAATCCTCATGAGCGGTTCCATGAAGATGCCTTACGAATGATGCGCGGGTTGCGTTTTGTCAGTCAACTAGGGTTCAAATTAGAGGAAGAAACCTTCTACGCCATCAAAGAAAACCACGAGCTATTAGGTAAAATATCTGTAGAACGTATAAATGTGGAATTCATCAAGATGCTCTTGGGAAATGAACGGGCCGCGGGAATCTATGCATTTATTGAAACAGAGTGCTACATTTGCTGTCCCGGTTTGAAAGAAGAAGGCGAAGCACTTTTACGTTTTGCTGAATTACCATCCGTCCCATTGAAAGAAGAGAGCCAAGTATGGACATTATTGATCAGCCAACTGGGTCTAAAAGAAAATGAGATTCGTTCCTTTTTGAAATCGTGGAAGTGTTCTAACCAAATGATTAAAGACGTTCAAGCACTTGTCCAAGGACTACGACAACGAGAAACTGGAGCTTTGGAACCATTCGAATTGTACTTCTTAGGCAAAAAACATGCACTGCAAGTAGAAGAATTGATGATCTATTTTGACGAAACACCTCAGATGGATGCCGTAGGAGAATCCTATGATCGTTTACCTATCAAGTCATTAAGCGAATTAGCAGTAGATGGTAAAATCTTGCTAGAAGAAACTGGAAAAAAACCTGGTAAGTGGGTTAGTGAAGCTTTGCAATTAGCTGAAAAAGCCGTCGTAGAACAAAGAATAAAAAATGATAAAAAACAGGTTTTGGATTTTTTATCGAAAGAAAAATTGATTTAAAAAACACTAGACTGTATCTGCTCAGCTTTGTTGGCTACTTAAAGTGGGCAGATACGTCATTAGAAGAAAAAACATAAGATGTGACCACTTACATAAATTTGTGCTAAACTGAGGTAGTACAAGAATAAATTACATCATAAAGGAGTCTTTTTAATGAGTAAAGAAATGACAGCGCTAAAATTTTATTTTAGAAATGGAGAAACCTGGACGATCAACCGCCGTCATATCGGCGATCTTTGGATCAAACAAATCACAACAAGTTTTGGACGAATCAATGGCAGTGAATTTGTTGAAATCCATCCGTGTGCTGGATTTAAAATCGAAATCTTCCATGAAGGGGACGCAGTTGCGACACATGATATCAACCTAGGCGGACTGGAAATGGGCATGTTTAATCGCGCATTGAAATACGAAGATATCGAGCGAATGGAAATCCTTTACCGAAATGGCACACCTGATCTTGTGTACTTCCCATATCTAGATAAAGGAACAGAAGGATTAGATAATCAATATCAATCAACAAAAATCAGCGAAAAAACAGGTAACTTGTATATCGTGATCAATCCAGATCAACGTGTAGAAGATGTATACGGGGAATTTTTCGAATAAATCGATTTTTACGCAAAAATGAGGCTGTGAAAGAGATGTGTCTTATTACTACTGATAGGCTGTCTCTTCCACACCGTTTATTCAGAATAAGGGACTGTGACAAGATTTTTGTCGCAGCCCCATTTTTTTGTTGTGATAAAAGAACAAGAAAGGCAGGAATGGAAAAGTAAACATCCTTTTGTCAGAAACTTTTATCTTTCTTAAGTTTTACTTGATATCTGATACTATTTGGAATAGAATGAGGCGTTGAAAAATTTATGGAAATTTCTAACTAGCAATAAACGATGAAACAATGAAATATTTTTCATCCAAAAAGAACTTTGCTATAATGATGGAAGTTTGTGTATAGGAGATCTGGAAAATGAGAGAGAGTTTTGAACAACAAAAAAAACTGTTGCATGATCGCTATGGCGCCCTTTCGATGGATGACCGCCGTCAAATACTTTGTAAGTTGCGTAAAAGAAATATATTGATGTATCGTCAGTTGGAACGTCTGAAACATGATCTGCTTCGTTTGGAGTCAAAACGTGTACAGTGTGAATTAGAGGGTAACCAAACACAGGTTGAAGTAGTCGAAACCAAAATTTTAAAGAAAAAAGAACAATTTTTAAAAATGCTTACACAAAATAAAAAATAAAGGGGATGGACGATGGAATTTGCTGAGTTAGTTATTGTATTTGCAGTAACGATCACCTTATCGAACATAGCTAGCCGCATTTTGCCAATGATTCCAGCTCCACTGATCCAAATTTTCCTTGGAGTGGTATTAGGTCTGACAAAGTGGGGACAATCAATCGATTTTGAACCTGAATTGTTCTTAGTTATGATTATTGCACCATTGTTATTTAGAGAAGGAGAAAAAGCAGATATTTCTTCGATTCTCAAAAATTTCGGGACAATTTTGTTCTTGGCATTTGGAGGAGTCATTTTGACCCTTGTCGGGGTAGGTGCGACGTTATCATTCCTGTTGCCAAGTGTCCCACTTGCTGCCTGCTTTGCTTTTGGAGCAGCGTTAGGTCCGACAGATGCGGTAGCAGTCAGTTCTCTTTCTGGACGAGTGAATATCCCTAAAAAGGCGATGCATATTTTGGAAGGAGAAGGTCTTTTGAATGATGCATCTGGTGTTACTGCCTTCCAGTTTGCTCTTGGTGCGCTGATCACCGGATCTTTTTCAGCAGTAAACGCGGGGATGAGTCTAGTAGTTTCTAGTATTGGGGGAGCTTTGATCGGCTTTTTGCTTGTCTGGTTCAAACAAAAAATAATTCATTTGATCGAAAAAGCATCAGCACAAGATGTCACAGGGTATCTGCTGATCGAACTTTTGCTTCCTTTTCTAGCCTATGTATTGGCAGAGGCATTTGATGTATCTGGAATCATTGCTGCAGTGGCAGCAGGTATTCTCCAAGCTTCTGGTTTTAGGAAAATCTCTGTGTTTGATGCAGAATTGTCGAGCTTGTCCCACAGTACATGGACAACTATTGCTTTTACACTGAATGCATTAGTATTTATATTTTTAGGAATCGAATTGACGCAAGTGTTCTCGCCAGTATGGGGAGACGGTTTATATCCAAACGGTCTTTTATTAGCGATTATCGTATTAATCTCTGTCATGCTTTTTGTGATCAGATTCATTTCTATCAGTCTTTTTTATGTATTCAAAGATGGCAGTAAAAAGTTCAAAAAACAGTTGAACGAGATCTTGATCTTAACATTTGGCGGTGTAAAGGGAACAGTCAGTTTGGCTACGATTTTTATTTTGCCATTTTCAATCAATAATATGATGTTTTACCAGCGGTCTTTGCTTTTGTTTCTGACGGCGGGTGTCATCTTAGTGACTTTGGTCATAGGGATCATTGTCTTGCCTATGCTGACGGAAACAGAGGAAGCGAAAAGCACGGATTTGAATGCTTTGATGATTTTAGAAGAGGTCGTTGAAGTTTTGCGAAAAGAAATAAAGGAAATTGATCGTAATACAAAAGAATTTTTAGCCACTGAAGCAGTGATAGAAAATTATCAAGAACGGATACGTGATCTTTACTTGGAAGATTTAACCGATGATGAAAAGCAAGAAGTACAAGAAATACAAGCACTGATTTTGTCGATCGAACGGGATGGATTGGATGAAAGTTATCGTTCGGGCAAGCTTTCTTCTAATGGTTATCGTTTTTACTCCCGTTTTCTTTCTCGATTCGAACATTCTATCACAAGCCAGATTTTGTCTTTTATCGGCTTTTGGTTCATTGTTGTCCGTAGGTTAATGCGAATCGTTCTCCATCCGAAAATGTTTTGGCAAAGAAGATATGCTGATCGTCAGACATTTATTAGTGATGAAGATATCCAAGAAATCAGAGAGACATATCAAAAAAATACTCAGTTGATTATTGAAAGTTTAGATAACTTGACTGATATTTATGATGAAACGATGGTTCAATTTTTTATCCAGCAACGCAAACTTGAAGGAATAAAAATGAACTCGGGGAATTTGATTTCTTCGTGGATGATCCAGCAAGATAGTCTGTTTACGAAAAAAATGCTAAGAGGTTATTATCTTGAAAGAAAAATCATTGATGAATACGAAGTTGCTGAGAAAATCACGACGTTTTCTGCGAACAGCTATCGCAGGAATATCAATTTGTTAGAATCTTATACGATGAACAAACCATCTGATAACTTTTCTTTCCGATTTGCGTTTCGAGCAAAGTCAAAAAAACGAGTCCAATAAAATAAAAAGGTAAAAATTTTCAAGTTTTATAAAAAACAAAACATATCAGAACAGGATCGAATCGGTCCTGTTCTTTTTTTGAGAACACAAAAAGAACAAATACCAAAAAAATTTTTCTGAAGTTCACTATTTTTATGATACAATATCCAAGATAAGGAGGGAACATGTTGAAAGAATTAAAAGTAACTGACCTCAAAAAAACTTATGGTGAAAAAGATTTGTTTGACCAGATTTCTTTTTTGGTCCACGAAAAAGACCGTATCGGGTTGATTGGGACGAACGGGACGGGTAAAACAAGTCTCTTAAATATTATTGCCGGTATCGATAGCGGCGACGGTGATCGGCAAACAGTATTTTATCCAACTGATTACCGTATTGGTTATCTTTCTCAAGCAGCTGAATTTTCCGATGAATTAACTGTTCTCCAAGCAGTCTTTCAAGGAAACAGCCCCTTGATCCAAACTGTTCGAGCATATGAGGAAGCATTGATCGAACTAGGGGAAAACGGAGAAGACCCTGATGTGCAAAAACGTTATGCTAAAGCAGAAGAACAAATGAATAAAGAAGATGCTTGGACTACAGATACCAACGCAAAGATTATTTTGCAAAAATTAGGAATCAGTGAATTAGATAAAAAAATCAGTACTTTATCAGGTGGTCAGAAAAAACGAGTTAGTCTGGCGCAAGTGTTGATTGATGAACCCGATTTACTATTACTAGACGAACCAACAAACCATTTAGATTATGAAGCGATCGAGTGGTTGGAAAACTATTTGAAACAATACCGTGGCGCACTATTGATGGTTACCCACGATCGTTATTTTCTAGATAGAGTAGCAAACCGAATCTTCGAACTTTCATTTGGAAAATTATACGAGTATAAAGGAAATTATGAAGCTTACGTCTTAGAAAAAGCAGAACGTGATCGTGTAGAAGTAGAACAAGAAGAAAAGCGCAAGCGGCTTTATAAACAAGAATTAGCTTGGATGAGGGCTGGCGTACAGGCACGTGGCACCAAGCAGCAAGCACGGATCAACCGTTTCGAAGATCTAAAGGAGAACTTGTACCAAGTAAACCAAGAAGATGATTTAGAGCTGAACCTAGCGACACAACGTTTAGGGAAAAAAGTACTGGAAATCAAAGATGGCAGTTACCATATAAATGACCAAACACTGCTAGAACATTTAGATTTACTGATTCAATCTCGGGAAAGACTAGGTATTACTGGTAAAAATGGTGCGGGAAAATCGACATTGCTTAATATTCTAGCTGGCAGAATTCCCCTGGATAGCGGTACAATGTCTATCGGTGAAACGGTTCATCTTGCGTATTATACACAAGAAAATGAAGAAATGGCACCAGATAAACGGATGATTGCTTACTTACAAGAAGCTGCTGAAGAAGCAAAAACAGCAGATGGCAGTCAAATCGGAGTAGCAGAATTACTTGAACGATTTTTATTTCCAAGATTTATGCATGGGACACTGATAGGCAAACTTTCAGGCGGAGAAAAACGCCGGTTATTTTTGTTGAAACTGCTGATCCAGCAACCTAATGTTTTATTATTGGATGAACCGACCAATGATTTGGACATAGCAACATTGACGATTTTGGAAGATTATTTTAGAAGTTTTCCAGGAGCTGTGATCACTGTTTCCCATGACCGTTATTTCTTGGACAAGGTAGCAGATAAGTTATTAGTATTCCAAGGAAACGGAAAACAAGAACTTTATTACGGAAACATGTCCAGTTATTTACTGAAGCAAAAAGAGACCCAGCAGCCTGCTGAAAAAGCGAAACCAAAAATACAGAGCAAGGAACCTGCTGAAAAGAAGAAATTATCTTACATGGAACAAAAAGAATGGGAAACGATTGAAGATGAGATTGCAGAACTTGAAGAAAAAATCTCATTGCTCCAAGAAGAGATGAATCATCAAGGAGATAATTTCACTCGATTACAAGAATTGCAAAACGACGTATCTGAAACAGAAGCACAACTTGAAGAAAAAATGGCACGGTGGGAATACTTGAGTGAATGGGTAGAAGATTAGGAGGAAAAAGGATGGAACAAGCGTATCTTGACTTAGGAAGAAAATTGTTGGAAGAAGGGCATCGTAAAGAAGACAGAACAGGCACAGGCACATTAAGCTTATTCGGATACCAAATGCGGTTTGATCTGCAAAAAGGGTTTCCTTTGTTAACAACGAAACGAGTACCTTTTGGATTGATCAAAAGCGAATTGCTTTGGTTTTTAAAAGGAGATACGAATATCCGCTATCTATTACAAAATAAAAACCATATTTGGGATGAATGGGCATTTGAACGCTACATCAAAAGTCCAGACTATAATGGACCAGATATGACTGATTTTGGCCATAGATGTTTGACAGATCCTGAATTCAATGAAGAATATAAAAAGCAGAGCAAGCTTTTTTGCGAGAAGATCCTAACCGATGATTCCTTTGCTGAAACATACGGCGATCTTGGACACATCTACGGCTATCAATGGCGTCACTGGGAAACAAAAGACGGTGGCTTTATCGATCAAATCAAAGAAGTGATCGAAGCAATCAAAAAGACTCCTGATTCTAGAAGATTGATCGTTTCTGCATGGAATCCGGAAGATGTTCCTAGCATGGCTTTGCCTCCTTGTCATACGATGTTTCAATTTTATGTTCAAGAGGGACGGCTAAGCTGCCAATTGTATCAACGCAGTGGGGATGTGTTTCTAGGCGTTCCGTTCAACATTGCAAGTTATGCGTTGCTGACTCACCTAATTGCACATGAAACAGGTTTAGCGGTTGGCGAATTTGTTCACACATTAGGAGACGCTCATCTTTATATCAATCATATCGAACAAATGAAAGAACAATTGAGCCGAGAAATACGCGCATTTCCGACTTTAGTTTTGAATCAGGAAAAGCAGTCAGTATTTGATTTTGAGATGGAAGATATCCAATTAGAAGGATATGACCCACATCCGGCGATCAAAGCTCCTATCGCTGTTTAGAATCAGAAAGGATGAGAAAATGTTAGCTGCAATTTGGGCACAGGATGAAAACGGATTGATTGGAAAAGAAGACCGTCTTCCTTGGCGTTTGCCAAATGATCTGAAATTCTTCAAACAAATGACAGAAGCAAATACACTAGTGATGGGACGAAAAACTTTCGAAGGGATGGGTAGCCGTCCGTTGCCGAATCGTCAGACGATTGTTTTGACGAGAGATTCTTCCTTTAAAGCAGAAGGCGTGCATGTCATGCATAGTGTGGAAGACGTGCTTGCTCTGGAAAAAGAAACAGACGGTATCTTTTTCATCGCTGGAGGGTCAGCTGTTTATCAAGAATTTCTGCCATTTTGTACGATATTATACCGTACAGTCATCCATCATGTATTCGATGGAGATGCTTATTTTCCACCTGTTGACTGGTCTGATTGGTCACTGATCAATACTAGTCAAGGAGAAATAGATGAAAAAAATCGTTATCCGCATCAATTTGAAACGTATCAGCGTAATGAGAATCCTGTAAAAAGCGGGACAGGCGAATTGACGATATAAAAAAGCTATGGATAGACTAGCTGTTATTTAGAGCTGTCCCATCCATAGCTTTATTTTTTTTATTAAGTAAAGAATAAAACAGAGAAGTACATAAAACCTGCACCTAACATAACAAACAAATGCCAAACAACATGCATATAGCGGATAGAATTCAAGCTATAAAAGAATGCGCCTATCGTGTAAGAAAGCCCGCCTGCTACCATCAAAATAACACCAGTCATTCCAAGAGAGTGATAAAGAGGAACAGCAGCCACGACACAGAGCCACCCCATAAAAATATAGATGATCGTAGATACTTTTGATACTCTCTCCCGTTTATGCAACGTCAACGCTTTATATATAATGCCAAGAATCGCAAACAACCAGATTAATACAAATAAAGTCCAACCTAGCCATCCTCGGATACTCAGCAAACAAAAAGGAGTATAACTTCCTGCAATCAAAAGAAAAATCGAACTATGATCGAATACTTGGAACACCTTTTTTGCTTTTGTAAAAATCAATGAATGAAACAAAGTAGACGTTAAAAATAAAAGAATCATCATCGATCCATAGATAGCATAAGAGACAATATGGAGGGAGGAATGCAAGTGGGCACCTTTTACTAAAAGAACCACTAGTCCCGCGATACTCAATCCAGTCCCAATTCCATGGGTGACTGCATTAAACACTTCATTTAATATTTCATACGTTCGATTAAATTTCGTTTTTTCCATGAAAACGGCTCCTTTACTAGGTGTAATTAATGAAAAATCATTATTTGTCTGTTATACTAAAAATAGAAATTGTCTTACATGTAGTTTAACATGAATAAGGCATCTTGTTAAAGAAAGAGAGAGAAAATAATGACAAATGTAAAAATCGTAACAGATTCTTCATGTACGATGGAAAAAAATGTACGCGATGCTTTAGGCATTCGTGTCATGCCGCTATCCATCATGATCGACGGAACAGTATATCCCGATGATGACCAACTAGACGGCGAAAGATTTATGGAAATGATGGCGAAAGCAAAAAATCTGCCCAAAACAAGCCAACCACCGATTGGAGAATTTATCTCGATGTATGATGAGCTAGGAGAAGATGGCAGTGAAGTGATTTCGATCCATATGACAAAAGGCTTGAGTGGAACAGTAGAAGCAGCAAGACAAGCCAGTAATCTAACAAAAACGAAAGTAACGGTTATCGACAGTGATACCACTGACCAAGGATTATCTTTTCAGGTAATTCGAGCAGCTGAATTAGCAAAAGAAGGTAAAACAGTAGAGGAAATCCTTGAAGAAGTCAAAAAAGTACAAGACAATACAAAATTATACATCGGAATATCCACACTAGATAACTTGGTAAAAGGTGGAAGAATCAGCCGAACAACTGGTTTGCTGTCTAGTGTTTTGAACATACGCGTGGTGATGAATTTCGCCCATTCTGAATTAATCCCTGTAACTAAGGGGCGAGGAAAGAAAACGTTCGATAAATGGTTTAATAATTTGAAAAATGAACTGAAAGAATTGCCAAATGTGCGACAAATCGGTATTTCACATGCGGATGCAAAAGAATTGGCGCAAGAATTCAAAGAGGGTTTGCAAGAATTATTCCCGGACATGCATATCCCTGTACTGCATACGAATCCGGTTATCGCTACGCATACTGGTAAAGACGCGTTTGCAATCATGTATTATGTAGATTAGTCGAAAAGAGGATAAGCCCTCAGCCTGAAAGGCTTGCAGCTTATTCTCTTTTTCTTTATAAAATTAGGAAAATAATTGTTTTCTTTTTTCATAAAGACTACCTTTTTGATAAAATTTTTGATAACATTAGAACCAATCGAATACAAGAGGTGAAAAAATGAAATTAACGAAACGACATTTGATCCTCGTTTTGTTCCCATTATTAATTGCGATCATCATCTATGCAGGTTTAGCTGCTTCTATACCGAAAGCTGGCCCACTAATGAAACCAGTAACTACTGTGAGAGAAGATCCAAATAAAAAAGAAAAACTTCACTACATAGCTATCGGAGATTCGCTGACTGAAGGAGTAGGAGATCAAACCAAGCAAGGAGGATTCGTTCCCCTTGTCGCAAATGATCTAAAAGACCGTTATAATTTGACCGCGGTTGAAACAGAAAACTATGGTGTAAATGGTGAACGAAGTGACCAGATCTTAAAGCGAGTAAAAACAAAAGAAGAAATTCGAAACAATATCAAAACAGCTGATTTTATCACACTGACTGTTGGCGGTAATGATTTGATGAAAGTTATCCAAAATAATTTATTCGGGTTAACGGTCAATTCCTTTAAAAAGCCACTGAAAAACTATCAGGAAAATGTCACAGAACTATTGGAAGAATTTCGATCCCTCAATAAAACCGCACCTATTTACATTTTAGGCATCTACAATCCATTTTATTTGAACTTTCCTGAGATCACTGACATGCAGACAATTGTTAACAATTGGAATAAAGGAACAGAAACGGTGACAAAAAAAATGCCGAACTGCTACTTTATCCCAATCAATGATTTGCTTTATCAAGGATTTAATCAGGAAGTAGGTGTCACAGAAGAAGGAACAGATCAAACAACTAGCACGACAGAAAATCTAAATGGCATCAAAAATAATGTGCTCTATGAAGAAGATCATTTCCATCCAAATAATTTAGGTTATCAATTGATGGCAAATGCAGTGAGAGATCAGCTGATCGAGACACAAAACCAATGGCTAGAGAAGGAGGATGATCAATAAACATGAAAACAAGATCTGACGTATCTTCAAACAAAACAAAGAAAACAAATTACTGGAAATTCGCCTTCCTTATCCTTCTTGGGGTAGTACTTGGTTCGACCGTATTTTTAGGCAGCCGTATTTTTGCTAATCGGGAACCAGAACTCCCAGAAATACCAGCTCTTACGGAAAGACAAGGAGATCCTGTCTTAACGATCAATTCAAATAAAGAAAAAGTCAATCAAATCATCAGCTTTTTCCTTAGTGAGTATCAAAAAGATAGTGATATTGAATATAAATTTTATTTGGAAAATGAAGCACTACTCAATGGCACTTTCGAAGTACTAGGTTTTCCTATCGATTTCTATTTATATTTTGATCCGTATGTGATGGAAAACGGAAATGTCCAACTAAAAGCTAGAAGTCTTTCTATTGGAACATTAAGTTTGCCAATTAAAGATGTGATGAATATGATCAAGAGAAACTATAAATTGCCAGATTGGATCGAAGTTAATACAGATGATTTGACTATCATGCTTAGATTGGATCAATTCCGGATGCAAAACGGGATGTATATTAAAGCAGATAAAATCGACTTAGTAAATGATGACATTCGATTTAGTCTATATTTGCCAAAAGATACCTCTGATGCTTCAAACAACTCAAATACAAACAAAACTAGCAACAGCAGTACTGAAAGCAAAACAAAAGAGAACAAAAAAACATCAAATGAATAGTATTAGAGGAGGAATAATAATGGAACGAGCAATATTTGCAGGAGGCTGCTTCTGGTGCATGATCCAACCTTTCGATACGCTTCCTGGTATTCATACAGTGATGTCAGGATATACTGGAGGACACGTACCAGATCCAACTTATGAACAAGTAAAAAGCCAAACGACTGGACATACGGAAGCAGTGGAGATTATCTATGATCCAACATTGATTTCATATGAACTGTTAGTAGAACTTTACTGGCAGCAAACGGATCCGACTGATGCTTTTGGACAATTTGAGGATCGCGGCGACAATTACCGTCCGGTCATCTTTTATTTGACAGAAGAACAACGGATCATTGCTGAAAAAAGTAAGAAACAATTAGCTGAAAGTGGACGTTTCGAACAGCCAATCGTTACGAAAATCGAACCAGCCCAACCATTTTATCTAGCAGAAGAAGACCATCAAGAGTATTATAAAAAGCATCCTGAAAATTTTAAAAGAAACCATGCACGCCGGGCTGCCTTTATTGAAGAAAATTGGAGGAACGAAGGGTGAATCGAAGCTTTTTTCACTATTTAATGACACTGCGAGGCGGTGGTGTACACGATACTTTATCTATTTTTGCTACAGAAGCCGGTAAAGATATCCAATTCCCTAAGCACAGCTCTAGCTACGAAGAAATTTCTAGTTATCTAGAATTGAATGTCGACTATTTGCCATCCATGGATATTTTTGACGAAGCCTGGGAAAAATATTTAGAGAACAATCATGACTTATAAAAATTGGCTTTCCATTTATGATCCAAGCGCTTTTTGTCCAACAGTTTGATAGAAAGAATTATTTTTATTTCAGCTATCTAGTCGCATTTTTTTGATATTTTTCTTATAATAAAGAAAGAATGAAAAAACGAGGGATGGATTGATAGAGATTGACAAAAAAACAACGCTATATTAATCGCTTCTGGCTTATATTCAAATACTTACTTGTTTCTGTATTCCTTTCGTTCATGTTGCGGGGATTTTTGTTCATCCCTGTACCAGTAGAAGGCAATTCAATGGAAAATGTCTTGAAACAAGGCGACATGGTTGTGATGGAAAAATTTTCGGAGATCAGACGATTTGATATTGTTGTTTTTCAATTAGCAGATGGGACGATTTATATCAAACGAGTGATTGGGCTTCCAGGAGAAAATGTTAGCTACCAAAATGATCAATTGAAGATCAATGGAAAAGTAGTGAAGGAGCCTTATCTAACTAAAAACATAAAGTCAGATCATGCAAATGCATCCTATACGACGGACTTCACACTACAAGAACTGACGGGACAATCGAAGCTTCCCGAAGATAGTTATTTTGTACTTGGAGATAATCGAAGAGTTTCAAAAGATAGCCGCTCATTTGGTACGATCAATAAAACGGATATTTTAGGTAAAGCAAGATTCGTTTATTATCCGCTTGATGAAATAAAATGGATTCAGTGAGAAACAATAAAGAGGTTGTGACCATTCTTTTGTCACAACCTCTTTATCGTATGGTCCAAAATCAGCATATTACCTTAGTACATAAAATCAAACAGCTCGTTTAAACACTTTTCTAGCCTCTAAAGCTTTGATAAATGAATAAACAACCGTTATTTGAATAGGGATCTGAATCATATTCCTGATAACCCTACCTAGAAAAATCACTTTGAAATCTGCACCAAACAAAACAGACATCAGCCAAGAATTGATAAAAAGGCTAACTGGAATCATAATCAATAGTTGGGCAGCGATGACGGAAAGCAGGTTTATCTTTTTATGATATAAAAATAAGCCATTGATAAACCCACCAAGGAATGCTGTGATAAGAAAAGCAACTTGAAACGTACCTGAACCAAATATTGTGAAATTCAAAGTGTTCGACAACGTTTCAAGCAAACCAGCCCAGATCGGCCCATATAGATAACCCATAAGTGCCATACTTAAAAATCCGAATGTGACTTGAAAATAAGCAGGACCAATCGCTATCTTGTATAAGATGACATCAAGAGCTAATAAAAGGGCAGAAGTCGATAACAATCTTGCATTCATTTCGGGCAATCTAAAAACGTCTTTTGCAATCAAAGTGTTCAAAATATTCTCTCCTTTGTCAGTTAATAAGAAAAGGATACCATAAAATCGCCAAGGTGTCATGACACCTTGGCGATTTACAAAAATAACCATCCAACAACTAATAAAATGAGAAGAAGACTGCTTTTATAAACTGTAAAAAAGGCAATTGTACGATCGAAAAAAATAGAGGTGGAGAATACTTATCGCATCATCCATCTCTATTTTTTTGTTATAAAAACGTCAGTTTCGTTATCTGCTTACATCTTCATCCATACGGGTTCTAATGTGTTTCCATCCAAATCTTGGACTTCTAATGAAAACATTTCTTCTTCAGGTATTCCCATATCGACTTCGTGGAAAGCACCACCATTTTCTTTTGCAATTTGAGCGAATTTTTTTACTTTATCCGCGTTGTCCATACTAAACGAAATCAAAGCGCCACTTGTTTTTTTATTATCGGCTATTTCTTTATCTTTTATAAATTTTTTATAAAAATCATGAGAGAGGAGCATCACCCAAAAAGTGTCATCCCACACCATTGAACTAGCTTCTTCAGTAGAGAATTCTTCGTTTTTTTTAAACCCAAGCTTTTCATAAAAAGCAACGGAACGATTGACATCGGCAACAGGAAAATTAACAAAAACCATACTATTCATTTGTTTCGTCTCCTTTCTGCATTGTTCGTCTATCATCTCTTATTTAGGAAGCGCTATCAAAAAAACAGACTCGTATACAGAAATCAAAATAAAAAATTTACATCATCAAAAAAGAGAAGATGTGATAGAATGAGGACTGGTTCACTTTCACTTAACTAATAGATAGGATTTTTTATAATAGAAAAAAGTGAATATATATTGAAAAATAAAAAACAAGTAAAGTCGGAGAATATTCCGATATGAAAGGAATGGAGAGAACAATGACCATCCAATGGTTTCCAGGACACATGGCAAAAGCCCGACGAGAAGTTTCTGAAAAAATGAAATATGTGGACATCGTATTTGAATTGGTAGATGCACGTTTACCTTTATCTTCTCGTAATCCAATGTTAGATCAGATCATTCAGCAAAAGCCTCGGCTTGTTTTATTGAATAAAGCGGATCTGGCAGATCCACAACAGACAAAGCTGTGGCAAGAATATTTTCGTAAGCAAGGCCACCTTGCGTTAGCTATCACGGCACAAGAAAGTAAAGGAATCAAAGGGCTAGTACCTTCAGCTAAAGAAGCGTTGAAAGAAAAACGAGCAAGAGACGCTGCTCGTGGGATCAAGCCTCGCGCTATTCGGGCAATGGTATTGGGTATTCCGAATGTTGGAAAGTCTACGTTGATGAATCGACTAGTAGGCAAAAAAATTGCTCAGACAGGAAATAAACCAGGTGTAACAAAAGGTCAGCAGTGGCTTCGTTTGGGTAACGAGTTGGAATTGTTAGACACACCAGGGATTTTATGGCCCAAATTTGAAGATGAAGAAATCGGCAAAAAACTAGCGCTGACAGGCGCCATCAAAGACCAACTTGTCCATTTAGATGATTTGGCGATTTACGGATTGGACTTTTTTGCCCGATATTATTCAGGAAGAATCAGCGATCGTTATGGTTTGCCAATCGAGCAAGAAGAAAAATTGGCACCGGAATTGCTGATGGATATCACAGCAAAACGTGGGTATAAAGAAGACTATGATCGCGGCAGCGAATTAGTCGTGCATGATATCCGTCAAGGAAAACTTGGTCGCTACACATTGGATCGTTGCGAAGAAATGGAGCAAAAAAGCGATGACTGAATCCATCCAAAGTATCAAAGAACGATTGAAAAGCATACAGAGAATAGATGATCCTACACTAGAATCATTGAGGAACGATCCACGCAAAGGCGTACAGCAAGCGCTAGTTTCTTTTGAACGACGATTGAAAAAAGAGGCATTGATCAAGGAAAAATATGAAGAAATGTTTTGCTTTGAAAAACAAGGGTACGCACAAGGTCACCAATGGATTGCCGGCATTGATGAAGTAGGAAGAGGACCGTTAGCTGGACCTGTCGTGGCAGCTGCAGTTATCTTGCCGAAAAATGAGATCATATTAGGGCTGAATGACTCCAAACAATTATCAGAGAAAAAGCGAGAACTTCTTTATCAACAAGTTCAAGAAAAAGCCCTGGCAATCGGGATCGGGATCGTTGATCAGCAGACAATCGATGATGTGAATATTTATGAAGCAAGTAAATTAGCGATGTTCCAAGCAGTAGAAAAATTGTCCATTGTACCAAGCTATTTGTTGATCGATGCGATGACCTTGGATTTGCCTATCCAGCAGGAAAAAATAATCAAAGGGGATGCACGATCTGTGTCGATTGCTGCTGCAAGTATCATTGCTAAAGTATATCGAGACCAATTGATGAAAGAATATGACGTGCTTTATCCTGGATATGGTTTCTCGCATAATGCAGGTTATGGAACAAAGGAACACTTAGAAGGACTTGAACGACAAGGAATTACGCCAATCCATCGTAAAAGTTTTGCACCTGTAAAAAAATATTTATAATAAAAAACAGCCGCTTTTACGTATCTTATTAGAAAGAGAGACGAAAGGCGGTTTTATGATGTATCAAATAGAAGAGAATTTATTGAAACTTGCTTATACAAAAGGAATCAGTAGTCAAGGAAAATGGGCACTTGCTAACTGGATGATGCAGTATCCTTATAAAGAAATCGGATTTGAAGACATCATTAAGATAGGTAAAATAACCACACATCGGGAGCTGTTTCGCAAAAGTTGGCAGGAAATTCACGCTAACTGGGGCAAAATCCAATCGAAACAGTCGTTTATCACTTGCTTTGATCCCAAATATCCCCCTCAGCTGCTTCACTTGACCTATCCGCCAATTGTACTGTTTTATAATGGTGATCTATCTTTACTTTCTTGTAACATGTTAAGCGTTGTTGGTGGAAGACACACTTCTGCTTTAGCCAAAAAAACAGTTTATTATTTACTAAAACCAGTGGTAGAAGCTGGATATGTGATCGTCAGTGGCTGCGCGAAAGGGATAGATACATACGGTCACCAAGCAGCAATCTCTCATGGTGGACGGACAATCGCAGTCATTGGAACAGGGATAGAGCAAGTCTATCCTGCTGAAAATCGTGACTTGCAAGAGGTGATTGCAAATGATCATCTTCTTTTGAGTGAATATCCTCCTCAATCCGGCCCGAAAAAGCATCGTTTTCCAATGAGAAATCGGATTATCGCAGCTTTGTCTAAAGGAACATGTGTCTTTGAAGCCAAGAAAAAAAGCGGCTCTCTGATAACAGCACAGCAAGCATTGGATCTTGGAAGAACAGTTTTTTCTGTTCCAGGAAATATTTTAACAGAACATTCTACCGGATGTCATCATTTGATCCAAGACGGTGCAGTTTGCACGGTTTCGGGTGAAGATATCTTGGCAGAATTTAAAGAATAACACCATACTTTTCATTTGCTTTTCTTGACAAACGTTTTCTGAATGGATATGATTAGCTACGATTTGTATGAATCCTCTTTTATATAGTAGGAACACGACAATGGAAAGGAGTCCATTCAGTAATGGCGTATAAATATTTAGTGATTGTAGAATCACCTGCAAAAGCCAAGACAATTGAGAAATATCTTGGACGAAACTATAAAGTAATGGCCAGTGTTGGCCATATAAGAGATTTACCGAAAAGTAAAATGGGTATCGATTTTGAAAACAATTATGAACCCCATTATATTTCTATACGCGGAAAAGGCGATGTCATCAAAAGCCTTAAAGCCGCAGCAAAAAAAGCTCAAAAAGTTTACTTGGCAAGTGACCCGGATAGAGAAGGAGAAGCGATTGCTTGGCATTTAGCGTACCTACTTGGGTTGGATCTGAAAGAAAAAAATCGGGTGGTCTTCAATGAAATCACAAAAGACGCAGTCAAAGCAGCTTTTAAGGAACCAAGAACGATCGATGTAGATTTAGTAGATGCACAGCAAGCTCGTCGTACCTTAGACAGAATCGTTGGTTATTCGATCAGTCCTATTCTCTGGCGTAAGGTCAAGAAAGGGTTAAGTGCAGGACGTGTCCAATCTGTCGCTTTAAAAATTATTATTGACCGTGAAAAAGAGATCCGAGAATTTGTTCCAGAAGAATATTGGAGCATCGACGGTAATTTTAAAAAAGCTCGTAAGAAATTCAAAGCAAATTTCTGGGGAATCGACGGTAAGAAAAAGAAATTACCAGATGCACAAAGTGTAAAAGAAGTCACTGCTAGAATTGATGGAACAGACTTCGAAGTTAAAAAAGTAGAAAAGAAAGAGCGCAAAAGAAACCCTGCGAATCCTTTCACTACAAGTAGCCTGCAACAAGAAGCTGCCCGTAAGTTAAACTTTCGAACAAGAAAAACCATGATGGTAGCACAGCAATTATATGAAGGAATCACTTTGGGTAAACAAGGAACAGTCGGCTTGATTACATACATGCGTACTGATTCTACCCGGATTGCCGATACAGCAAAAGCAGAGGCCGCAGCATTTATTGAAGATACGTATGGAAAAGAATTTTCTAGACATGATCACCGAAAGATCAAAAATGCTCAAGGCGCACAAGATGCCCATGAAGCTGTGCGTCCAACGAGTGTGCTTCGTACACCAGATGAACTCAAACAATATTTAGATAAAGATCAATTGAAACTTTATACATTGATCTGGTCACGTTTTGTGGCTAGTCAGATGACACCAGCTATTTTAGATACAATGAAAGTGACATTAGAACAAAATGGTGTCATCTTCATTGCGAACGGTTCAAAAATCAAATTCAAAGGATTCATGCAAGTGTATGTGGAAGGTAGAGATGACGGCAAAGAAGAGAAAGAAAATATTCTTCCAGAACTTGAAGAAGGCGATGTAGTCCAATCTGTTGATATTGAACCAAAACAACATTTTACTCAACCACCAGCACGTTTTAGTGAGGCTACGTTGATTCGTGCACTAGAAGAAAACGGGGTAGGGCGACCTTCCACTTATGCACCAACACTTGATACGATCCAAAGACGCTACTATGTAAAATTGACACAAAAAAGATTTGAGCCGACTGAACTAGGAGAAATTGTCAATTCACTGATCTGTGAATTCTTCCCTCAAATCGTCGATATCCATTTCACAGCAGAAATGGAAGGAGATTTGGATAAAATTGAAGAAGGCACGGAAGCGTGGGTCAAAGTGGTTGATCGTTTCTATAAACCGTTTGAAAAAGAACTGACGAATGCGGAAGAAAAAATCGAAAAAATTCAAATCAAAGATGAACCAGCAGGATTCGATTGTGATGTCTGTGGACATCCGATGGTGATAAAATTAGGGAAATATGGGAAGTTTTATGCTTGCAGTAATTTTCCTGATTGTCGGAATACGAAACCAATCGTAAAAGAAATCGGTGTGACTTGCCCAGTATGTCATGAAGGACAAGTCATTGAACGAAAATCTAAGAAAAACAGACTATTCTATGGTTGTTCCCGTTTCCCAGAATGTGAATTCACTTCTTGGGATAAACCAGTGGGCAGAAATTGTCCAAAATGTGACGGATATCTGGTCGAGAAGAAAGTCAAAGGCGGTAAACAAGTAGTCTGTGTAAATGGAGATTACGAAGAAGACATCCAAAAATAATAGAAAAGAGGTTCTTTCATTGAAAATGGTAAATGTTGTTGGAGCAGGGCTTGCCGGAAGTGAAGCTGCTTGGCAGATCGCACAAGCAGGAGTCCCTGTCCGTTTATATGAAATGCGTCCAGTCAAATCGACTGAGGCGCATCACACAAGTAATTTTGCTGAACTAGTATGTTCCAATTCATTAAGAGGAAACAGTTTGGCTAATGCAGTAGGGTTATTGAAAGAAGAAATGCGCCGATTGAATTCGGTAGTAATCACTTCGGCAGATGAAACAGCAGTGCCAGCTGGTGGTGCTTTAGCTGTTGACCGCGATTCTTTTTCTGAAACAATTACCCGAAAAGTCAAAGAGCATCCATTAGTAACAGTGATAAACGAAGAAATTACTGAAATACCGGAAGGAATCACCGTAGTAGCAACAGGACCTTTGACTTCTCATCCATTAGCAGAAAGCATCAAAGCATTCAATGGTTCAGATGGTTTTTATTTCTATGATGCAGCTGCACCAATCGTAGACAAAGCTACGATCGATATGGATAAAGTATATTTGAAGTCCCGCTATGACAAAGGAGAAGCAGCTTACTTGAACTGTCCGATGACAGAAGAGGAATTCAAAGCTTTCCATGAGGCACTAATCAATGCCGAAGTGGCAGAACTTAAATCTTTTGAGAAAGAAAAATATTTTGAAGGATGTATGCCAATTGAAGTAATGGCACAGCGAGGATTCAAAACGATGCTTTTCGGACCTATGAAACCAGTTGGATTGGAAGATCCTAAAACTGGCAAACGTCCTTATGCTGTTATCCAGCTGCGTCAAGACAATGCTGCAGCTTCTTTATACAACATCGTGGGCTTTCAGACTCACTTGAAATGGGGCGAGCAAAAACGTGTTTTCCGGATGATTCCTGGGTTGGAAAATGCTGAATTCGTTCGCTATGGTGTGATGCACCGAAACAGCTTTATGAATTCGCCAGAATTGCTGAAACCGACTTACCAATCAACGAAACGCGAAGATCTGTTCTTTGCAGGTCAGATGACTGGTGTAGAAGGCTATGTTGAAAGTGCAGCGAGCGGACTACTTGCTGGAATCAACGCCGCACGCTTAGCAAAAGAAATGGAACCAGTCGAGTTTCCACAAGAAACAGCTATTGGAAGTATGGCTTACTACATTACTCACGCGGAAGGAAAACATTTCCAACCGATGAATGCCAACTATGGTCTGTTTCCTGAACTGCCAGAGCGCATTCGAGACAAAAAAGCAAGATATGAAGCAATTGCACAACGAGCTTTAAAAGCTAATGAGGCAATAAAAACAGAATTAGAAAAAACTGCAGTCCCAAATGAGTAAGGAAACTCCATGAAGAGGGTGAGACGGATAGTCTCGCTCTTTTTCTTGCGTTTTTCTTAAGAATTTCTCAAACAAAATGTGAGAAATTGCGCCAATTGTGAACAAACTTAGAAATATTGGTTAAATTCTGACAATTTATTTGTCTTTTTATAAACGCTGTGCTAAATTATTCTCTGGGACAAAAGGAAGGTGAGAAAATGACAGAAGCCACGTGGGAACAAAAATTTTTGCGTTATTTGATTGTCGAAAGAGGATATTCAGAAAAAACGAAAGAAGCATATGAAGAAGACATTCTCCATTTCAAACATTTTTTGGAGGAATCTGGAGACGCTGATCTGCTGAAGGCGGAATATTTTACGGTTCGTGTCTATTTGAGTGCATTAGCTGATCATCGTCCTAGCTATAGCAGAAATTCTATCAGTCGCAAGATAGCCAGCCTACGTTCGTTTTATCAGTATCTTCTCAAAGAAGAAGTGATAAAAGAAAATCCATTTTCTTACGTTCATCTCAAAAAGAAAAATTTGAGACTGCCACGTTTTTTTTATGAAAATGAAATGCAAGCACTTTTTGACAGCGTAGCAGGAGATAGTCCTTTGGATTTGAGGAACCGCGCTTTACTGGAAGTCCTTTATGGATCAGGCATCCGTTTAAGTGAGTGTAGCAGTTTGTCAGTATCAGACATTGATTTTGATTCAGAGGTCATGTTGATCCATGGTAAAGGGAACAAAGAGAGATATGCTCCTCTAGGTTCTTTTGCTCAAGATGCTCTGCAAGAATATTTCAGGAAAGGCCGCCAGGTATTGATGACAAAATATCACGAAGAGCATGATATCGTTTTTGTGAATCATCATGGAAAACCAATCACGCCTACTGGAATTGAATATGTCTTGAATCAAATGATCAAAAAAAGCAGTTTGGATAGTGATATCCATCCTCACATGCTGCGCCATACATTTGCTACTCATTTATTAAATAATGGGGCAGATTTGCGGACAGTCCAAGAATTGCTAGGACATGCCAATTTATCGACTACCCAAATCTATGCCCATGTAACAAAAGAAAGTTTACAAAAAAACTATCGTTCTTTCCATCCAAGAGCGTAAAAATAAGGAAAAGAACAAATTTAGGAGGAAACAAACATGGTCGAATCACCATTTCATTCAACCACTATCTGTGCCGTCGAAAAAGACGGGAAATTTGCTATGGCTGGAGATGGCCAAGTAACAATGGGTGAATCTGTTGTCATGAAAGGCACTGCAAAGAAAGTACGACGTATCTACAATGGAGAAGTTGTTGTAGGTTTCGCCGGAAGTGTTGCAGATGCGTTTACTTTAGAAGAAAAATTTGAAGGCAAACTAAACGAATATAACGGGAATCTACAACGCGCAGCTGTCGAATTAGCTCAAGAATGGCGGACACAGCAATCTATGCAAAAACTTGAAGCGATGCTGATCGTAATGAATGATAAAGAAATGCTTCTTGTTTCAGGTACAGGAGAAGTTATCACACCAGATGATGGTATCTTAGCTATCGGATCAGGAGGGAATTTTGCGTTGGCTGCAGCCCGAGCAATGAAAAACTATGCTCAAAACGACATGAGTGCGAAAGAAATTGCAGAAAATGCGTTAAATATTGCCGCAGATATCTGTATCTTTACTAATCATAATATTATCGTAGAAGAACTGTAAGAGGTGAGTAGATATGTATGAATTAAAACAAACACCAAGACAAATCGTAAGTGAATTAGATGAATATATTGTAGGACAGCACGCAGCAAAAAAATCTGTTGCCGTTGCTTTGCGTAACCGCTATCGCCGTTTGCAGTTAGATGAAAAAATGCAACAAGATATTACACCAAAAAATATGCTGATGATCGGACCTACAGGGGTCGGTAAAACAGAAATCGCACGACGTTTGGCAAAAATCGTCAATGCACCATTTGTCAAAGTCGAAGCAACAAAATTTACTGAAGTCGGTTATGTCGGAAGAGATGTAGAATCAATGGTTCGGGATTTAGTAGAAAATGCGATCCAAATCGTAGAAAAAGAGCAGTACAGCCGTGTATACACAAGTGCTAAAAAAAATGCAGAAAAACGTTTGGTAAAAATCTTGGTACCTGGTATAAAAAAAGAACAGAAACAATCCACTAATCAATTTGAACAAATGATGAATCTTTTTAATGCTAGTCAGCAAAATACAGCTGAACCGCAAGAAGAAGTGACAGAAGATATTCGAATCAATCGCCGTACAGTCTTGGAACAACTACAAAAGGGTTTACTGGATAGTCGTGAAGTAACCATTGAAGTTGAAGACCAAAAGAAACCTGCACCAATGATGAACAATGGATTGGAGCAAATGGGGATCGACCTAAATGAAACTCTAGGTGCTTTGACACCGAAGAAAAAAGTGGAACGGACGGTAACAGTCAAAGAAGCTTTAGAGTTATTGATCAAGGACGAATCAGCAAAATTAGTCAAGGATGCTGATATCCATAGTGAGGCAATCAAATTAGCGGAAGAAAGTGGAATTATTTTTATCGATGAAATCGATAAGATCACTTCTAAATCACAGCAATCTGGAGAAGTATCCAGAGAAGGCGTTCAAAGAGACATATTGCCAATTGTCGAAGGTTCACAAGTAAATACAAAATACGGGATCATCCAAACAGATCATGTCTTATTCATTGCTTCAGGAGCGTTCCATTTATCTAAACCGAGTGATTTGATTCCAGAACTCCAAGGGCGTTTCCCAATACGGGTAGAATTAGATGATTTGACAGCTGAAGATTTTGTGAAAATTCTGACTGAACCGAATAATGCTTTAATAAAACAATATGTAGCATTGATTGGTACAGAAAATGTGTCAGTTACGTTTACAAAAGAAGCAATTGAACGGATCGCTCAAATCGCTTTCGATGTCAACCGTGACACAGATAGTATCGGCGCACGCAGACTGCATACCATTTTGGAAAAACTACTAGAAGATCTATTATTTGAAGCACCAGATATGCAAATGGGAGAAATAACGATCACAGAAGCATATGTGGATGACAAACTTGGCTCAATTGCGGCAAATGAAGATTTAAGTCGCTATATTTTATAAAAAATCGGAGGACGACAATGACAGACTTGCTAACGAAAACCCGCAAGATAAACACACTTTTGCAGCAAAAGAATACTTTTGACATGCAAGCAGATTTGCCTTACGATAAAATGGCTGTCACACTAGGTGGTATTCTTGACAGCAACACCTATATCATAGGAAGTGACGGAGTATTACTAGGTTATAATGAACGTCACGATGTGAACAATGAACGAATCAAAACAATGTTTGTTGAGAAACAATTTCCTGAATCTTATACTGATACAGTGGCACAGTTGATGAAAACTGAAGCTAATATCCCAATTACTAGTGATATTACTGCATTTCCGGTAGAGACAAGAGAGAAATATCCATTTGGTCTGACGACTGTCGTTCCGATCTTTGGAGCTGGCGAACGTTTGGGTACGATTATCTTATCTCGTATGGAACAATCGTTTGCAGATGACGATCTAGTCTTAGCAGAATATGGAGCTACGGTTGTCGGTATGCAGATCCTTTATCAGAAGTCTCGAAGCATCGAAGCAGATGTACGGAGTGCAACGGCTGTCCAAATGGCAATCAACACATTATCTTATAGCGAATTGAAGGCTGTACAAGCTATCTTTGAAGCATTGGATGGAGATGAAGGTCGTCTGACTGCTTCTAATATTGCCGATAGTATCGGCATCACTCGTTCTGTGATCGTCAATGCTTTACGAAAATTGGAATCAGCTGGAATCATTGAATCTCGTTCGTTAGGCATGAAGGGAACTTATTTAAAAGTATTGAATTCCCGTTTTAAAGACGAGTTAGCAAAACACAGTTATTAGAAGTAAGGGGACTGGGGCAGATAGAAATGTTTGTTCCAGCCTTCCCATTTTAAAAAGTAAGTCGAAGTTGGAGGAATGGCAATGACTGTTATTATTCAAAATGACCAGCTGATCGCCGAAATCGCTGAACACGGTGCGGAATTGATCAGTCTGAAATCAAAAGAACATGGTTTAGAGTATATCTGGCAAGGTGATCCAGCGTATTGGGGCAGACATGCACCGGTTTTATTCCCTTTTGTTGGACGTTTAAAAGATGATCAGTATGTTTATCAAGGGAAAACATATCAAATGGGGCAACACGGATTTGCTCGGGATATGGATTTTGAAGTCATTGAACATGGACAAGAAATGGCTAGTTTCATCTTAAGGAGTACGCCGGAGACATTAGAAAAGTATCCATTTGATTTTGAATTAGTGATCAGCTATGAATTAGGAGGAGACGGCATCACGGTTCATTATCAAGTGGCAAATACCGGTGAAAAAGAAATGTTCTTTTCTATCGGTGGACATCCTGCTTTCAATGTACCTCTTGAAGAAGGATTGTCATTTGAAGATTTCTATCTGGCATTTTCTCCATTGAAATCAAGATTACGCCTACCATTGAAAGGCCCATTCATCGATATGGATCAAAAGACGTTAGGTCAGACAAATACGAATCTGGCTTTGAATCGTGAACTTTTTGAGCAAGATGCCTTGGTTTTTGAAACAAGGGGTCTAAATGCGTACGCCATTCGAAGTGAAAAATCTTCCCATAGCGTAACTTTAAGCTATAAAGATATGCCTTATGTAGGGATCTGGTCTCCTTATCCAAAAGAAGCGCCTTTCGTTTGTATCGAACCGTGGTGCGGAATCGCTGACACGGTGAACAGTAGTGGAAACTTGATGGAAAAAGTAGGGATCAATCAACTAGGTGCCCATGAAATCTTCAAGACAAAATATTCCATCACAGTGAAGTAAGAGGTTGTGACCGATAAGTTAGCAGGGAACACCGTTTACCAAGGTGTGTAAAAAAGCTATCCTGTAAGTAATAAGGGAGTGTGACATCGATTTGTCACACTCCCGTTTTATCTCTTTGGAATGAAAAAGTATCAGGATTTTTTCTTGCTGCTATTCAAACCAAACGGGATTCGACTTTCTGTATGGTTTCTGATACGCTTGATATTGTCTTTATGCCGATAAAAGATAAAGGAAGAAACTAAAAAGGCAATGATCGTCAGTAACCAATTGGGCTTAGCCAAAATCACAGGAGCTACATAAGGAAGGACGATCGTAGATAAAGTGATCAATACTGCACTGATCATACTGCTCAAACTCACCATACTTGTACAAAATAAACTAACGATAAAGATGATACAAGAATAAACAAAAAATACAGGATTAAATCCTAAAAGCATTCCTGCACTTGTCGCAACAGCTTTTCCTCCTTTGAACCCAGCAAAAATCGGAAATGTATGGCCAAGAATGGCGCATACCCCAAACCAAAGAGGGTTAATCCCAGAAAGGTGGAAGATCATCGGCAAACAAGTAGCCAATGTACCTTTTAAAATATCCATAAGCAGGACAACAATCCCGGCTGTTTTGCCTAATACACGAAATGTATTGGTCGTTCCAGTATTACCGCTCCCATGTTGTCGGATATCTTTTTTGAAAAACAATTTGCCAATCCAGACACCGGAAGGAATAGAACCTAAAAGATATGCTAAAATAAGTAATAAGATCAATTTCATTTTTTACCCTCTTTCAAGTTGAAAACTATCCTTTATTTTAGCATGAATAGGTAACAGGAACAATTGAAAAAATGAAAGATACAAGTATAATAGATGGAATAAAAAGAAAAGCAAGGGGTGGCAGAAATGTCTGTAAAAAATCCAACACAAGAAACGATTTTCAACTATTTGGAAGAAGCAAAAAATATTGCCGTCGTAGGCTTGAGCAATAAACCAGAACGAACAAGTTACATGGTTGCACAGGTATTGCAAGACAATGGATATAAAATCATACCAGTAAATCCATTATTGGCTGGTGAAGAAATTCTAGGCGAGAAAGTCTATGCGAATTTGACAGAAATCGATGATCCAATCGATATCGTAGATGTATTTAGACGGAGTGAATTTTTACCTGAAGTAGCAGATGATTTTTTGAAAACTGATGCTAAAGTGTTCTGGGCACAATTAGGGATTGAAAACAAAGAAGCAGCTGAGATGCTAAGAAAAGCAGGACGTACAGATATCGTGATGGATCGTTGTATTAAGATTGAACTTGGTAAGTTGAAAGAAAACCAAAAATAAAAATGACCACAAAGAAGAGATGATCGATAGAGGGGAATGTCGAAAAAGCGGTTAGGAGATAATTAAAATTGATTTCTCGTCTACCCTCTTTTTTTTCACGACCTTTTCTAGTATGATAATCGTGGTGCGGTTTTGCCGCAAAGTATTATTGAAGGAGCGTTTGCCTTGGCAAAAAAAGTAAACAACGAATACAATGACTCGTCCATCCAAGTATTGGAAGGATTAGAGGCAGTTAGAAAAAGACCAGGGATGTACATTGGATCCACTGACAGCCGAGGCTTGCATCATTTAGTCTATGAAATCGTCGATAATGCAGTTGACGAAGCATTATCAGGTTATGGCAGTGAGATTGATGTGACCATCCATGAAGACAATAGTATAACTGTTGCAGATAGCGGACGTGGGATGCCTGTAGGAATGCATGCTTCCGGAATACCAACAGTTGAAGTGATTTTTACTGTGCTGCATGCTGGCGGAAAGTTTGGTCAAGGAGGGTACAAAACTTCTGGTGGACTGCACGGTGTAGGAGCCAGTGTGGTAAATGCCTTATCGAAATGGCTAACTGTAACGATCGTTAGAGATGGCGTAGAGTATCAGCAGAAATTTAAAAACGGCGGTAAACCTGACGGTACGTTGAAAAAGATAGGAAAAACAAAAAAAGCAAACGGGACGACTGTCCATTTTTTACCAGACGATACAATATTCAGTACAACGAAATTTTCATATGAAATTTTAGCCGAACGGTTAAGAGAATCTGCCTTTCTTCTAAAAGGCGTTAAAATCTCTCTTTCTGATCTTCGTGGAGAAGAACCAGTCAAGGAAATTTTTCATTACGAAGAAGGAATCAAAGAATTTGTTGATTATCTGAATGAAGAAAAAGATACATTGACACCAGTTGTTTATTTTTCAGGAGAAAAAGAAGGTATCGAAGTAGAGGTCGCTTATCAATACAATGACGGGTATTCAGAAAATGTCTTATCTTTTGTCAATAACGTTCGGACAAAAGATGGGGGAACCCATGAAGCTGGTATGAAAGCGGCTATGACGAAATCTTATAACGAATATGCGAGAAAAGTTGGTTTGCTGAAAGAACGGGACAAGAATCTGGAAGGTAGTGATTTCAGAGAAGGGTTAGCTGCTGTACTTTCTATCCGTGTACCTGAAAATCTTCTGCAATTTGAAGGGCAAACAAAAGAAAAACTTGGTACGCCAGTTGCTCGTACCGTAGTAGATAACGTCATCAGTGAACAAATGGGCTTTTATTTGCAGGAAAATAGCGAAATGAGCCAGATGTTGGTCCGTAAAGCAATCAAAGCCAGAGAAGCGAGAGAAGCAGCACGTAAAGCCAGAGAAGAAAGCCGAAATGGGAAGAAGCGTAAAAAAGGCGAATCTCTTCTTTCAGGAAAATTGACACCCGCACAATCCCGAAACCCTAAGAAAAATGAATTGTATTTAGTCGAAGGGGATTCTGCTGGCGGATCTGCTAAACAAGGAAGAGACAGAAAGTTCCAAGCAATTCTACCTTTACGAGGAAAAGTCATCAATACCGAAAAAGCTAAAATGCAAGATATCTTGAAAAATGAAGAAATCAATACGATGATCTATACGATTGGTGCAGGAGTCGGTCCTGAGTTTTCTATCGAAGACTGTAATTACGACAAAGTAATCATCATGACCGATGCGGATACAGACGGCGCCCATATTCAAGTATTGCTGCTTACTTTCTTTTATCGCTATATGAAACCGCTGATTGAAGCTGGGAAAGTATATATCGCGTTACCGCCTTTATATAAAGTATCCAAAGGACAAGGGAAGAAACAAGTCATTGAATATGCGTGGACAGATGACGAATTGGCAGCAATGATTAAAAAAGTCGGCAAAGGATATATGCTGCAGCGGTATAAAGGACTTGGAGAAATGAATGCGGAACAATTGTGGGAAACAACGATGGATCCAACTTCCCGTACGTTGATCCGCGTCCGTATCGATGATGCTGCGCAAGCTGAACGTCGAGTAACCACACTGATGGGTGACAAAGTAGAACCTCGAAGAAAATGGATCGAAAATCACGTGCAATTTACGCTCGAAGAAGATGGCAGTATCTTAGATAAAAAAGAGGATACTGAAATCTCTCCTTCAGTTTCTAATGATTTATTAGATGAAGAACGAGCAGATAAAAATGAAAACAATCAGTTATTTGAAGTAGAATAGGAGGTCACCTGATGGAAAATCGACAAGAAGTACAAGAATTAACTTTAGAAGAAGTGATGGGTGACCGCTTCGGACGTTATTCCAAATATATTATCCAAGAACGTGCACTGCCTGATATCCGTGATGGATTGAAGCCAGTGCAACGCCGGATATTATTCGCTATGAACAAAGATGGCAATACGTATGACAAAGGATTCCGTAAATCAGCAAAATCTGTCGGAAATATCATGGGGAATTATCATCCTCATGGTGACAGCAGTATTTATGAAGCGATGGTCCGCATGAGCCAAGACTGGAAGTTGCGGGAAGTACTGATCGAAATGCACGGGAATAACGGGAGTATGGACGGTGATCCACCTGCTGCGATGCGTTATACTGAAGCCAGATTATCCAAGTTAAGTGGAGAGATGCTAGCAGATATCGAAAAAGAAACAGTCGATCTCGTGTGGAATTTTGATGATACAGAAAAAGAACCAACAGTCCTTCCAGCTCGATACCCAAACCTTCTCGTCAATGGATCGACAGGTATATCTGCTGGATATGCAACAGAAATCCCGACTCATAACTTAGCTGAAGTGATCGATGGCACAATCTATATGATCGATCATCCACAAGCGAGCCTTGAAAAATTGATGGAATATATTCCTGGACCTGACTTTCCAACAGGAGGGATCTTGCAAGGAAAAGATGAAATCAAAAAAGCTTATGAAACAGGGCGAGGAAAAGTTATTCTTCGTTCGAAAACAAAGATAGAAGCAATGAAGGGTAATAAACAGCAAATCGTGATCACAGAAATCCCATATGAAGTAAATAAAGCGACCTTGGTGAAAAAAATGGATGAGATCCGTTTGAATAAGAAAATCGATGGAATAGCTGAAGTACGAGATGAAAGTGATAGAACAGGTCTGCAAATTGTCGTCGAATTGAAAAAAGACGCCAATGCTCAAGGAATTTTGAATTATTTGTTCAAAAACACTGAGCTACAGATCAATTACAATTTCAATATGGTCGCTATCGACCATATGACTCCGCATCAAGTTGGACTGAAAGACATTTTAAGAAGTTATATCGAGCATCGAAAGCAAGTCATAACAAAACGTAGTCAATTCGATTTAGCCAAAGCTCAAAAAAGACAGCATATCGTAGAAGGATTGATGAAAGCTTTATCGATTCTGGATGAAGTAATCGCAACGATTCGTGAAAGTAAAGACAAAAAAGACGCCAAAAAGAATTTAGTCGACGTCTTTCAATTTACAGAAGAACAAGCAGAAGCAATTGTCACATTGCAATTATACCGTTTGACGAACACGGATATCACAGAGCTTCAAAAGGAATCCGAAAGCTTGATTGCGCAAATCACAGAGTTGAATAAAATCCTTTCAAATGACAAAGAGCTTTTCTCTGTTATGAAAAAAGAATTGCGAGAAGTGAAAAAAAATTATTCTTCCGCTCGTCTAACGACAATCGAAGACGAAATCGAAGAAATCAAAATCGATACGCAAGTTTTAGTGGCGCAAGAAGACGTAATCGTCAGTGTGACGCGAGAAGGCTATGTGAAGCGAACAAGCCTTCGTTCTTATAGTGCTTCGAAACCAGAAGAAATCGGGATGCGAGAAGGCGACTACTTGCTGTACTCAGGTGAATTGAGCACATTGGACCATGTTCTTCTGATTACGAATAAAGCAAATGTGATCTACCGTCCTGTTCATGAACTACCCGATTTGAAATGGAAAGATGCTGGCGAACACATTTCTCAAACAATCTCCAATCTGTCTGTAGATGAATCGATCTTAGCTGTTTTTCCATATCAAAAAATTCAAGCAGAGAAAACATTTGTATTCATCAGCAAGAATGGATTGATCAAGCAAACACGAATGACAGAGTTCGAACCATGGCGCACCTATAAGAGCCGTCCGCTCAGCTGTATGAAGCTAAAGGCGGAAGAAGATGAACTGATTGCTGTGTATCTGAAAGAAGATCGGCCAGGCTTAGATGTTTTCTTAGTAACGTATCAAGGAATGGGTTTGCGCTATCCTTTAACAGATGTTCCCGTTGTTGGAGCAAAGGCAGCTGGAGTGAAGTCTATGAATTTGAAAGATGGAGATAGGATTATCAACGGGCTGCTTGTGTTAGCAGAAGGTGATACGCCGATCGTAATCGTTACTCAGCGAGGAGCTGTTAAACGCATGCTTGCTCAAGAAATCAGCCAAACTTCACGTGCGAAGCGGGGAGTGACGGTCATGCGTGAGCTGAAAAAAAATCCTCATCGCATTATCTATATGTCGGAAGGAAGATCAAAAGAAATAACCTTGATGAATCAAAAAGGGCAGCAGTTAACGATTGACCCAACTGATTTCCCTATAGGTGATCGAACATCGAATGGATCATTTGCGATGGATGAGAAAAAAGGTGGAGAAGTCATCGAAGTTATCGATGCTCCTGAGATTTTCATCGAGTCGTAACTGTTGTAGTATTTTAATGAAGAGACGCCATCTGTATTAATACAGATGGCGTCTCTTTTTCATTCATTTTTAATAAATCCTTATACGTTTGCAAAAAAAGATGAAAGTGTTCACAATGCTTAAATGTTGGTATGTCAACGTTGATTTAAATATATGTAAATAAAACATAAAAATTGTTAAATAAAAAACAAGAAAACCCTTGCAAAGATAGGGTGCTGTGTTATACTAATCACGTAAAAACTGTTACATAAAACAGAAATTTAGGAGGTCCATACAATGGAGCAATGGAATGGATTTAAAGGTACCAAATGGAAAGAAGGCGTAGACACTAGAGACTTTATTCAAAATAACTACACTGAATATCGCGGTGATGACAGCTTTTTGGAAGGCCCAACAGAAGCAACAGAAAAATTATGGGATGAATTGCAAAAGTTAAATGATATCCAATTCGAGCGTAACGGTGTCTATGATATGGACACAGAAATCGTATCAACTATTACTTCACACGATGCAGGCTATTTGGATAAAGATTTGGAAAAAATCGTCGGTCTACAGACAGACAAACCTTTGAAACAAGCATTCATGCCGTTCGGCGGAATCAATATGGCTAACAATGCGCTAAAAAGCAATGGCTATACACCAAACGATGAATTGACACATATTTTCACTGACTGGCGCAAAACACATAATCAAGGTGTATTTGACGCTTATACTGCTGAAATGCGTGCTGCTCGTAAAAACAAAATCATTACAGGGCTTCCAGACGCTTACGGACGCGGACGTATCATCGGTGACTATCGTCGTGTGGCATTGTATGGAATCGACTATTTGATGGAACAAAAGAAAAAAGATCATGATATGACTGGTTATCATACAATGAGTGAAGAAGTGATTCGTTTACGTGAAGAAATCACTGAACAATATCGTGCATTAGCGCAAATGAAAGAAATGGCTGCGAAATATGGCTATGATATTTCTAAACCAGCTGCAAATGCAAAAGAAGCTGTCCAATGGCTATACTTCGGATATTTAGCAGCAATCAAATCACAAAATGGTGCTGCGATGTCAATCGGACGTATCTCAGCATTCCTTGATATCTATATCCAACGTGATTTGGATAATGGAGTAATCACAGAAAAAGAAGCACAAGAATTGATCGACCACTTAGTAATGAAATTACGTATGGTCAAATTCGCGCGTACACCTGAATATAACCAATTATTCTCAGGATTCCCTATCTGGGCTACTTTATCCATTGCAGGTATGGGATTAGATGGTCGTTCATTAGTTACAAAGAATGATTTCCGTCTGCTTCATACATTAACAAATATGGGACCTTCACCAGAACCAAACTTGACTGTTTTGTATTCTGAACACCTTCCAGAAGGATTCAGAACATATGCTAGCAGAATCGCTATCGAAAGTTCTTCGATTCAATTCGAAAATGATAATCAGCTTCGTGAACAATGGGGTTCTGATGATTGTGCGATTGCTTGCTGTGTATCAGGAACAGTTGTCGGAAAAGACATGCAATTCTTTGGTGCTCGTGCTAACTTGGCTAAAACACTATTATATGCCATCAATGGCGGAGTCGATGAAGTGACTGGCGCCCAAGTTGGACCAGAATATCGTCCAATCACATCAGAAATACTAGACTTTGAAGAAGTGAAACATAACTTCATGAATATGATGGATTGGTTAGCAGAACTATATGTCAATACGTTGAACATCATTCATTATATGCATGATAAATATTCTTATGAAGCAGCTCAGCTGGCTTTGATGGATTCTGACTTGCAACGCACATTTGCTACAGGTATTGCTGGGATCTCTCATGCGGCAGACAGCTTGTCAGCGATCAAATATGCAAAAGTAAAAGCAATCCGTAATGAAAAAGGAATAGCAGTTGATTTTGAAGTGGATGGCGACTTCCCTAAATACGGAAATGATGATGACCGTGCAGATGAATTAGTTTCATGGATCTTGGAATACTTCATGGGACAAATCAAACGTCATAAAACTTACCGCAACTCAAAACCAACAACTTCATTATTGACGATTACTTCAAATGTTGTTTACGGTAAAAATACAGGAAATACTCCTGATGGCCGTGAAGCTGGAAAACCACTTGCGCCAGGAGCAAATCCAAGTTACAATGCGGAACAAAGTGGGTTATTAGCTAGCCTGAACTCAACAGCTAAAATGAATTACGGCTGTGCATTGGATGGAATTTCAAATACCCAAACAATCAATCCTTCAGGTCTTGGAAAAGAACAAGATACAAGAATCGAAAACTTGCGTAATGTCTTAGATGGATACTTCTCAAAAGGAGCTTATCATTTGAATGTCAATGTATTCAGTAATGATTTATTGCGTGATGCAATGGAAAATCCAATGAAATATCCGAACTTGACGATCCGGGTATCTGGTTATGCAGTTAAATTCCGTGACTTGACAAGAGAACAACAATTAGATGTCTTGATGAGAACTTCACACGACAGAATGTAAAAAGTTCGTGAAAAAAGTTTTTCGACTTAGCGTCGAAAGGACGTTGAATAGCCATCGCATCAAAATCGAATAATCAGTATGCTTATTTGAAAGAAACGATTTACAGGGGCAGGACTTGTATGTTCCGTCCCTGTAAATTTTACACATAACGAAGCGGCAATTGCGAAAAATTTTGTTCAGAAAGCTTCGCTTCGACAGCTAACTTGTACTTAAAATGAAATCAAAGAAAAGATGTGAACTTAAATGGAAGAAAAAACAATCGGCTATGTTCATTCTATCGAAACTTTCGGTTCAGTAGACGGACCTGGACTGCGCTTTGTCGTGTTTATGCAAGGATGCCGCATGCGTTGCCAATTTTGTCACAATCCAGATACTTGGAATATTGGCGGAGGGAAAGAATACACAGCAGATGAACTTTTAGATAAAGCAGAACGCTTCAGACCTTACTGGGGAGATAAAGGTGGTATTACTGTTAGTGGTGGAGAACCTCTATTGCAGATCGATTTTTTGATCGAACTATTTAAAAAAGCAAAAGAGCGGAAGATGCATACTACATTGGATACATGCGGAAAACCTTTTACGTATGAAGAACCTTTCTTTTCACGTTTTCAAGAATTGATGAAGTATACAGATTTACTGTTATTTGACATCAAACACATCGATAATGAAGAGCATAAAAAACTAACGCATTGGGACAATGAAAATATTTTAGAAATGGCTCAATATTTGTCAAAAATCAACAAACCGGTTTGGATTCGCCATGTACTAGTTCCTGAGCGAAGTGATTATGATGAATATTTGATCCGACTAGACAACTTTATTCAAACCTTGTCAAATGTAGACAGAGTAGAGATTCTTCCTTATCATACGATGGGAAAATACAAGTGGGAAACACTTGGTTTGAAATATCCATTAGAAGGGATCGAACCACCTACAAAAGAACGTGTCGAAAATGCTAAACGATTGCTTCATACAGAAGAGTATACAAAATATTTAACGCGATAGGTCGCATCGGAAAGAAGATAAGTATTGCTTCTTTCCGTTTTTTTGCTATTATTAAATAGGAGAAATCACAAAGGAGCGAATGACATGTCAAAAATTTTAGTTTTTGGTCACCAAAATCCAGATACAGATGCAATCGGGGCAGCCATTGCGTTTTCACACTTGCAAAATGAATTAGGTAAAGAAACAGAAGCAGTTGCTCTAGGTACACCTAATGAAGAAACACAATACGCATTAGACCACTTTCAGCTATCTGCACCACGAGTAGTAGAGTCAGCTAAAGCAGAAAATGCAGATGTCATGCTTGTGGATCATAATGAATTCCAACAAAGTATTTCAGATATCAGCGAAGTAAATATTTTAGCTGTAGTAGACCACCATCGTATTGCAAACTTTGAAACAGCTAATCCATTGTACTATCGTGCAGAACCAGTTGGATGTACAAGTACGATTATTTTAAAACTATATAAAGAAAACCAAGTAACAATTCCTAAAGAAATCGCAGGAATCATGCTCTCAGCTATCATTTCAGATACATTGTTGTTCAAATCACCAACATGTACGCCTGAAGATGAAGCAGCTGCAAAAGAACTTGCAGCAATCGCTGAAGTCGATCTAAACACTTATGGACTTGAAATGTTGAAAGCAGGAACAAATCTAAGTGATAAATCAGCTGCGGTTCTTCTTGATTTGGATGCAAAAAGTTTCCCAATGGGCAGTTCCAACGTTCGTATCGCTCAAGTCAATACAGTGGACCTTAATGAAGTGATGGATCGACAAGCAGAGCTAGAAGCAGCAATGGAAGATGAAATGAAATCAAATGGCTACGATCTGTTCGTATTAGTTGTCACAAACATCTTAGACAGTGATTCAGAATTACTTGTTGCTGGTAAAGGAAAAGAAAAAGTAGAAGAAGCTTTCCAAACAACTTTGACCAACAACCGTGCTTTGCTTAAAGGTGTCGTTTCACGTAAAAAACAAGTCGTACCTCAATTGACGGCTGTATTTAGCTAATCAAATGGTAGTATGAAGCATTCAAAATGAATGGATAAGCGATTGATATAAAAAGAAACATAGAACATACTAAAGGCCGAAGAAATGGAGGAGAATAGCAGTCAATTATGACTCTTGTTCTTCCTCCTTTTTACGTAAAAGCCTTTTAAGTAAAATAAAACGGATAGAAAAGAGAACATATATGAACTATTATTATTCAAAAAATAAGGAAAACTTTTATCAAAAACTGACCGATGATCCGCTTTTTTCTTCATTGACCGATTATCTATATGAACATCGAGAACAAGAAACGATTCTAAGAGAATTGAAAAAAGAATTTTCGCAAAATAAATTTTCCCATTTTCTCGATCTATTGATCGATGCAGGATTAATCAAGAGGGAAGAACGAAGATATCATTTGAACTTTCCAATATTTGATCCTAAAGATTACTTGCAACAAGCCACTTCGGCTGCTGAAACCATAGCTGAACAATTGAGGAGACTCTCTGTTGATGAACAAAAATTAGCGATGGGAGAAGTTATTTGGGCGTATTGTTTCGAAGATGAACGGAAAGAAGCGTATTTTTATGGAGTAAGAAACAGCCAAGAGACAGAATTGTTGAGGACAACTGCAGGAAATGAGAAGTACCGTTTTATCACACTTTCCTCTATAGAACACTTCCCGCTTACTTTGGCTAATTACTTTTTTGTACAGAAGAATCAGCTTCCTGTAACGAAGGCATTCAAAGAATTAGCCGAACTTATTGGAGACGTAAATGAAGCGTACTTTTTTGATCAAATAGAAGTTATCGTTGACAGGATACGTAAGAATAAATATAAAAATCGCCGGCCTAGTATTTTCCATCAGTCTCTACTTGTGACGAATACTATAAAGGAAGAAGAATCATTCACATTAGAATTACCTATTGTCGAAAAAAACAATTTTGAGATTGAATTACCAACATTGGATCGTTCATTGACAATGGAGGAAACGGCCTTTCTTAAACGACAAATCTTTTCTGAGCTGAGCAAGAAATTTATACCGCATGCATTTTCTTATATCAAAGAATATAGAACAGTTTTAGTGAGTAAAACCTAAGAGAGCAGTAAGCAAAAATTATACTGACTCTTGCAGGAGGAGCCTTTCTCTTCCTTTATGGTTAAAAGAATTATTTGAGTATTTTGCCTATCTACCACCTATTGGATTCACTACATGGTCTGGAAACAAAGGAATGCAAAAAAATGGTGAGAAATGTGGAATGACAAAGGAAGTAGTGATAAGAAAAGTTAGATTTTTAAATAATCAATATTATGATTCAGTCAAGTATGGCATTTTATGGGAAGAACTAGCTGATTAGATTAGGAAGTCCATATGATGATCAAGAATCACTAAGAAACGAATGGCGAATCATTAATAATTTATCCAATCTTGGGTTATTCTTTTAGATTGAAGTGTTTAAAACTAAAAAAGCATTTATGAAGTCGTAATAGTCAGGCTTCAAAATGCTTTTTATTTTGTTTGTTTTTTCTTTGCCACATAAATACACCTAGACTGACGATGAAGAGCATATCCAACAGATTTCCTGCGACTTGGATCGTCGAAGGGTTGGTCAGTGGCATTAAAGCAAGGACAAAAAAGGAAAACAAGCTGTAAATAAAACAGGTGACAGGAACTAATCGAAAGAAGAGTGGACATTTCAATTGGCTAAAAATGAGTGAAAAAATAAAATAAGTAAAGATGGATAAAATCACGACTAAACCATTCATGATAAAGAAGAAAAGCGTATTGTGATTAAACGAATAAAAAAGAATTGCTAAAAAAGAAAACGTTTTAAATGCAATCAATACGCTTGAAGCTTCGTTTAACGTACCAGGATGTCGATGAAAAAAATAGGCACCGAAATAAACAGAAAACAGTAAGCCGCAAAGAGAAGACAAAATCAAAAAAAACGGATTTTCTTCGGCTTCTGTGATATCAGAATGATCCAAAAGCAACCAGCCTAATGCACTAGAAGGCGCATGTGAGGTCTTAAGGTATGCATAACATAGAAAAAATAAGATCGTCAAAGTTGCAAAAAAAGAGCCTAAATGTAAAAAATTAGTGGTTCTACGTTGAATTTCCATAATATCTCCAAATTAAATTGATAAGTATATAAAGTATAATAACAAATTGATGAGTATATGTCGATGTTTTTTAATCAAAATAATAAATAAAAACTGTCTAACATTTAAAATTTAATTTAGATATTAGACAGTTTTTAAGTTTGTGAGTTATTTTCCTTGTCGTTTTCTCACTTTTTTAGTCCAGAAACCACCTGAAATATATTTTGGCTCATAAGAAATGATAAAAGCACGCTCTTCGATTTCTTTGATCAGGCGATACAGTTCACGTTCGCTTTTTCTAGGAGAAAGTATTTCGAGAACTAGCCGCTCACCTTCCAGCCCCATTGCAGAAGTCTGTGTCACACCATAACCGTGTTCTCTCAGTATACCCGGCAAACTTTTATCTTCTGCGCTATTTGCTGGCAAAATCGTTGTGACCATGATGTATCCTAATGCTAATTTGTCTTCAATCAAAATTCCGACACTGATACCTACTGCGTAACCTAACGCATAGACAAATAAATTCAGTGGATTATCTAAACGATCTAAAACAAGGGATAAGCCGACGATATAAATCGTGATCTCGACCATACTGACAAGTGGAGCAATCAGTCGATAGCCTTTCATTGTCAACATGAAACGTAACGTGTTCAGAGTGATATAAGCAAAATTAATGAGGAAGATCATCCCCAACATTTTTGGATCAATCATTTGTAAAACTCCTTTCATTTATATAACAACAATATCAAAAAAAATCGTAAGTGAAGAAAAATTGAAACTTTATACATACAAAAAAATGATAAAATGATTATAATAGAATTATAAAGATAGGTTAGGTGATTAAAATGAAAACGGTCAATCGTGTGTTTTGTGCCAGCCATGTGCTAAGTCTCCTTCTCAGTATATACTTAGGTGTCTATTCGATTCAACAGCCAATTGAGGTAGAGAACATTGTTTTTCAGATGTCGCTGACAGATGGTTTAATTTTAAGCGTTTTTTTCTTTTTGATACTGTTTATTGGTAATATTTTCGGTAGCGTTGCCAGTTTTTTGAATTTTTCTATTTATCCACTCCTTTCGCTAGCATTAGGAGTGGTGGGACTTTGTTCTCTGTGCTTATTTCCCGAGCCATTCAGTCCTGCATTTATATTATTTGGTACACTGAACCTGTTCCAGACAACTGTTGGAGCATGGTTGCTATGGCGATCAGGAAATTTAATGAAAATAGGTGAGTAACAATTGAATCCAATTATATTGAAACGTTCTGTCCATCATATTCCAGTGTTAGAAGTTGTTCTGAAAGAATTAAGAGAGGAACGTATTCCCGTTGTCATCTATTATCACGGATGGCAGACAAGTAAGGAGTTAGTTTTGACGCAAGGAAGAAAAATTGCGCAGCAGGGCATTCGTGTGATCCTGCCAGATGCGATGAATCATGGGGAGCGCAAACAGCCGGTTTCTTCTATTCCATCCTATACATTTTGGGATAGTATCTACGGAAATCTGTTTGAATTTGACACACTTATCAAGCATTTAGAAAAAAGAGGTCTTCTACATGATCAGCTTGCAGTTGGCGGGGTTTCGATGGGGGGAATGACAACATGCGCCTTGTTGGCTAAACATCCTCATATAGTAGCGGGCGTGTGTTTGATGGGTTCCCCTGCACCTTTGGAATATGGAAAAGAAATCGTAAGGCGCGCATCGGAATATAATTATGTCGTACCAAAAGACTATTTTGATTTGATTTCATGGGTTAAGAGCTATGATTTGTCATTGCAGCCGGAAAAGTTAGCTGGACGTCCTCTGTTCTTTTGGCATGGACAAGCTGACGAAAAAATCCCTTATATACAAACGGAACGATTTGTAGAAAAAAATCGGCATAAGTCTTACGGAAAAGAAATTGTTTTTCGTTCCTCAAAAACACAGCGACATATGGTACAAATACCACTAATGGAAGAAGCTTCCACTTTTTTAGCAAAAAATTTGATAAAAAAGTATAAATAATTGAAACGGAAAATCACTCATGACGATAGAGGATTTTCCGTTTTTTATTTTGGTCTATAATAAACTCTGTTAGGAAAATTTGGTATAATTGATAGTAAGAATGACAACATGTTAGAAAGGAAGAGAGCATGCCCACTTTAGCAGATGTTGCAAAACGTGCCAATGTTTCAAAAATGACGGTCTCTCGAGTCATCAATCATCCGGAACAGGTGACTGACGAATTGAAAGAGTTAGTTTTCTCAGCAATGGCTGAACTGGATTACCGTCCAAATATTGCTGCAAAAGCACTTGTCACGAATCGGTCGCAGATCATCAAATTATTTATACTGGAAGAAATCGACACAACTGAGCCCTATTACATGAATTTGCTGATGGGAATCGCTAAACGGATCGGTAAAGCGCATTATTCTCTCCAATTAGTTACAAATGATGCCTTCGACGTCGGTTCTTGTGATGGGTACATCATCACAGGTGTCAGAAAAAAAGACTTCGATTGGATCGACCGTTTGGAAAAACCAGTTGTCTTGTTTGGGGAAAATTCTGAAGGATATGATTATGTAGACAGCGATAATGAATATGGTACAGCAAAAGCAACGCAATATGCCTTAGAAAGAGATTATCAAACGATTATTTATATCGGTATCGAAGTGGACGAGCCTTTTGAAATTTCAAGGGAAACTGGTTATTTATCTGTGATGAAGGAAGTTGATCTTCCTAGTAAAATCTTGCGGTTTCCAAATCATTCGACAGAAGTAGAAAGATATATGACAGAAAACTGGGCAGATTTTACAGATAAAACTTGTTTTGTATGTAGTTCAGATCGGCTAGCACTAGGAGCAGTAAGAGGGATTATAAATGCTGGAGGACACTTGCCCGAAGAATTTGGTGTGATTGGATTTGATGGGGTATTTTTAGACCAAATCAGTTCACCTAAATTGACAACGATCAAGCAAGATATTATACGTATGGGTGAAGTATGTGGAGAAATGTTGTTAAAAAAAATAGAAGAAAAAGGGGCGAGTCAAGGTTATCGTCGTTTTTTTCCTGAACTAGTTATCAGAGAGACAACGAATTAAGTCTTATTACTATATATATATTTATGAAATTCATCGCTATTTTCTTAAAATAATCAGCGCATTGCTACTGAAAACAATGAATCTGTGCTATTATTGAGAAAAGTTCCATTTTTGAGAAGGATGGTTTGAATGAAAGAAATCAGACGAAAACATTTCCGTTTTCCTGCGTACGATGATGAGTTAGGCGTAAAATTAACCAACGACAAGAAGCGAGTATTATTTGACGGACAAGAAGATCTTTTGACTGAACAGAATCAGTCCCCGTTTGAGCAGATGAAAGAATTTCATTTCACGAACACGAACACCGAGAAAATCCGTCGCAAGCGTCGTGCAACAAATGGATTGAAGTCAGCTCCGCGTAAGGAAAATTTGGAAAAGCATAAAGGAAAATTACCGGATTATACCGGCCATTACCAATCAGAAATCACATCGACAGGACGAAAAAAACTTTTTGGTGATTCCTCTCGTTCTGTCAGACAAAGTGAAACAAGGACAGAGTCCAAGCATACTACACGAAACGCATCTGTTGACACGAAGGTGCGGGAGCGTTCTTATTTTGTTCCTAAATATGTACCCGCATCGATTATCCCAGACCCTAGAGAAAGCAAAATTTCTGAGGATCATTTAATCGAATCGATGAAAAAAACGGATGACTCTTATCTGTTGTTCGATACAGAACCGACGCCGTATCAAGAAAAAAGAAATGGTGAGCCGTCTGTACGAACATTCAATCGAACAAAAACGTTAGAGGAAACAAAGCAGTCAGAAGAAAAAAAATCGAAAAAAAGCCATGGTATCTTAGAACGCTCATTACAAGGATTGATCGATGATCAAGGAAACTCTTTGGGAGAAAATAGCTATTTTAAATAAGTGATATACAAATTTATATTCGGCTACAGTTGGAAAGGAAACGCTGCGGCGTTTCCTTATTTTATACTCTATCCGAAAGTTTATATCGTATCCTCAGATTTTTTTGAGTTTAAGCGAATTTTTTCTCCCAATAAGTAAGAAAATAATGGCAAAATAAAAAAACAAACTATTTTCGCAGATCGTTTGCAAAAATAGTTTATTTTTTATTTTTTTATAAAGAAGATTTTACTGAATAATATCATTTTGGTTTACATAATGATATTTCTGTAAATTAAATAAAGTGGTGAAAAATAAGAATTAGTGCTCTAACTGTTCAAGAGGATCAAGTGGTTCAAATGTTTCTGTAGTCTGTTTTGCTTCCAATTGGGGCAAAACAGATCCAATTTCCAGATACTTCACTTTATTCAATGTATAAGATAGAATAGAACAGCTAAGTAATGTATACAGAAAATGTGTGAGATCCAAATAAAGCAAGGAGACAACTAAAATACCAAAAGTAATCAAGAAAAGACTTTTGCCAATCTTAATATGAAAATATTTTTCAATGGCTTGATAAATGATATCTGTTCCGCCTGTGCTTCCGCCGAATCGAAAGACGAGACCGCAACCAATGCCAGAAAGAATACCTGTCATCAAACTATTGATCAGTAGACTATCTACAGCAAAATGTATATGAAGGCTCTCCCATAAATGTAAAAAGAAAACTAGCGCAAATGTTCCAACGATCGTCCGGAGAAAAGCGTGTTTTCCAAAAAGAAACAATGAGATAAGCAATAAAGGTAAATTAAAAAGCAGTGAAGTGACAGAAGGAGCGAATCCAAAAAGATTATGCAAGAGCAAAGCAATACCAGTAACCCCACCATCTGCCAGCTTAGATGGAATATTGATTCCTGTCACAGCTAATCCGTAGATTCCTGCGCCTAAAATGATTCCGCACAATTCTGTAAATAAATTTAATTTTTTCATTTCTAGCCTCTTTTCTTTTGAAAATTTTCAGCAACTTCTTTATTATACTGACTTATACTCTTACTTCAAGAGGAAAATGAAAAAAAATTATTTTTGGCTGTTTCTTTTTATTTATCAAATAAGGAGTGGAAAAATGCGAGCAGCAGACTTATTGACAATTCTTACAAAATCACCCAAAAAAACAGAGTATCAAGGAGTTTTTTTGGCTCAAGAACAAAAACTGGTGCCTGTGACAATGGTCCAGATAAATAAAGCAAATCAATTTATCTTTTTATTTGAACACGGCAAAGCACCACTTGCTATGAAAGACATCTTTCTTTTTTTGATGAAGAACCGTGAGAAAGCTGTTTATTATCAGTCAAAAGAAGAACTCATTCCGCTTTATGGAGTGAAAGAGATAGAAAATAAAGTGGTGATATAAGTAAAAATAAGAAAACAAGACGTTTATGATGTCAAAACAACCGTTTTTTACATTTTTGGCAAAAAAGTGTCATGATACAGTATAATATTCGTTGAACAGGCCAATAAAGGTGTTCTCCCCCACGAGATTTCTACTTTATTGGCTGTTTCTTTTTATTAAAATAAAAGTTGTGTGTGTAAAAAAGATATAGCTGATTCCAAGTGACAATTTCGTATAGATTTTTATGGTATTCGTAGTGAAAAAACGAGAACCAAAAAGTTGATCCGACTTTGTTGTTTGGATTCTTTTTTTGTCCGCATATTTAGAGGTATTTTTTCCTTTTTTTTGTTCGTGCTGTAAGGTTAAGGCAAGACAAGTTAGTTGGGAAAAAGGAAAGAAATGTTTATACTTAAAGAATAACAGAAAGGAAGGTCGCATGAATAATTTTATACAAACATTAAGTGAAAGAAAAGGCGAGTTGCTGGAAGCTGCATTTCAACATCTGTCCATTTCTCTCATTTCTTTGCTGATTGCAGCACTGATTGCTATTCCTTTAGCGATTTGGGCAGCCAATCATAAAAAAATGGCAGAAGTCTTATTGCAGATCACGGGTGTGCTCCAAACGATTCCTTCACTTGCCTTATTAGGTTTACTTATCCCATTTGTAGGGATCGGAACTGTTCCAGCATTGATTGCACTTGTTATTTACGCTTTGCTTCCGATTTTCCAAAACACGTATATTGGTCTAGCTGAAATTGACCCGTCTATTGAAGAAGCAGCGGTAGCATTTGGTATGTCCAGAATGAGACGCTTGCTGAAAGTAGAGCTTCCCATCGCATTACCTGTCATTATCTCAGGTATCCGAACTGCCTTAGTTTTAATCATCGGTACGGCTACTTTGGCAGCATTGATCGGAGCAGGTGGATTAGGGACATTTATTTTGTTAGGTATTGACCGAAATACACCTGTTTTGACATTGATTGGTGCGATCAGTTCTGCTTTGCTTGCCATTATATTCAGCGGACTGATTCGCTGGTTGCAGCATAAGAAACCTCGATATTCCATCATTACTTTAGCAGCAGTGGTGTGTTTATTTGGCGGCGTTTCTTTATATCAGTCTGCCTTGTTTAAAAATGAAACCATCACGATTGCTGGAAAATTAGGAGCGGAACCTGAAATCCTGATCCAAATGTATAAAGAATTGATTGAAGACAACACAAAAACAGAAGTTGAATTAAAACCGAATTTTGGCAAGACGAGTTTTTTGTTCAATGCACTGGATCAAGGTCAAATCGATATCTATCCTGAATTCACAGGGACTGTCCTAGAAAGCTTGGTGAAGGTACCTGAAGCAATGAAAAGTGCTGATTTGACAAAAGAAAAAACATATGACGAAGCAGAAGAATTATTGAATAAGCAATTCGATATGACATTATTAAAACCAATGGCTTACCAAAATACGTATGCCTTGGCAGTCAAGAGATCTTTTGCGAACGAACATCAACTTAAAAAGATTTCCGATTTGGCAGCTATCTCTGATCAGATCAAAGCGGGATTCACACTGGAATTTATTGATCGTTCAGATGGATATAAAGGAATCCAAGAAGCATATGGCTTGAATTTTTCAAGTGTACAAAGCATGGAGCCAAGTTTGCGTTACCAAGCAATCAATACTGGAGATGTCAATATTGTGGATGCCTATTCCACAGATAGCCAGCTCAAGGAGTACGATCTAGTGACTCTAGAAGATGATCGAGGGTTATTCCCAGCTTATCAAGGCGCACCGCTGATGAAAAAAGATTTTGCTAAAGAACATCCTGAAATCGTTAAAGCACTGAATAAATTAAGCGGAAAAATAACAGAGGATCAAATGATTGATATGAATTACCAAGTCAATGTCGAAAAGAAAAAGCCGACAGAAGTAGCACGAATCTTCCTGAAAAATGAAGGATTAGTAAAGGAGGAAGATCAGTGACTAAATTAATCGAGTTCAAACATGTGCAAAAAAAGTATGATGGAAAGTATGTCATCGATGACCTAAATCTGGCAATCAAAAAAGGAGAAATCTTTGTTTTGGTTGGTCCTTCCGGTAGTGGAAAAACAACTACTTTGAAAATGATCAATGGATTATCTAAACCATCAGCAGGAGACATCTACTTCAAAGGAAAATCGTTAAATGAATATAATCTGCAGAAAATGCGGTGGAATATGGGATATGTGCTGCAGCAAATCGCTTTGTTCCCGACCATGACAGTCAAGCAAAATATTGAAGTCATCCCTGAAATGTTAGGTTGGGAAAAGCAGAAAAGAGCAGACCGTGTAGATGAACTTCTTCAAAAAGTTGGCTTATCTCCTGATATTTATCGAGATCGTATGCCTAGAGAGTTGTCTGGAGGAGAACAGCAACGGATCGGGATCATCCGAGCTATTGCTGCAAGCCCAGATGTGATTTTGATGGACGAGCCATTTAGCGCATTAGATCCGATTTCAAGAAACTCATTACAAGAATTGGTTTTGTCCTTACACGAAGAATTGGGCACGACCATTGTTTTCGTTACGCACAATATGGAAGAAGCAATCAAGCTAGGTGATCGTATTGCATTTATGAAGGATGGAGAAATTATCCAATGTGACACACCAGAGCAGTTATTGATGAATCCTAAAAACGACTACGTTCGGCATTTCTTTGATGAACCGAAACAGACGAAAGAGTGGCGAGTAGAAGATTTAGTCGTCAATGGATATTTCTTAAATGAAATACCAGAAAATGCTCGTCAACAAGTTTGCTTTGATACGCCTATGAAAGAAGTATATTCGCTTCTTTCGGTGTATCCAAGCATTGTGATAGTAGAAAAGCAAAGAAGTATTGGGTCGCTGACAAGTAAAGAAATCTTTGCTTTTTTAAGTCGAGAGGAGGAAGGAAATGAAAACATATGATGCAATCGTCATCGGTTCAGGTGTGAGTGGCTTAAGTGCTGCTTATGGATTGAAAGAAGCAGGTAAAACAGTACTAGTGGTCGAAGAAGATCTATGGGGCGGGACTTGTCCTAACCGTGGATGTGATCCTAAAAAAGTCTTGTTAAGTGCAGTAGAGGCACGTAATCGGGTAAAACAATTGAGTGGAAAAGGTTTTAACGAGATCCCAACTGCCAACTGGGAAGAACTTCAAAAATTCAAACGAACATTTACGGATCCAGTCCCAGAAAGCCGAAAAAAACAATTAGCAGAAGCTGAAATCGATCATCTTTCAGGAACCGCTCGTTTTTTGGATGATTCATCTATTGAAGTCAACGAAGAAGTCTTCCATGCGGATTACTTTGTTTTGGCAACCGGGCAAAGACCTACGATCTTACCAGTGGAGGGAAAGGAATACTTGAAAACTAGTGCAGACTTTTTATCATTGCCTGTACTGCCTAAAGAAATCATTTTTATCGGTGGTGGTTATATTGCTTTTGAGCTAGCTACGATTGCCAATGCTGCAGGGAGCAAAGTAACCATTGTCCATCATAATCAACGGCCATTAAAAGAATTTGAGGCGTCTTTGGTAGAGGAAGCCGTCCATCAAATGGAAGCATCTGGCATTCAGTTTGCTTTTGGTGTTGAAACCCAAAAGATCATTTCAGAAGGTACTCGCTATCGTTTAGTCGGAAAAGAGACGGAATTAGTAGCAGATATGATTTTTTGTGCGACTGGGAGACAGCCGAATACAGAATCTTTAGCACTTGAACAAGCGAATGTCGTCTTTGATAAACACGGAATTGCAGTCAATGATTATCTGCAAACGAGCAATCCAAAAATTTTTGCGTGTGGAGATATTGTTTCAAGGAAAACCCCCAAATTGACACCAGTCGCCACTTTTGAAGGAAATTATGTAGCTAAGCGGATAACGGATGCAACAAGCGAACCTATCAAATATCCGATTATACCTACGATCGTCTACGCCAGTCCTAAACTTGCTGAAGTAGGAGTTACAAAAAGTCACGCCTCTTCGTCAGATCAAGTGGTAGAGATGGATCTTACCAGTTGGTTCACCTATCATCGTGTCAATGAACCAGTTGCTAAGGCTGAATTGACCTTTGACCAGCAAAATTATTTGATTGGTGCTGCAGTGATTAGCGAGCAAGCAGACGAATTGATCGATGATTTGACACTAGTCATCAATCAAAAATTGACTAAAAAAGAGTTGGATAGCTATATCATGGGGTATCCGACATTGGCAAGTGATCTCTCCTATTTATTGAAATAATCAGCATGATAACTAAAGCGCTTGTTGCTTTTTCCTTCTTGTGCTACACTTTAAAAAATGAATACCTGTTTCTGGGGATGTCGTAGACGACATGAGAGTAAGTTGTGAACTTAGACCCATTGAACCTGTCAGTTAATACTGGTGAAGGGAGAAACATAGCAGACGCTTGAAGCGGGTTACTATGTCGTGCCCATTTCAAGCGTTTTTTGTTATTCATATTAGAAGAAAGGAGGTAACAAAATGAAGAAAAATCTTTATCCAGCAGTCAGTATGGCATTCATTTTAATTATTTGGCAGATTGTTGTCATAGTTTGGAAAATACCTGCCTTTATTTTACCCGAACCTGCTGCTGTATTTTCTGCATTAGCGTCAGATGCACAAGTATTACTTTCCCATTCTGTCACGACATTAAATGAAGCAGTGCTTGGTTTGGTAATAGCTAGCGTTCTTTCTTTTATTACTGCCTTGGCAATGGATTATTGGAAGTTTTTAGAAATGTCTTTTTATCCGTTACTAGTGATTTCACAAATGTTGCCAATCATGGTGTTAGGGCCATTACTTACCCTATGGTTTGGTTTCGGTATGCTTCCAAAAGTGATCCTTGTTGTCTTGATAAGCTATTTTCCGATCGTAGTTTCTTTTTCGGATACATTGAGGAAAGTATCAAAAGAGCAAATCATCTTTTTGAAAACGATGGGGGCAGATACAGGGAAGATTTATCGAATATATAAAATACCAGCGGGTTTATCCGGCTTCTTTTCCGGTTTAAAAGTAGCTGCTACTTATTGTGTCAGCGGAGCAGTCGTTGGAGAATGGCTAAGCGCTCAAGCAGGCTTAGGGTATTACATGATACGCGTAAAAAACAGCTACCAGATCGATAAAGTTTTTGCTGCGATCATTTGTGTCATTCTATTGAGTTTATTGCTGAATGGCGCTTGTTCATTATTGAAAAAAGGGTATTATCGTATGCTTTATATTTTTTAAGAGAAGGGGATCAAATGAAAAAATTATGGCTTTTATTACCGCTACTGTTGCTTTTATCCGCTTGTGGCACTGCAAAAGAAACAAGTAGCAAACAAGAAATAAAGGATTTGAAAAAAGTGACACTTGTTTTGGATTATGTACCGAATACTAATCATACTGGCATCTACCTAGCAAAAGAAAAAGGCTATTATAAAGAGGCTGGTTTAAATGTCCAAATCATCGAACCAGGAGATAATTCGACAAGTATTGGTCTAGTAGGTGCGGACAAAGCACAATTTGGTGTAAGTTATCAAGAAGATGTCACTTATGCTCACGCAGATGGACAGAATATACCAGTCAAAGCAATTGCTACAGTGATCAAACATAATACTTCTGGATTCGCCACCCTATCAGACAGTAACATCCATTCACCAAAAGATTTTGAAGGAAAAACATATGCAGGTTGGCAAAGTCCAAGTGAAGAAGCTGTCTTAAAAGCTGTGATGGAAAAAGACGGCGGGGACTTTTCAAAACTGACAATGGTAGGAAGCAATGGAGAAGGGCCAGAAAGCTTAGGAAAATCCTCAGATATCCAATGGTACTTTGAAGGTTGGGATATGATCAAAGCAAAAGAAGCGGGTATTGAACTAAACTATATCCCATTGAAAGAATTAGATGAACGGTTAGATTACTATACTCCGGTAATTATTACGAATGATCAACTGATCAAAAGTGATCCAGAATTGGTACAGTCTTTTATGGATGCCACGAAAAAAGGCTATCAGGAAGCTATTAAGGATCCAAATGACAGTGCTAAACTGTTGCAAAAATATGCAAAAGAAAATGATCGGACGTTTTTAGAAGAATCACAAGCATTCTTGTCAAAAAATTATACGGATGATCCTGAGAATTGGGGATTGATGGAAGAAAAAGTTTGGCGCAATTATACAGCTTTTATGCAGGAAAACGGATTGATCAAGCAAGATGTACCTTCGCAAGAACTATTCACTAATCAGTTTATAAAATAGGAGTGATAGATATGTCAATCCAAATCAGCCACTTGAATGTAGTCATTGAAAACCTGAAAATATTAGAAGACATCCATTTCACTATCCCTAAAGATACCTTTACATCGATTGTCGCGCCAAGCGGAGCCGGTAAGTCAACATTGCTGAAAACTTTAACAGGAGTCCAGCCTATGACTTCTGGAACGATCAAAGTAGACGATCAAAAAGTAACTGGTCTCCATACAGCATTTAGTTATATGCCGCAAGAAGATATGTTACTTCCTTGGCTAAGCGTCTATCAAAACGTTACGTTATATCAAAAAATCAATCATCTAACAATCAATGAAGAACAAGTAAGGGATTATCTGGATATCTTTGGGTTAAACGGCTATGAACATTTTTTGCCGGAACAATTATCTGGCGGGATGAAGCAGCGAACGGCCTTGTTACGAACAATCATGAATCCTTCTTCTTACTTGCTTCTTGATGAACCATTTGGAGCGTTAGATGCTATGACCAGAGGGCAGATGCAAGACTGGATGTTGAAGCTGCCTAAAAAAGCAAAGCGGACTACTTTACTTGTGACGCATGATATCGAAGAAGCAATTTATTTATCAGACAGGATTCTTGTGCTTTCCGCCCGTCCGGCACATGTGATTGCTGAGATTCAAGTGCCTGAAAAACGACGGTCACGTGAATGGCTACTGCAGCAATCAGAGTTAAAGCAAACGATTTATCAGTTATTGGCAGGTGAATTAGATGTTAAGTGATGCTCATTGTCATTTAGATGGGAGCCAGAGTTTAGCACTCCTTCAGCAGGAACACACGATTTTGACGATCATCAATTGTGATTCGCCAGAAGAATGGAAGGAAAACAGACAGCTTGCAGCAAGTAAGACTCAAGCCTTAAGTTACGGTATCCATCCTTGGAAAGCAGATAGCTATACGTTTGAACAAGTTGAGCCTTTTTTGAAAAAAGCAATGATCATCGGTGAAATAGGGTTAGATAATATTTGGACGAATGTACCGATGACTACACAAAAAAAAGTATTTGAGCGACAGCTTGCTTTTGCAGCCATAAATGAGAAACCTGTTGTACTGCACACAAAAGGATGCGAAAAAGAGATCTTAAATTATATCCAAGCTTACCCTAATCACTATTTGATCCATTGGTATTCTTCTTTGGACTATCAACAAGACTATATTGATTTAGGCTGTTATTTCAGCATTGGTCTTGATTTGAAAAAGAATCCAGCAGTCTGGCAACTAGCTAAAGCAGTCCCAATCGACCACTTACTTATTGAAACGGATGGACTACATGCAGCAGAGTGGGCTTTAGGGGGGATTTTTTCAGAAAAAGATTATGTCTCACTGCTTGAAGAACAATTAAAGACAATCGCTGAGATCAAAGAGCTATCAGTTGAAGAAGTTAAAAAAAATACTTATCAAAACTTGGAACGTTTCATTAGATTAGGTAAATAAAAAAGAGGTGTGACACAACTAGTGTCGCACCTCTTTTTGGCTTTCTTTATATAAAAGTAAACCGTTCGATTAATAAATGAATCTTAGTACCAACCGTTTGCTTCCCAGAATGCTTTCGCCGCTTCCCAAGAACCATAACGTGAAGTAACATATTGTTCTGCTACTCTTTCTTGGTTCGCAGCAGAGTAGTCACCATTTAAGTAAGAAGAATCTAGTTGGTAACGGCCGATGTAACGTCCGTTCGTTGCTGTGTAAGAACCGCTTGATTCTTTTTGTGCGATCCATTCTTTTGCAGAGCTTGTGCTTGCTGGAGTAGCAGTAGTTTCTGTTACAGCAGGAGCAGCTTGTGTTTCAGCAACAGGCGCTGCTTGTGTTTCCGTTTGAACCGTTTCTTGTACAACAGGTTGTTCAGCTTGAACAGGTTCAGCTTGGACTGGTGCTTCTTGAACGGTTGCTTGTGCAGAGCCTTCTGTTGGGATTGTTAATTGTTGTCCTGAGTAAATCAGGTTAATATCAGAAATTGAATTTGATTCTGCAATGGCATTGATCAAGGAGTTATCACCAACGTATTTTTGAGAAATCGTTGATAGAGTATCACCTGATTGAACGGTATAAGCTTCGTCCGCATGAGCAGTCGTTCCCATGAAGAATGCAGCGCCGGCAGCCAAAGTTGTTCCAAAAAGTAAAGTTTTAAGTGATGTCATGAAAAATCTCCTTTATTCGTTAAAAAGTTTTATTTGTTGTGTTCAACGAGGAATACTTTAACACGTGAAAATATTTCATAGGTAAAAGAAGCATGACAATTTATGACAAATCCACGTTTTTTGTAATAAATACAGTAATCTATGAAATGAAAAGGGTTACGTTTAATAAAACTTGCTTTTTTGTTTTTGTTCACCATAAATATTTATTTAAGAAAGTATTAACCTGCATTTTTCTCTATAAAAAAGATTTTTTAAATAGATAAAAAAGGAGGATTAAATGAGTATTTGATAGTATTTATATTAAAATTACATATGTAATTTAAAAACGCTTGACATTGTGTTTGAGATCACTTACTTTTAGTATGTAAAAGTATTGGATTAAGGAGCTATGCAAATGAAAAAGAAATTTATTACTGGTGGGATTGTCGTTGCATTTCTATGTCTAATTGGCTACACAGGCACGCGGTACGCAAATGAAATTATTTTGTGGGGTGGAGAGACAGATATTGATACAATCAATGAGAATCTGACACAGCTTGATCATACATTGACGGATAAAGAGCAAGCGATTACAGATCTTACCGCTCGACTAGCACAAAAAGAACAGACATTGCAAGATTCAAAGGCAGATGTCCAAGAATACCAAACAAAAGTAAATGAATTAGAAAACCAAAAAATCAATCGGCAGCAGAAAAACAAAACTTAGAAAGTCAATTAGTCAGCAAGGATGCACAACTACAAAGCAAACAAAATGAAATCAATGTCAAACTAGATGAGATCAACCAAAAAAATGATGAAATCAATCATCTGAATGCAGATTGGACAGCAAGACTACAAGAAGCACAAGCAAAACTTTCAGAATTACAAAATACTGTAAATGGTTTGAACCAACAAATCGCAACACTTACACAAGAAAAAACAAATGTAGAAACTCAGTTAACAGATACACAAAAGAAATTAGACGAAGCAACTGCTGAAAACTCAAGCTTGAAACAATATATTCAAAAGTTAGAAAAAGCAAAAGATGAAGTGGAAGATACAGCTGATAAATCTCAGCAAATTGTTGAAGAACATTTGCATAAATAATCTTTCTTAACAAGTAAACCTAAATTAGTAAAGAAGCAACAGTAATCTATACTGCTGCCTCTTTTTTTAGTACATGTCCTTCATCTTCGCAGGAAGTGCCAATATGATTTTAAGAAAGGTAATAGACAAAAAGTCAACAAGATAAAACAGAGTTTCTTCTTTACAAAGGGAATGTATGTTCGTATAATGGTATTGAGGTGAAGGTTATGGAGAAAAAATATGGAACAGTAGATAAGATCCGTACTTTGCAAGTCAGTGCCAGACCGTTGATCCGTTTCAGTTTAAATGGGGTCAATTGTTTGATTGCTTCCCATAGTTTGAACTTCCTAGCTGAAGTAGACGAAGGGATGAAGTTAGTCGTTACAGGTTATTATAATAATAGAAAGCAATTTGTTGTGAGATCCTATCATGTGTTAGGGAAACCCAAAATTGTGGTAGAATATGAGAAAAGTCTATACCCAAGAAAAAAGGTCCGACAAGATGAAAGAATAAACTAGAAAACAAGCGGCTGAGACAAAAATGTCCTAGCCGCTTGTTTTGGAAAGATGGATGCAGACGATGGGATTTGAACCCACACGAGCATACGCTCACAAGAACCTCAATCTATATATAACTACATGTATTTAAGTATTTGTGATGAATCACTAAACTTTCCAAACTCATTTGAGGGATATTGCTTAAAGATTGAACAGATCAATTCGAAGCCCTATTAGTATTCGCTCAATGGGGGGATCAGAGGCCATAAAAAGAGACTAGTCATTACTAGTCTCAGGTAGCGGAATTGTAGGATTTTAAACGTTCCTGGAGAGTACCGGTATGTAACTCGAAGAGGTGATTATCATAGTCGTAAAAGTAAATTGAAGAAGCCTCGCCTTTCACACGAGAACGTCCTGGTTCGACAGTTAAACCTAACATTTGGATTTTTGAGACAAACGAATCTATATCTTGTTCGTCAATTTTAAAAGCAATATGATTGTATGTCTTTGGCAGTTTATTCGACGAATTCTGCATTACTGCAATCCATAGGTCCTTAACTAAGAAAAATTTTTCTGGATATAATGAAAATTTTTTTTGTTGACTATCGTAGATTTCTTTTGCATCAAATAAGGTATTTAACAATACAGAAGTTTTATTTAAGTCTTTAACAATTAACGTAATATGAGAAATTTCCATACCAAACCTCCTCTTTTTATCGATTCTAACATAGGGTCAATTTGATAGAAAGCTTTTAATTTTATTGTTTTAAAAGTTATTTCAAAAGAAAAATATGGAAGCAGAATGAGTGTTCAAGACAGTATTTCATCTATATGATCTAAGAGATAAATCGCTTAAAAAGTGTATTTCAAGAAGTGAAAAGAAGCCATTCCTTAATTCATAAGTGAGAAAATATAGCATTATATCTATCCACAGAAGGCGTAAATCTTGAAATTAAACGATTAAAAAAGCAAAATAACCGACTGCAAAAAATAGAGCGTTGTGGCGAAAGGAGTGTACGTAAACTACCTGTATATAAGTTGCAGTTATATATTAGATCACTCGTTGAATGGTTTTTTATGTCGTATAAATGGCTTAATAACGTGTCTACTGACAGGGCATTATGGCTGTAATCTTACTTTGTAGTTCCTGTAGCAATCACTGCTCAAATGCAAGACTACTTTATTCACAGTTTAAAAAATACTATGATAATCCCGCATTGAAACCTGATAGCAGTACTGAAGATCAGAGCCTTGATGATAAAGTATCAGCAAGCACGCCAACGTATCAAGGGAACGTTTATGGCAAACTAGATATTTCAAAAAAGTAATAGACAAAACAGTTCGTGTGGCTGGCTGGTTCTCGACAAACCACAAGGTGTAGTTGGAACTTATGTTTACGTACTTGTGATAGAACACGGAACACCTAAAGAATTAACGTGTATTTAATCTCAAGCGACTGCTCGGCAAGACATCAAAAAGGCATACGGAATCAATGTGGCGATGCAATCAGTCAAACGATGAAGGTGTAGTGAAGGATGTGCAATTTCTGATATTCATTTTACGATATATTCAGCCCACACATGAGGGGATACATATAAGTATTTAAAAGATAACTTTTAAGTTATCTTTAAGTAATGCTTAAAGCTATGTTATACTCTATTAGGAAATATAAGAAGGAGTATAAAAATGAACAAACATAATAGAAAAATAACGAATAACAAAGAACTGATCTTGTTACTAATAGGGATTTGGGGTATCTTTTTGCTCTTTAATATGTATATGCCGACTATGAGAGCGGATGACGTAGTTTATGCAAGTAGATTAGATGAACTTGGCTATTTGGGTGCTTCGATAGAACATTATAAGACATGGAGTTCAAGAATTATTATAGAACTATTCTTAATGTTCTTTTCTAAACACTTTATGCTATGGAAATTATTAAATTCTACGATTATGTTAGGAATTGTAGTGTTACTTTGCAAGTATGTTTTTGAGAAAATAAATGTTAAAAATTTATTATTGGTTTGCTCTATATACTGTTTAATACCATTGACAGTAATGGGGGAAACCGGTTGGAGAGCAACCACCTTGAACTATCAGTGGCCAGTAGCATTTAGTTTACTAACTTTTTATCCGTTTTTTCAACTCTTAAGAGGAGAAGAAATAAATAGAAAAATATATTGGGTAAGTATTCCTTTATTGATATTTTTAACTAATCAAGAACAAGTCAACGCCTGTTTTTTTGTTCTAACAAGTATAGTTAGTTTATATTTGATTGTCAATGGACGATATAATTATAAGTTATCAGTATTTTCAATAATAAGCTTAGCAGAATTAATTTTCTCTTTGACAACTCCAGGGAATGCATTACGTGCTGCACATGAAATTAATAAATGGTTTCCTGAATATAAAAATTTCAACTTTCTTAATAAGTTAGATTTAGGTATTTCATCATTTGGAAAGCCGTTTTTTTTAGACATGAATATCTTATTTTTATTGCTATTTTTCTTAATTTTCCTTCTAACATATAGGAAATGTCAAAACTATTATGTGCGTATATTGACTGCATTACCGTTTTTCTTAAACCTGATTATTTATTTTGGTAATACAATGGGTCAAAGCTTTACTTACGTCAATGGTAATAAAAGGGCAATGATTTGGAGTAGTAGTAACCTGAATAATCTCTTTACAGAGTTAGGAACGAAACTGTCACTTTTTTATCCAGGTACTTGGATAGCTACTTTAGTAGTCTTGGCATTATTACTATGTTTAATTGTTGGAATTTATTTAAGTTTTGACAATAAGAAAACTTCTATTTTTTTAGTTATTTTGATGATAATGGGGTTTTGTTCAAGGTTAATTATGGGATTTTCTCCCACAGTATGGGCTTCCGGAATGCGGACGTACTATATACTTTATGTTGTTATCGCCATCTTAGTACTAATGGCAGTTAAAGAGCTAATGAAAAGCATGAGTGTACAAAAAAATGAATTTATGCAATTTGGATTAACCGTGCTTGGTATTTGTACCTTTATAATAACGGTGATAAACAGATAATATACAAAAAATCCCTCGCTTTAGTATTAGGTGAGGGATTTTACTCGTTTTTCGATTAATTGTTTTAACACTTGCAAGTTTCTACGAGTAGCTTGTTTACGACCTTCATATACTCACCTCAGGCTGTTTACATGATTGTACGTTCTTTTTGTAAAGGATACAGTGATATGTATATAATGGCATAAAGAAACGTTCAAACAAAAAAACTCGTGAAGCAAAATTAACTTCACGAGTTGTAGTGCAGATGATGGGACTCGAACCCACACGAGCTAACGCTCACATGACCCTCAATCATGCTTGTCTGCCAATTCCAACACATCTGCTCGATATAAAACCACAGATTTACTAATAGAAAGTGGCGTGTCTGCCATTCCATCACGTCTGCGTAATAATAACACAATAATGATAGCGAGGTTTTACATAGTTGTCAAGCTCAAAAATGGGAGGACTTATTAAGATGGAGAAATATGACGGAGAATTTTCAGGACTGGGAATGATCTTAGGTGTATTGATTGGACTTGCATTCGGACGTTTTTTGCTTGGTTTTATGCTAGGAATCATTTGTGGAATTGCAATGGATTGGGCAGCGAATCTATGGAATGACTATCATGAAAATTAAGTTCTCAACGCTTGTTTGTGTTTTTTTAATACTTACGTTTTTCCTAAATAAGTGGCAAAATTTTCTAGGATGGAGTATGATATTGAAATAGTAAATAACAAAAAATTTGGAAAGTTCTAACTTTTTGAAATGAGGGATTGGCTAAGTGATGAGAGAATTTGAAAAATCCAACAAATTAGAAGGTGTCAGTTACGATGTTCGCGGTCCCGTTCTAGAAGAAGCGGAGCGGATGCAAGAAGAGGGCATTAGTATTTTAAAATTGAACACGGGAAATCCCGCACCTTTTGGATTTGAAGCACCAAACGAAGTCATTCGTGATTTGATCATGAATGCCCGTGACTCAGAAGGCTACTCAGATTCCAAGGGGATCTTTTCTGCTAGAAAAGCAATTGAGCAATATTGCCAACTGAAACATTTTCCGAATGTGACGATCAATGATATCTACACCGGCAACGGAGTGAGCGAATTGATCACGATGTGTATGCAGGGGTTGCTGGACAATGGAGATGAAGTACTGGTTCCAATGCCGGACTATCCGTTGTGGACGGCTTCTATTGCATTAGCTGGAGGCACACCTGTTCATTATATTTGCGATGAAGAGGCAGAATGGTATCCTGATATTGATGATATCAAATCAAAAATAACGAGTCGGACAAAAGCTATTGTTATCATTAATCCTAATAATCCTACTGGGGCACTTTATCCAAAAGAATTATTAGAAGAAATCGTTGAAGTTGCTCGACAAAACAACCTGATTATTTATTCCGACGAAATCTATGATCGCTTAGTGATGGATGGTCTAGAACATATTCCGATTGCTACATTAGCGCCTGATTTGTTCGTTGTTACGCTGAATGGTCTATCCAAATCTCATCGTGTAGCAGGATTTCGAGTAGGTTGGATGGTCCTAAGTGGAGATAAGTCACACGTCAAAGGCTATATAGAAGGGCTGAATATGTTGTCCTCCATGCGTTTGTGTTCCAATGTATTGTCTCAGCAAATTATCCAAACCGCGCTAGGCGGTTATCAAAGTGTCGATGAGCTGCTCCTGCCAGGCGGAAGGATCTATGAACAAAGAGAATATATCTATAATGCAATCAATGATATTCCTGGTCTTTCAGCCGTAAAACCAAAAGCTGCTTTTTATATATTCCCAAAAATTGATACAAAGCGATTCAATATTTTGGATGATGAAAAATTCGTTTTGGACTTTTTACATGAACATCATATTCTACTTGTACATGGTGGTGGATTTAATTGGAACCAGCCAGATCATTTTCGAATCGTTTATCTTCCTAAAATGGATGATTTGAAACAAACAGCTAAGAAAATGAGAGAATTCCTAGCAACCTATCGCCAAAAATGATTTTAAAAACCAAATTTTTCAGTAGGAGGGCCACAGACAAACACACTGAGGCTCTCTTTCTAGTGGAGTTTTCTTAAATAACTAAAGTATATTATTTAGTTGCAAGTCTTTTCTTGAAGTTTGCGACTTCCTAAAGTAAAATACGAATAGAATGCGAATACGCATATTTTGGGGAGGATACTTATGGAAACGTTAATCGAGTCCTTTGGAACGATCATTAAAGAGATTCGAAAAGAACAAAAAATGACGCAAAAAATGCTTTCGCAAGATATTTGTTCACAAAGTGTATTAAGTCGGATCGAAAATAATGAGGAACTGCCGAATGTATTGGTGATGATGCAGATTTGTCAACGGCTAGGGGTAACGATTGATCATGTGATGAATCTCTCTCGAAAAACTACTCGGACAAACGATAAATTGTTTGAACTGTTGGATAGTTGTTTCCAAAAACGTGATTATCGGAAGTTAGAACAAGTACTAAAATCTTCTGATATTTCTGAAAATCTGTATCAAGCAACTGACTTTCAACGCTATTATTATTATCTCGGTGTTTGCGAATTCACGTTGCGCCAAAATATCTCTCAGTCCCTTTATTATTTGAAAGAAGCATTGAGTTACTCTAGCCAAAAAGAAAGAATCCATGTTTCTGACACAGAAATACAACTGATCAGTTGCATTGGAAAAATATATGGTGTTGCAGGAAAAACGGCTGAAGCACGCTATTATTTGAGTCGAAGCATTCAACTGTTGCACCAATCAGCTGACGAACGATCAAAAAGTGAATTTTCGCAAATTTTTTATAATTATGGAAATTTCTTATTCCATCAAAATGAAATCGACGAAGCGTTAGAACAGGTGAATCAAGGAATCTATTGGGCTCAAGAGAAGAATAGCTACTATTACCTCAATGATTTATTTGTGCTTAAAAGCTTAATATACAAGCGTAAAGAAGAACCAGAAAGAGCAGCATTCTATGAAGGCTTAGCACAAGCTGTGAAACAAATTTCAAAAAATTTGTAAATGGTGTAGACCATTCTTGACTTCTTCTCTAAATAAGAGTACTTTAGAGGTAGAAAAACAAAGGGAGAGAATAGAATGAGAACTTTTATCTATGCTGACAAATTCTTTTTAGCGTCAGGTGTCAAACATGCAGGCTATCTTGAAATTACCGATGGACTTTTTGGTGAATACACCAAAGAACTACCTGAGGGAGAAGTCAACATCATTGACCAAAGCGGCAAATGGATTGCTCCTGGTTTGGTAGATACACATATTCACGGCTATATGAATCATGATGTAATGGATAATGATGCAGAAGGCATCAAAGTGATGTCTGAAGGTCTGTTATCTTGTGGAGTGACTTCATTTTTACCAACAACATTGACGTCAAGCAAAGAACGTTTAAAAGATGTAGCTGAGACAATCGGCAAAATGTATCAGGAAGCACCAGGAGCTAAAATCAAAGGAATCTATTTTGAAGGTCCTTTCTTCACAGAAGAACACAAAGGGGCACAAAACCCAAGTTATTTCGGGGATCCTGATTTGGATACTTTCCATGAATGGCAAGAAGCTTCAGGCGGTTTAATCAAAAAAATTGCTTTAGCACCGGAACGTCAAGGTGTAGAAGAGTTTGTCAAACAAGTGACTGAAGAAGGAGTAGTTGTTTCTCTAGGTCACAGTAACGCTACGCTAGAAGAAGCGCAAAAAGCTGTTGAAGCAGGCGCCAGTGTATTTGTCCATGCTTTCAATGGTATGCGTGGATTGAATCATCGCGAACCAGGTATGGTGGGTGCGTTATTATCTTTAGAACATGTCTTTTCTGAATTGATTTGTGATGGCCATCATGTACATCCAAATGCTGCGGGAATCCTAATGGAAAAAGCAGGACATGATCATGTCGCATTAATTACAGACTGTATGATGGCCGGTGGGATGCCTGATGGAAATTACAATTTAGGCGAATTTCCAGTAGTAGTAAAAGAAGGAACAGCACGTCTAGAATCTGGCAACTTAGCTGGAAGTATATTGAAATTGAAAGAAGCAATTAAAAATGTTGTAGACTGGGGATTAGCAACACCAGAACAAGCAGTCATGATGGCTAGTCTGATTCCAGCAATCAGCTGTAAAATCGATGATACATGTGGAAAAATCGCTCAAGGACGCGATGCAGACTTTATCGTATTGAACCCTGATATGACATTGGAAGCAACTTATCTAGATGGCGTGGAACGTTTCCACGCATAATATAATTTAAGTTAACCTTAAAACTAAACTTCTTAAGTTTGGTTTTAAGGTTTTTTTTGTGTTCTAGTAAAAATCACTTTACATAAGTTTCAAAAGTTTCTTTAATTTCCTATTGTTCAATAAGTAACAATGTAAAGATAAAATTAAAAATGTTAATACGTATTAGCAAAATAAAAGCGTTTTTTTATTGTGAATAAATGAACATAATTAGGAGGAGAAAGATGAACTTATTTGACATTTTTCGATCGACTTTGACAGATATGTCGATTGTCAGTGCAATCACTTCAACAGTTTTTATTATATTATTAGGGTTTGTTTGTAGAAAAAAGGGGATTTTTTCTGAATCTGTTGGAAAAATTCTATCGAAAGTCGTCTTAACAGTGGCTTTGCCAGCACTGGCATTTCGAGCTTTCATGCAAGATATCAATACAGAATTACTGATGCAAGGAATCAATGTCTTGATTTGGGGATTAGTTATTTATATTATTCTTATTCTAGTTTCAAAACCTTTTTTCTTAAGCTATAAAGGGGATAAGCAAACAACGTTGCGTGTCCTGACGATCTTTGGTTCTACGACCTTTTTCGGAACGCCTATCGTCAGTGCGATTTATGGTCCTGTCGGCGTGATGTATTCCTCAATTTTCAATATTGGCTACCGAATCTTTTTGTATTCTTATGGATACATAAAAATGAGTGGCTTGAAGATGGAAGCTAAAAATATCAAAGCGATGTTCGTCAATCCAATCATTATCGCTACTTTTGCCGGCCTTTTCATTTGGCTGTTCCAAGGGTATCTGCCACAAGTGTCAGTTACAGGTGCAGAAGGAGAGATAAGCCAAGTAGCGTTTTTGCGAATTGACCAGACTGCACCGTGGCTATTTCAGCCGATGGATTATTTAGCTGGTTTAAGTTCACCATTGGCGTGGCTAGCAATCGGCGCAACATTAGGTGAAGTAAGCTTCAAAAAAGCTGCATCTGAAAAAACTTCATGGTATTACAGTCTAGTCAAAGTGGTATTTGTACCTGCATTGAATATCGTGATTCTAGCAGTTTTGACGGCAACGAATATTCTACCAGTCAATTTTGAAGCACTGGCAACAATCGTTATCATGATGGCTACACCAGCTGCAACAGTGGCAGCAGCCTATGCTATCAGTTTTGATAGGGAGGCACTTTTAGCCTCCAATGCATCCTTACTGTCAACTATTTTTGCTGTGGTACTGACACCTGTATGGATCGTTGTATTACAAATGATTCATGGCATAGGTTTATTTTCATAAGAAATGGAGGAAGAAAGTATGAGAATCGCATGTTACGGTGTTCGTCCGAACGAGATAGATTTTTTTGAAAAATTGAATATTTACCATTATGATCTCAGTCTTTATGAAGAACTGTTGACACATGACAATATCGTGTCAGCAAAGGACCATGATGCTGTATTGTTGAGGGGAAATTGTATAGCAGATGAGACCAATCTTGCAAAAATGCAGGAATATGGGATTTGTTATGTTTTTACACGGACTGTGGGAGTCAATCATATCGATCTACAAGCGGCAGCTGATTTTGGTATGACAGTAGCCCGTGTACCATCGTATTCGCCAAATGCGATAGCAGAGTTATCTTTGACTTTTGCCATGATGCTTTTGAGAAATACTGCGTATACGACGATCCGAACATCTTTCAAAGATTTTCGAGTGGATGAGCAAATGTTTAGTCGTGAAATCAGAAATTGCACAGTAGGGATCATAGGAACAGGCAGGATAGGGTTGACGGAAGCTGTTTTGTTTAAGGGACTAGGAGCCAAAGTTATCGGCTACGATATTCATCAGACAGAAGCTGCTAAAAAAGTATTGACGTTCCACTCGCTTGAAGAGTTATTAGCCAAAAGCGATATCGTCAGTATTCATGTACCTCATATCCCAGGTGAAAACGATCAAATGATCAATGAAGGATTTTTAGCTCAAATGAAAAAAGGCAGCATCTTGATCAATACAGCCCGTGGAGAGCTTCAAGATAATGAAGCTATTTTAAGAGCTTTGAAAAGCAATCATTTAGCTGGTTTTGCAACCGATGTTTTTGCAAATGAAACAGAGGTTTTTTTCCGATCCTTCAAGCCATGGGAGACGATTCCAGACCCTGCTATCCAGCAATTAGTAGAAATGTACCCTAGAGTTCTTGTAACCCCGCATGTAGGTTCAAATACAGATGAGGCATTATCAAATATGATTTCGACAAGTTTCGAGAACTTTCGTGAAATAATAGAAACTGGAAAAACGAAAAATGAGGTATCTCTTCCTAAAGCCCGTCAATTAAGATAAGAAAACATGGATATTCGTCAATAAAATGTTTAAAAATAGTCCAAGTAAACAGTTGTTACTTCTGTATACTTGGACTATTTTGTATGGGATAATTCGATGACTCAACAGTAATCTGTGAGCTTTTTCCGCCCATTCTTTGTCAATTCATAACAGGTTAGCGGCCGGCCGATTTCCAAATATTTGATTCTTTCGTTCAATATATCTTGCTCTACCAAAAAATTCAAATATTTCTTGACTGATATACGTGACAGTGAGCTTTTTTGAGCCAGTTCTTTTGTTGAAAAAATAGTATCTTCTTTTAGAATAAATGCACTTATTTTTTTAAAGTCAGTTTTGACAGACCTTTAGGCAAATCGATGAATGATGGTATTTCGTGAATGGGAGTGGTGTGGTTGAATACTTGATCGATCAATTTCTGATCGGCTTTTTCAGTCGTTTGGATTGTCTGAGAGAAAGCAAGATACTTTTCGATCGCCAGCTGAAAACGTTGCAAAGTGAACGGTTTGATCAAATAATCTAAGGCACCGTAGCGGATCACATTCTTTATGGTTTCGATATCATCTGCAGCAGTGATCAAAATCACTGGGATATCATTTCCTTGCTGTCTAAGCCAAGATAAAAAATGGATACCACTTTCGCCAGGCATGTATACATCAAGCAGCAGCAGATCTGCGTTTTTTTGTCTGAAATATTTTTTTCCTTCTTCTACATTTCTGAAACTTTCGATTACGTTCATATTAGGGATGCTTTCCACAAAAGTACGATTCAATTCTGCAACCATTGGATCATCTTCGATTATCAGGACATTTGTCATCATTTTGATCTTCCTTTTTTGGTAATTCTAGATAGACGATTGTACCGCCATTTGTTTGTTTAGAAAATTCTAAAAATCCACCGTGGCGTTTGACGATTGAATGGATGAGATTCAACCCAAACCCACGATTGATTCCCTTCGTCGAAAAACCTAGCGTAAATATTTTTTCTGAGATTTCTTCTGATATCCCGACACCGTCATCGCAGACGGTCACGATGAATACTTCAGCTTCTGTGTCATAGTTTAAATGAATCCGGACCTGTCCGTTTCTTTCATGTTTTTGTAGCACGGCTTCTTTTGCATTATCAAGTAAGTTCCCTAACACTTGCAAAAGTGAATGGATGGAGTCATCCATCTCCATTTTAGGGATAAAAGAATCGCTTTCTAACAGCATTTCAACAGATTGTTCTTTGGCTTCGTTTATTTTGCCTAATAAAAAACCGGCAATTGCAGGAACTTTGATCAGACTTGAGACTTGGCCAATCTCTTTTTTATAATTTTGATTTAGCTGCTGGATAAAATGGGTGACTTCTTCATACTTCTTCAAATCAATCAAACCAGAAATGACATGAAGTTTATTCATGAATTCATGGGTTTGAGCTCTCATGGAGTTTATATATTGTTTCGTCCCCCCAAGCTCCTCCATTAATTTCATTACTTCTGATCGATTTCGTAAAGTTGCGACTGCTCCTAAAAAACGGTCATTGCTAAAAAGAGGTGTAACGCTAGAAATAGTTTCTATCCCATTTAAATACATGGATTGAGTCCGAACGCTCGTTTGATGCTCAATCGTCTCTTTAAACAAAACGTCATATAGATTATCACTGATTTTTTTTCCTACTTCGAAATCCAATAGCTGCTCTGTTTGGTAGAAAATGTTTTTTGCAGGTGTATTGATCAAGAGGATAGTTTTATCAGAAGAGATGGCTAAGATTCCTTCATCTACTTCATTTTCGATAATCGTTTTTTCACTTAACTGTTCTGCTATTTCTTGTGGTTCAAGTCCAAGCAGTACTTTTTTCATTTTTTGGGCAAGAAAAACGGCGCCTATGATGCCTACGCTAAGTCCGATAATCAATGAAAAAACAATCATTTTTTGTCCATCTTTGACTTGATTGTCAATCGTGTTGTTTGTTAAGCCAACACAAACTGCACCAATAATCTCTTGATCATAATAAATAGGGACGAAATAGCGGAAGCCGAACCCTAACATTCCTTCTTTTTCAGAGAAAAATTCTTGTCCTCCAATCACTTTTTTCACATCTTCATGACTTGAGAAAGAAAGACCGATGTAACTTGGGTCTGCGTGAGAATATCGAATGCCTTCAGGGTCCATGACAACGATAAAATCTAAATTCGATGCAATCATGATTTCATTTGTTATTCCTTGAATCGCATGTGTCGGGTCACCAGTCTGCAGCTTTTTTTGGATGAGTTTATCATTGGCAACGATTTTAGCAATGCTAGAGATTTTATCTGACACACTAGATCGGTTCATCGAAAGAATAAAATTCCTGATCAATATGGCAGAAACAATCAAAGAAACGAATGTGGAGAAACAAACGACAAGGATGATCGTGTTCTGGAGCTTTAATGGTTTTTTCTTAAAAAAAGGAAACATAGGCTACCTCGAAAGAATTTATTGTGAAAATTTTAACATGAAAACAAAAATTTAACAAATTGTCAACGATAAACACAACCTTCCTATAAAAAACACCACTGAGTCGGTAAAAGAAGCTATACAGAGTTTTCAAACATTGGTATGATAGACGTAGAAATGGAAGGAGGCGTGTATATGATAGGGGGAATCGCACTTGAGACGATTTATTGGTATACATTGCTGATTTGTGCAGGATTGGCAGTCCTATTGATTATTTTTGGAGATGTATTCGATTTTGATGGCCCGCTTGATCCGATGCTTATTATCCCTTGGTTAACTTTCACAAGCTTGTTTGGTTTTCTAGGTGAGCGTTTAACAGATCAATCATCTTTATTTTTATTTATTGCTAGTGGAGGCATATCGATAGTGTTGGTATTTTTGCTTAATTTCTATATATTGATGCCGATGAAACATGCCGAATCAACGATGTCGTCTTCTGAAAAAACTCTGGAAGGACAAGTAGCTGTTGTGATCACACCGATCCCTATACGAGGTATGGGAGAAATTCAGTTGAAAAGTGTTACCGGTTCCATTAGTCGTCCAGCTTGTTTTTACAGCCCCCAAGAACAGACAGCTGAGCGGGGAACGAAAGTATTGATCATTGAGATCAAGGAAAGAATCTGTTATGTCATGCCTTATGAAAGCATGATAAAAGCTTAAAGGAGCGTGTGTTAAATGGAAATACCAGTTGTTTTTATCGCGATCGCAATTGCAGCTTTGATTTTACTGATGTTGCTGATCGTCTTTGTAGCGAAGTACCAGACAGCAAAACCGGATGAAGCGTTGATCATCAGTGGAAGTTATTTAGGAAGCAAAAATGTGCACATTGATGAAAGCAATAACAAAATCAAAATTGTGCGTGGAGGTGGCGCATTCGTCTTGCCGGTTTTTCAACGTTCGAATCGGATCAGTCTATTATCGAGTAAATTGGACGTCTCCACCCCTGAAGTGTATACGGAACAAGGCGTACCGGTGATGTGTGATGGTACTTCGATCATCAAAATCGGTTCATCTGTAGAAGAGATTGCTACAGCAGCAGAACAGTTTTTAGGCAAGACAAGAGAAGAACTGGAAAATGAAGCAAGAGAAGTATTAGAAGGACACTTGCGCTCGATTCTTGGTTCTATGACTGTAGAAGAAATCTATCAAAATCGCGATAAGTTCAGTCAAAGCGTACAAGAAGTCGCTTCTGTAGACCTTGCAAAAATGGGGTTGATCATCGTTTCTTTCACTATCAAAGAGGTCAGAGACAAAAACGGTTATCTTGACTCTTTAGGGAAACCAAGAATCGCCCAAGTCAAAAGAGATGCAGATATAGCAGAAGCGGAAGCTCTAAAAGAAACGCGTATCAAAAAAGCTCAAGCAGAAAAAGAATCACAAGCAGCTGAATTACAGCGACAAACAGAGATCGCAGAATCATTAAAAGAAAAAGAACTGAAATTAGCAACCTACAAACAAGAACAAGATGTTGCTAAAGCAAAAGCAGACCAAGCCTACAATTTAGAAAGTGCCCGAGCACAACAACAAGTAATCGAACAGGAAATGCAGATTAAAATCGTAGAACGTCAAAAACAAATCGAACTGGAAGAAAAAGAAATCACACGTCGTGAAAAGCAATATGATTCGGAAGTGAAGAAAAAAGCAGATGCCGATCGGTACGCTAAAGAACAAGAAGCACAAGCTCAAAAAGTCAAAGAAGTGACTGAAGCCGAAGCAGAACGATTCCGTGTGGAAGCACTGGCAGAAGCGGAAGCCAATAAGACACGTTTAGCTGGACAAGCAGAAGCCGAAGCAGCACTAGCAAAAGGAAAAGCCGAAGCCGAAGCAAAACAAAAGATCGCCAATGCCTTCAAGGAATATGGCGAAGCAGCTGTCTTGAGCATGGTTATCGATATGTTACCGCAATTGATGCGCGAAGCAGCACAGCCGCTAGGAAATATCGAAAAAATCTCTGTTGTCGATACAGGAAGCAGCTCAGGAGAAACCAGTGGAGCGAACCGAGTGACAAATTATGCTACAAACTTGCTTTCTACTACTCAAGAAACATTAAAAGCGACAACAGGACTTGACTTGAAGGAAATCGTAGAGAATTTGTCGACACGTGGGACTACTAGCCAAGTAAATATGTATGAAGCACCAAAAGAGGCAGAACAAAACTCGATGAAGGAAGAATAAAGTAGTACACTTCACCGTTCAATCAAAAATGGAGGAAGACTTTTTAAAGTTCTTCTCTCCATTTTTTTATTTTATTGCAAAAGAAAATTAGTCCTCGCTATTTTTCTTTTGTTTCTGGATCTTAGCTTCTATCTCTTGTAAATTTGTTCTTAGCAATCGTTCTTTCTTTTGGAGTTCGACCAAATCTTCTGATAGTTCTTCCTTCTTTTCTGTTTCAGGAGGACGAAGAAAGAAATTGATACCGATTGCAATGAATGTCCCTATAAAAATATCTAGTACACGTTGGATAGCATACAAAGCGGATTCGCCTTGAGGGATGCTCAACGCAATCAGCAACAACGTAGCGATTGCGGAAATGATACCGGAATTATTGTTAATACCATCTGACACGACGATCACAATAATAACTAGAATAGGAAGCAAGATCAATTCTACCAAAAAATCATTGTGAAAATAGCTTTTGACAAAAAAATAAATGATAGCTAATGTACCACCTAATGTATTGCCGATGATCCTAGACTTTCCAAAAGAAACGGTTGTAGTCAAGTCCTGACGCAAAGAAAAAACAGCAGATAATGCAGCAATCATCGGGATTCCTCGTTGAGTCAAATGAAAAAACAAGATACATAAAAAAACAGCTAAGGCACTTTTGATCGTACGCATACCTAGTCGAAAACGGCCAAATTGCATAGAGATTCTCCTTTTTGGTCTTTTTACTATCATACCTAAACTTTTGTCTGATAGCTAGTTTTTCATTATTCAAGTATAATTAAAATAAAAAAAGGGGGAAGTAAATGCGTATAGGAATGCGAACAGTCAAAACAGTGATCAGTGTCTTCTTTTCGATGGTCACAGCGGGTAGCTTATCGCTGTTGTATTGGCCAGCTGCAGGGATCATTGCATTATTAAGTATAGGAAATACCAAGCGCTCTACATTGCGTACGGGCATGAATCGAATCGCAGCTTTTATATTAGCTACGGCAACAGCACTGTTCAGTTTTTTTGCTGTTGGGTATACTATTTTTGGCTTCAGTCTTTTTTTATTCCTGTTCATCCCGCTTGCCTCTCGCTTCAAATTAACCGAAGGGATCGTAGTAAATTCGGTTTTGGTCACTCATTATTTAGTGGAGGAAAACATGTCTTGGCAGCTGATCGGCAATGAAGCGGGATTAATGGCGATTGGATTAGTATTTGCTTTGCTTGCAAATGTTTACATGCCAGATCGTACGAAGCAGCTGAAGGAAAACCAAATACAGATCGAAAAAGAATTTCGAAATATTTTGAGACAAATGGCAGAATTTCTTTTATCAGAAAATAAAGAAGATGTGCAGATCAAATGCGAACATTTACTGACATTCATTCGCGAAAGCCAAGAAGATGCCAGAGAACATCAAGAAAACTACTGGCTCAGACAGCCGCTATACTACGAAACTTACTTCTCTATGAGAAGAGCACAGGCCAATGTGATTAAAGACATGCTGGAAAATCTAGAGAGAATCCAGCAACCAGCTTATTATGGAAAACATATCTATGGTTTATTGATTTATACTGCAGAAACATTTTCAGAGTCAAATGATGGCAGACAAATTTTAGCACGTATTGAAGAAGTTTATGTATTGTATCGGCAAATGCCTCTGCCGACTAGTCGCCCTGAATTCGAGGATCGAGCAGAATTGTTCCAGTTTTTGCAGTCTTTTAAAAGTTTTATTGAAATCAAGGCAGAATTCTCCCAACAAAAAATCCAAAAATAGAGGTTGTGAATTCAGCTAATATTCAGGTCAAAAAGCTGATTTCACAACCTCTTCCTTAAACGGTGTTCTCCTGCCAACTCCTCGGTCACAAGTTACAATATTCAACAAACATGAGAAGCTGTTTTTTGAAATTGCTCCTTGTGACTCGGAGCTGAACGGCAGGCTCACGACCTCTTCCTTAAACGGTGTTCTCCTGTCAACTCCTCGGTCACAAGTTACAATATTCAACAAACATGAGAAGCTGTTTTTTGAAATTGCTCCTTGTGACTCGGAGCTGAACGGTAGGCTCACGACCTCTTCCTTAAACGGTGTTCTCCTGCCAACTCCTCGGTCACAAGTCACAATATTCAACAAACATGAGAAGCTGTTTTTTGAAATTGCTCCTTGTGACTCGGAGCTGAACGGCAGGCTCACAACCTCTTTCTTAAACGGTGTTCAAAAGCTTGCCTCTGCGGTAATAAGTCCAGCCAAACGAAAAATAGGAGGAGCTATTTTTGTTTGGCTGTTCTTATTACTTGATGCAGAACAGCTTTTTCACAACCTTTTAAAATTACATATTTTTCCATAGAACTTGCATTTGATCCAAGATTTCGATGACATCTTTTGTCAAGAAGAGAGAGCGATTGGGCAAGTCACCTTCAATCATGTGTACCATATTCTTTATTTCGTAATTCATTGCTTCAGATGTATTCCCGCTTTCGATGAATTCCTTTGTACCATCTGTAAATAAGATCTCCGCACGATCAGCACGCGGGTAATCTGCAATCGTCACATAACCGTTCTCAAAGGCAACGATACCGACTTTTGGCATTTTTGCCTGAAAAGTCAAGCTGACAGCAGCAAGTTCATTTTCTTTGTTACGCAAGATAGTGACGGATTGTTCGTCCACGCCTGTTTCAAAAGGAACCATTGTAGAGGCAACTACTTCAGGTTGAGAGCTCAAAAAGAAACGAGCGAAAGATACAGCATACGTACCGATATCCAACAGAGCTCCTCCAGCTAATTCTGGATTGAAGAACCGGTTTTTAGGGTCTGGTTCTTTGTAACTGCCGAAAGGTGCTTGGATCATTTTTAAAGCCCCCAGTTTTCCTGTATCCATTATTGAGCGTAACTGCTGATAAAGTGGCATGTTGAAGATTGTCATCGCTTCTGCTAAGATCAAATTCTTTTCTTCTGCTAAGCGCATAGCGTCAGCCAGTTCTTTTTTATTCATCGTGATGGCTTTTTCACATAGAACGTGTTTGCCTGCTTCCAATGCTGCCAAGATATGGTCGATATGCTGTCTATTTGGTACAGCAATGTACACGATGTCGATTTCAGCATCGTCTAACATTTCTTGATAGCTTCCGTAAGCTTTTGGAATGTTGTAACGGTGAGCGAAGTTTTCCGCTTTTTCTGAAGTTCTGGAAGCAACTGCTGTTAGTTCGCTCGTCTCTTGATTGAAGCTTTCGGCAAACTCATGTGCAATGGTACCGAGACCCACGATTCCCCATTGATATTTTTTCATCTGAAAACGCTCCTTCATAGTTGGATTGAGTTTCTTGTCTGTCTATTATTATAACAAAAATCACGAAGAATAAAGGGGAGAGGACTTGAAACATTAAAAAAAATGAAAGCAGCGATTTAAGAGGTGCTTTTTGATCAAAACTTAAGTAGAATAGTTAAAAGGAGGGGATAAACGTGCATCAAGTATATATTGATCTTATTATGAGTGTATTATTAGAACAGTTTGAAACTGAAAAAAATTTTTTAGATGAATACTTGCTGATCAGTCCAGAACAATGGCAAAAATGGAAAGATGGCGAGAAAAACCTGCCATCTGAAGCGATGCAGAAAGTAAAAAATCTTTTCACTGATTATGAATGGATGCTAACGCAAAAGATTTTGCGTCAAACGATTATTTTTCCCGAAAAACGAAACGTTGCCGTTGCAGAGTACAAGCAAATCAAAACACGCATCGCGCAAAAATGGCTTAGCAGCAAAGCAGCAAAAGTCGAGCTGATCCCTTTGAAAAATAATCAGCAGGCTGGTAGATACCTTGACTTGAAAGTAAGTATTCAATATGATGAATGGGGCTATGATGATATTTTGAATTTTCGTCTGCCAGCAGATGTTCAAAAACAGATCGAAGGAGAAAAAATCGAACTTCTCGATTGGGTGAATGAAAATCTGGAAGAAACTTACGTTCATGAGGCGAATGGGGAACGTGAAGAACAACGAAAGGATTTTTCAAGTGAATAAATTTTTAGGATTTGGAGCAGTTGTGATTATGATCGCAGCAATGGGCTATGTTATTTTTAGCGATGATGATTCGCATGTTCAAGCCGGCAATCAAGCAGTCGAACGAACAAGCACCAAAACAACTGCTAGTAAAGAAAAGAACAGTCAAACAACCAGCAGCAAGGTAAAGGACAAAGAAACAAAAGATCGTACGTCCAAACAATTGCCAGATGTTAAAACAGACGATTGGAAGCTAGTTTTGGTTGGTCCAGATCACAAATTAGAAAAAGAAATCGATGAGTCTACTCAATTGGCATCATTAAGTAACGGATACTTGATCGACAAACGCATTGCTCCAGAATATGAAGCATTTGCCAAGGCTGCTGAAGCAGCTGGATTTCCATTAGTGATGGTCTCAGCTTACCGGTCTGTATCATCCCAACAACAAGTTTTCGAACAAAATGTCCAAGATGTGATGAGTCGTCAAGGTGTATCAGAAGAGGAGGCGACAAAGATTACTAAAGAAACGATTACGGAGCCAGGATACAGCGAACACCACACAGGTCTGGCAGTCGATGTCGTCGATCAAAACTGGTACAACAGTTATCCTTCTACTGTATTGGATGCAAGTTACGGAGATCAGCCTGGAGCTAAATGGATCGCAGATAATGCTGCGCAGTATGGATTTATCGTTCGTTATCCAAAAGGACACGAAGATATAACTAAGATCACATATGAACCTTGGCACTTACGTTATGTCGGTAAAGAAAATGCTGAGTATATCACCAAACACCAATTGACGCTAGAAGAATATCTGAATGAATTAAATGAAAAGTAGGAATTGATCATGGCGAAAAAAAAGTGGAAAAAGCAAAAGCGCAAGAATATCCGTTGGCCAGCAGTGGTTGCCGGTGTAGCAGTGATACTCTTAGCCTTTGTTTTTTCCTTGAAGAATCTGTCTTCTCCTTTTACTGATAATCAGCAAGAAAATGAAGCGCAATCCCATCAGCAATTTATTGAACGGCTTGTTCCGCATGCCCAAGAACTACAAGATGGTTATGGAGTGCTTCCTAGTATCATTTTAGGACAAGCTATATTAGAATCAAATTGGGGAAAAAGTACCTTGGCTAGCAAATACAATAATCTTTTCGGGATCAAGGCTTATGGGGATCAGAAGAAAGTAAGCCTGGAAACAAAGGAATTTGTTAACGAAGAATGGATAACTATCCAAGGAGACTTCAAAGTGTATGATTCATGGGAACAGTCCATGGATGACCATACACAACTGTTCGTCCAAGGAGTAGATTGGAATCCTGCGCTGTATGAAAAAGTGATTACGGCCACCAACTATCAGGAAGCCGCACAAGCATTGCAAGATGCAGGTTATGCGACAGACCCCGGTTATGCGCAAAAAATCATCCAGGTCATCGAGACGTATCAATTGAATCAGTATGACCGGAGATAGCAAAGGAGAAGTGGCTGATGGCAGAACAATTTACGCCAGAAATCATGACGGAATTGAGAAAAGATATCGTAAGAGTACCGGAAATCATTTTAGAAGCAAGCGGGATCAAGATATTTGGAAAATTGATCCGTTCGATCATCTTTACTACGGATATTGCGATCATACGTAATACAAATGCGAATGCAGTAATTGCTGTGTATCCTTTTACACCTCATCCAGCGATTACTAAAAGCATTATTGAGGCAGCTGACATTCCAGTTTTCTCCGGTGTAGGTGGTGGTTTGACACAAGGTGCTCGTTCTTCCTACATGAGCATGTTCGCAGAAGCGCAAGGTTCGTTAGGGGTCGTTTTGAACGGTCCTACGCCTTTAGAGACAGTAAAAGAAGTTTGTCGAGTAGTTGATATTCCAGTTATCAGTACGGTAACGTCGAAATATACAGAAATAGATGAAAAGTTAGCAGCTGGTATTTCGATTATCAATATCAGTGCAGGTAAAGAAACTGCAGACGCAGTACGCCATTTTCGTAAAAAATATCCTGAACTTCCTATCATTGCGACAGGTGGTCCAACGGAAGAAAGTATTGCTGAGACCATTCAAGCAGGAGCAAATGCCATCACATATACGCCACCAAGTAGCGGAGAGCTTTTTAGTCGTAAAATGGAAAAATATCGGGAAACTGAGAAAAAGAATCATGAATAACAGGTGAGAATCAAAAGACGAGGAAGAGCAGATAGTGGCTCTTCCTCGTCTTTTGTACTCCAGTACTATTTGTTCAGAATTCAAAAAAAAGAGAAATTTTTTTGTTTTTTTATCTGTAATGTACATAAGAAGAGTTAAAACCTTTTGTTATTATTAGCATTCTAACAAAAAAATGTCTTGATTTATTGAAGCGCTTTCTATAGAATGAAAAACGAATAAAAACTAAAAAAGGCACCCGACAATTTAGTAGCAGCTAAATTGTCGGGGCTTGAAAAGTCAGCGGGAACTGACCAATCAAGTTGCCATAGTCAATGCTTGTGCATCGACGTGTATATTGTACCTAATTTCATACAGAATTACTAGTTATTTTTCTGTTTTTTAGGGAAGAGCGTACACGAAGAAGCATGCTTATTTAGCTATGTCAAGGATATTGGGCAGTTGTCTGATATCCTTTTTTCTTTGCGTAATTATCCTCCCATCATTGAAGCAAGAAGTGTTTTTAGCGATGAAAGAAGAATCAGCACTATCTAATTTTCCTTGAAAGTATTGAGTTGTTCATCCTAGGCAGAACGATAAGGCAAGTCTTGGTTTTTATTCCCCTTGAAAAAGATCGTTTAATAAATATGTTCTGTATAAAAATACAGTATATTGAAAAATAACAATGGAAGTAGAGGTGCAGAGAATGAAGAAAAGAATGAGAATCATCTTAGCTTTAAGTGTTATGTTATTCTTCTTGACGGCTTGTGGGCAAGAAGATGACAAAAAAATCACGCTGAACATGGCTTGGTGGGGTTCGCAAGTCCGACACGATGCAACAGTAAAAGTAATCGAGCTTTATGAAGAAAAAAATCCCCATGTGACGATCGATTATGAATTTTATGATTATGAAGGATATTACACAAAATTAAGTACACTAGCAGCATCAGATGATATCTGGGACATTTTCCAACTGAACAATCAATTTCCTCAATACATCAATCAGATTGAACCATTAGATGAATATGTGGAGCAAGGGATAATTGATATTTCTAATGCAGATGAATCCTATTTAGCAACGACGACTTACGATGGGCAATTAGTTGGACTGTCTAACGGGGTGAATTCGTTTGCGATTGCTTACAATAAAAATATATTTGAACAATTAAATATCCCTGAACCTGCTTCAAATTGGACATGGGATGAATTTGAACAAATCAGCTATCAAATCACTGAAGAATTAGGAATCTATGCTATTTCAAGATTCGAAGATTTTATAGCTGGCTGTATTATTCAAATACCACAAGTTGAGAAAGGATTGAATTTTTATAATCGGGAAGATCTATCTAACAGCTTGGGATTTGAAAATCCAGACTATCTAACAGATTTTTTCCAGCTGCGTAAAAATCTGGTAGACAAAGGTGCCCATCCGGAACCAGGTGGTGGAGCTGCAAGTACGACGGATCTGTCTTTTCAGGCGGTTAGGGATAGAGAAGCGGCAATGGTGTTTCTATCAAGTAACCAGTTGACAGAAATATTGTCAGGAGCGCCTGAAGATATGGAGATTCAGTTGATTAATCCACCTCGCAGAAAAGCAGATGGAGAATCTGGTATCCCTTTACGTTCTTCGCAAATGCTGAGTATGGCAAAAAGCTCAGCCCATAAAGAAGAAGCTGCTAAGTTTATTGATTTCTTTCAAAACAGTGAAGAAGCCAATGAAATTTTAAAAGGAGAACGTGGTGTGCCAATCATGTCGAATATTCGAGAACAGCTCGCTCGTGCAGATGATGCAACTTTGCAAGCGACATTTGACTATTTAGAAATGATTTCCGATATGGACAACGGCGAAGTGAATGTCTTTGATAGTGCTTTGAATCCGGAAATTCAAGACCAATACAATCTTTTAGTTGAAAAAGTCATTTATGAAGAAGTAACAGCAGAAGAAGCAGCAGAGAGTCTTTATGAGTTTGCGTCAAACATTCTAGGATAGCAGCAGGAGGAAGGCATGAAAAAAGAAAAACTAAAACGGTTCTTGGATCAAGACAATGTGGTCGGTTACGTATTTGCTTCTCCATTCATCCTAGGATTTCTATTGATAACAGTGATACCGATGATCTTGTCACTTTATTATTCGTTCACCGATTATCGTTTGGGAAATCCAGTCTCATGGATCGGCTTGGATAATTATATAAAGATGCTGAGTGATGCCCGTTTTTTGAACTCCATCCGAGTCACTTTTCTCTATGTATTTGCATCTGTACCTGTGAAACTGATCTTTGGTCTATTGATTGCTTATCTTTTAACGAGGAATATCAAAGGAACGACTTTCTTTCGTTCTTTGTATTATGTGCCTAGTTTGATCGGTGGCAGTATTTCTATCGCTCTAGTTTGGCGGGAGTTGTTTTCTAAAAACGGGTTAGTGAATATTTTTCTGGAACGATTAGGCGCACCTGCGCTTTCCTGGTTTAGCGATCAAAAACTGGTCATGATCCCTCTTGTTTTGATGTCTGCTTGGCAATTCGGTTCGGCAATGATCATCTTTGCTGCAGGTATCAAAGAGATCCCAGGCTCGTATTATGAAGCGGCAGAGATCGATGGAGCGAACAAATGGCAGACGTTTTACAAGATTACGTTACCTCTTCTTTCGCCGATCATTTTGTATAACTTGGTTATGCAGACAATCGCGGTGTTTATGACTTTTACGCAGGCATTTATCATTACCCAAGGTGGTCCGAATGATGCCACGAACTTTTATGCTCTTTATGTGTATAACCAAGCTTTTTCTTTTAATTCTATGGGGTATGCTAGTGCTATTTCGTGGATCATGCTGTTGATTATGGGAGCTGTCACCTTTCTGATTTTCAAATCATCAAAAAAATGGGTCGTTGTGTGAATGAGAGGAGGAAGAAATGAATAATACAGTAACGAAATGGTTTCAATACGGTTTTATTTTGCTATTAGGTCTAGTCATGATTTATCCGGTCTTATGGATGATCGCAGGTTCTTTTAAAACGGATCAAGAGATTCTGAGTGGTTCGCTGAATTTGATTCCAGAGACTTTTCAATGGGAAAATTACGCAAAAGGATGGGCGGGGTTTGCTGGAATTTCATTTTTTACTTTCTTTAGGAATTCGTTTGTCATCTCTGCAGTTTCGACGATAGGGACAGTTCTGAGCTCGACTTGTATTGCTTACGCATTATCGAGAATCGATTTCAAAGGAAAAAGATTCTGGTTCGTCGTCATGTTAGTAACGATGATGATTCCTGCACAAGTGATTTTGATTCCGCAGTTTATTATTTACAATCGGCTGAATTTGGTTGGGACGTATGTGCCGCTGATTTTACCACATTTTTTTGGACAAGCATTTTTCATTTACCAGATCATGCAATTCATGGTCAGCATCCCCAAAGAGTTAGATGAATCAGCGATTATTGACGGATGCAGCAAGTATAGTGTCTTTACCAAAATTATTTTTCCTTTGCTGAAACCTTCGATCATCACGACGATCATCATCCAGTTTTATTGGAAATGGGACGACTTCATGGGACCATTGATTTATTTAAACAAGCCGAGATCTTACACGGTATCGATTGCCATCAAATTATTTGCAGACGCTGGATCTAGTACGACTTACGCGAGTATGTTTGCGATGTCTACGTTGTCGCTGCTACCGGTTTTTCTGATTTTCTTATTCTTCAATAAATATCTTGTCCAGGGGATCAGTACAAGCGGTCTGAAGGGCTGAATATGAAAAAGCCAATAGAAGAGATGTTTCTTTACAAGCTCAACTACTATTTCTGTCGGATTTTTTTAACCAGTCTTATCAGTAATGCTCTTTTCGCTTTAGTTCTAGGATGTTTGTTCACTTTAGGATTAGTGCTGTCTGCTCGTGTTGTCTATCTGATTTATTTTTTGATGATGTATCCTTCTTATTATCTATCTGTCCATTACTTGGCAGAAAAAAAGGTATGTTGGAGGAAAGAAAAAATCAAACGGTTGTGTTTCATCATTACGTTGTTTCAGCTGTTTGTCATTATTTTTGCAGTTGATTGGTATTTATTAGTGGGAAAGATTGGAGCTTGGTATCTGATTCCTTTTCTATTGTGTCTGTTGCTTTTTGTATCCCATAGTTTTTTTAGTACGCTAATTGATATCTGCAAAGAAGATAAAGCAGATAGTCTTGTTTATTTGATCAAAAGGAATATCTGGCTGTTGTCAAAAAACGTCAAAGGGTTTCTGTGGTATTTATGCCTTTTGTATGGACTGTTCTGGTGTATACAGCATGATTTTTTACTCACTGCATTACTGTATCCAGGGCTGCCGTTTGTCACAGTATTTTGCTTAAAAGAAAAGGAGAATGACTTTAAATGAAGAAAAAATATGTACAAGTCGGACTTGGTGGGAGAGCGCGTTTTTTTTATGAGGCAATTGCCTCTACGTATCATCAAACTTGTGAACTAGTCGGTTTTTGTGATGTATCTCAAACAAGGATGGATTATGCAAATCGGATACTTGTGAACAAGTATGGACAGAAAAAAGTAAAGACATGTATGCCATCACAATTTGAGCAACTACTGGATGACGTACGGCCGGCTGAAGTCATTATTACGTCAGTAGATCGAACGCATCATGATTATATCATTCGTGCAATGAAAAAAGGATATGATGTTATTTGCGAAAAACCTCTGACTATCGATGAGGAAAAAGCTCAAGAAATAATAACGGTCCAAAAACAGACGGGAAGAAGCCTGCGAGTCACTTTCAATTATCGTTATGCACCGTATCACACGAAGATAAAGGAACTGATAGAAAGTGATGTGATTGGTGATGTGTTTTCTATTCACTTCGAATGGCTGTTAAATACGCAACACGGGGCAGATTATTTCAGAAGATGGCATCGAAATAAGCACAATAGCGGCGGGCTTCTTGTTCATAAATCTACCCATCATTTTGATCTAGTGAATTTTTGGTTGAACAGCCGTCCCCAAAAGGTATTTGCATTCGGTGGATTAAACTTTTATGGGATGCATAATGCGGAGAAACGCGGAGTAGAAACATTTTACAGTCGATGCTATGGAAGCGAACTAGCTAAAGCTGATCCATTTGCTATAGACCTGTCAGCCAATGAGGAATTGCGAGAAATGTATTTAGAAGCAGAAAAAGACAGTGGATATATTCGTGACCGCAGTGTATTTTCCGATGATATCTCTATTGAAGATACACTAGGCGTAACGGTCAAATATGAAACTGGTGCGATTTTGACGTATTCGCTAAACGCGTATATGCCGTGGGAAGGATTCAATGTTTCTTTCAATGGCAGCAAAGGACGGATCGAAATGAAAGTGATCGAAAAGTCTTACATCAATGCAGGTGGAGATAAAAAGGATGAAGGAGCAGCCGTTCTTCAGTCCATCCATGTCTATCCGATGTTCGGTGAGCCATATGAGGTAATCGTCGAACAAGAAGCGGGCGGACATGGCGGAGGAGATCCGCGTTTATTAGATGATCTATTTGGTGAAGAAAAAGAAGAAGATCCGTGGAATCGGGCAGCAACTCACGTAGATGGTATTTTGTCGATTTTGACAGGAATCGCAGCAAATCATTCTATTGCTTCAGGAAAAGCAGTAGTGATTGACGAGCTTGTCAGCTTAAAAGAATAAGAATAGATTTACGGAAATTACTTCCCGTAGTTTATAAAATCTTGCCTTATTGCCGATAGGCTGTCTTTTGAACACTATTTATTCGGAAAAAGGGGCTATGACATGCTTTTTGTCATGCCTTCTTTTTATGTGGGCTGCTTTTTTAGATAAGAGAAAATAAAAATAACTATTTAAACCCGAACAAAAAGGAATAATGCATTAAAAATCATTAGATTTTACAAAAAAATAAGTAAACCACGTTGTCAGTTTCAGAAAGTAGTGTTAGACTGTTTTCAATATTTGAAACAACATTTTTTATTCAAATATGGCAAACTGCCTTCACGTGCAAAACAGTTGCAAGAAAATGAATTTACACTATTATTAGTTTTACATACCTACTTATATATCGTCATAATATGGATGACAGTTTCTAGCCAGTACCGTAAATGCTGGACTATAAGTAAAAGATTGGCTATTTCACCCTTCTTTTCTTATGATAAAGTGGAGGGTGTTTTTCTTTAACAGAAACATAGTAGGTTTTTGCACAAAAGCGGTTATTTCGGTATTAATAAATGATAAAGGAGCAAATAAAGTGAAAGAATTAGTTGAACGTATTCAAAAAGACGGACGTATATTAGGCGAGGGCGTATTAAAAGTCGACAGCTTCGTCACTCACCAAGTAGACCCTGTATTGATGGAACAAATGGGAAAACGGTTTGCAGAAGTATTTAAAGAACAAGGAATCACGAAAGTTGTGACCATTGAAGCTTCTGGGATCGCACCAGCTTTATTTGCTGCAAGAGAATTAGATGTTCCAATGATCTTCGCTAGAAAAGCAAAAAGTTTGACGATGGATGAAGAATTATTGACAGCTTCTGTTTATTCTTTTACGAAACAAGTGACAAGTACGATTTCTATTTCTCGTAAATTTTTATCTTCAGAAGACAAAGTATTGATTATCGACGATTTCTTGGCAAACGGACAAGCGGCAAAAGGATTGATCGAATTATGCCAGCAAGCTGGAGCGCAAGTAGAAGGAATCGGGATCGTCATCGAAAAGTCTTTCCAAGATGGACGTCAGTTACTTGAAGAAATGGGATTGAGAGTCGTTTCTCTTGCGCGTATTGCTTCCTTGACGAATGGACAAGTTGAGTTTCTTGAGGAGGACGCATAATCGTGGAAAAAGAAACACAAAATGGAAAAGCTGCGGTTTTAGGGCTACAGCATCTGCTAGCGATGTATGCAGGAGCAGTAGCGGTGCCTCTTTTGATCGGTACAGGACTAGGCTTTAATCAAGAACAGATGACTTATTTGATTTCAATTGATATCTTTATGTGTGGATTAGCGACATTATTGCAATTGACAGTTAACCGACTTTTCGGAATTGGCTTGCCTGTCGTTTTAGGATGTGCGATCCAAGCAGTAGCTCCACTGATCTTGATCGGAACCAATGAAGGAGTAGGAGCTATCTACGGATCTATTATCGCTTCTGGGATCTTTGTTGTGTTAGTTTCTGGTGTCTTTTCTAAAATTAAAAAACTATTCCCTCCTATAGTAACAGGAACGGTTATCACCGTTATTGGTTTGACTTTGATTCCTGTAGCAATCGAGAAAATGGGTGGAGGTAATGCAACAGCAGCTGATTTTGGTGACAAAACAAATCTGCTACTTGCATTTGTGACGATTCTCCTAATTGTAGGCGTGCAAATGCTGGCAAAAGGGTTCATTCGTTCAATCGCGGTATTGATTGGTTTAGTCGGAGGAAGCATCTTAGCTGCTTTCATGGGAATGATTGATCTGAGCGCGATTGGAGATGCGCCGTTGTTCCATGTTCCACAACCCTTTTATTTTGGTAAACCAACTTTCGACGTATGGTCGATTTTACTAATGATCATCATTTCCATGGTCAGCATGGTAGAATCAACAGGTGTATATTTTGCACTTGGTGACATTACTGGGAAAAATGTTGGAGAAGAAGAATTGAAAAAGGGATATCGTGCAGAAGGACTTGCCGTTATCTTAGGCGGTATTTTCAATACATTCCCTTATACTGGCTTTTCTCAAAATGTCGGATTGGTTCAACTTTCGGGAATCAAAACAAGAAAACCCATCTATTTCTCTGCATTCTTCTTGATTGTTTTAGGATTATTCCCTAAAATCGGTGCGTTAGCACAAATCATCCCTGAGCCGGTACTTGGTGGAGGAATGTTAGTCATGTTCGGGATGGTGGCAGTCCAAGGAATCCGTATGCTGTTGGAAGTTGATTTCAGCAATGATAAAAATCTATTGATTGTTGCTGTTTCTGTTGGATTTGGGCTGGGTTTCAATGTTACGCCGACATTATTCAGTCAAATGCCGCAAACATTGCAAATGTTCACTGGAAATGGCATCGTAATGAGTAGCATTACGGCTATCATATTGAATTTGATCTTTAATGGATTGAAAAAAGATGAAGAAATATTGGAAGAAGCCTTCAAGAAGTAATAGAGCAAAAGAAAGGTTGTGAAATCAGCGTTTTGACCTGATTGTTAGAGAAACAAACGGAAAAATAGTTCCTCGTATTTTGCCGTTTGTTTGAGCTAATACCGAGGGTCAGCTGATTGAACACCGTTGAAGGAAGAGGTCGTGAGCCTGCCGTTCATCTCCGAGTCACAAGGAACAATTTCAAAAAAAGCTTCTCATGTTTGTTGAATATTGTTCCTTGTGACCGAGGAGTTGGCAGGAGAACACCGTTTATCCATAAAAAGGAATGTGACCTAACTTTTGTCACATTCCTTTTTTTCATCTTTAATAAACACGAACAATAAAATGTTTTTCTTTGTTAACATTCGAAATTTCTTTGACATCAAAAAAAGTGATTGTTAAAATATGAATGTAGAAAAACTGGGAGGAAAAACAATGACAGCAAAAATCTCTGTGATTATGGGGAGTACTTCAGATTGGGAAACAATGAAAGAAGCATGTCAAATATTGGATGAATTCGGTGTGTCTTATGAAAAAAAGGTCGTTTCTGCTCATCGAACCCCAGATTTGATGTTTGAATATGCACAAAACGCTCGAAAAAAAGGAATCAAAATCATTATTGCAGGAGCAGGGGGAGCCGCGCATCTGCCGGGTATGGTCGCATCAAAAACAACTTTGCCGGTTATCGGTGTACCGGTCCAATCACGAACATTAAATGGTTTGGATTCGCTTCTTTCGATTGTCCAAATGCCTGGAGGAGTACCTGTAGCTACTACAGCAATCGGAAAAGCGGGAGCAATTAATGCTGGACTACTTGCGATACAGATGCTTTCCATGTATGATTTAGAATTGGAGGCTAAATTGGCTGAAAGACGTTCAATGTTGGCTAAAACTGTTATAGAAAGTAGTGATCAACTTGGTTAAACCTTTGTTGCCTGGTTCAACGATCGGGATCGTCGGTGGCGGTCAATTAGGTCGTATGATGGCGATTAGTGCAAAAGAAATGGGCTTTAAAGTAGGTGTGCTGGATCCTGTGAGCGATTGTCCAGCCGCACAAGTTGCAGATTGGCACATTGAAAGTGTCTATGATGACACCTTTGCGCTGAAAGAGCTTGCCAGAAGAACAGATGTCATTACCTATGAATTCGAAAATGTCAGTGTAGAGGCGTTAAATGCGATTTTACCCATGTCATTTATTCCTCAAGGGACAGACTTGCTTGCGATTACGCAAGACCGCCTGTTAGAAAAATCTTTTTTGGAAACGAACAACATCGTGATTGCTCCTTATGCAACGATCGTCAGTCCGACGGATATCCAAGATGCGATTGACGGGATCGGCTATCCTTGTGTTTTGAAAACCACTCGAGGCGGCTATGATGGCAAGGGGCAGTATGTTTTGAAAAGTCGGGCGGATCTAGCTCCTGCCATGGACCTTTTAAGAGAAGGAACCTGTGTTTTAGAAGCATGGATCCCGTTTGAAAAAGAGATTTCGATCATGGTGGCAGGAAATGGTCAAGGAGATTTCACGACTTTTCCGGTCGTGGAAAACATCCACCACAACAATATTCTTCATGAAACGATTGCTCCAGCCGCGATTGATCAGGATGTGATCGAGGAGGCTGAGCGTATTGCCCGTGTGATTGCAGAAGCAGTGAGCCTTTCAGGTGTTTTAGGGGTAGAAATGTTTTTAACAAAAACAGGCGGGCTATATGTGAATGAATTAGCTCCTCGTCCTCACAATTCTGGACATTATTCTATCGAAGCTTGTTCTATGAGTCAGTTCGATGCCCATATTCGAGGTATTTGCGGATGGCCATTAGGAGAAAAAGTGCGTCTGACAAGCAATGCAGTGATGGTCAATGTTTTGGGAGAACAACTGCTGGAAAGCTATCGCTTGATTGAGAATAAGCCAGACTGGCAATTCCATTTCTATGGAAAAAAACAAGCGAAAAAAGGTCGCAAGATGGGACATATCACTATCTTGACAGAAGATATCCAGCAAACGCTGGAAGAAATCAAACAAACGAATATTTGGGATTAGAGGAGAAAAAACATGTTAGAACGTTATACACGCCCTGAAATGGGGAATATCTGGACGGAAGAGAACAAATACCGTGCGTGGCTTGAAGTCGAGATTTTAGCAGATGAAGCTTGGGCAGAACTTGGTGAAATCCCGCAAGAAGATGTGAAAAAAATTCGTGAGCATGCATCATTTGATATCGATCGGATCTTGGAAATCGAAAAATTAACACGCCATGATGTCGTTGCGTTTACACGAGCGGTTTCTGAAACATTGGGAGAAGAAAGAAAATGGGTCCATTATGGTCTAACAAGTACGGATGTCGTAGATACTGCTTATGGCTATCTCATCAAGCAAGCAAATGATATTTTACGGGAAGACTTGAAACGTTTTACGGAAATCATTGGCGAAAAAGCAAAAGAACACAAATATACAGTGATGATGGGTCGGACACACGGTGTCCATGCTGAACCAACTACTTTTGGATTGAAACTTGCCACATGGTATTCAGAAATGAAACGGAACATCGAACGATTTGAACATGCGGCAAAAGGAGTAGAAGCAGGAAAAATCTCAGGAGCAGTGGGGACGTTCGCAAATATCCCGCCATTTATTGAAGAGTATGTATGTAAACAATTGGGGATCCGTCCACAAGAAATCTCTACTCAAGTTCTCCCTCGGGATCTACATGCTGAATATTTCTCAGCGATGGCGCTTATTGCTACAAGTATTGAACGTTTTGCAACAGAGATACGCGGATTGCAAAAATCCGAAACACGTGAAGTAGAAGAATTTTTTGCGAAAGGTCAAAAAGGTTCTTCTGCTATGCCGCACAAAAGGAATCCGATCGGTTCAGAAAATATGGCTGGTCTAGCCAGAGTGGTGCGCGGACACATGGTCACTGCCTATGAAAATGTCACATTATGGCATGAAAGAGATATTTCTCATTCTTCAGCAGAACGAATCATCTTGCCTGATACCACGATTTTATTGAATTACATGTTAAATCGTTTTGGCAATATCGTTAAAAATCTAACGGTCTTTCCTGAAAACATGAAGCGGAATATGTCTGCAACATTTGGTTTGATTTATAGCCAGCGCGTTATGCTGAAATTGATCGATAAGGGAATGACAAGAGAAGAAGCTTATGATCTTGTTCAGCCAAAAACTGCGTACGCTTGGGATAACCAAGTGCAGTTCCGCCCGCTGTTAGAAGAAGATCCAACCATCACATCGGTATTATCTAAAGAAGAAATAGACGATGCCTTTGATTATCATCATCATTTGAAAAACGTTGACGTGATATTCAAACGAGTAGGTTTGGAATAAAGAAGAGTGAGTTGCAAAATTCAATTAAAATAGAATAGCAAAAATAACCAAAAAAGAAGCAGATCCGTTAGCGGTTCTGCTTCTTTTAGTTTATTATATTTTCTTATCAATAATAGGAACCTGATTTTAAAAGCGGCTACCTCTTTACCGTACCTCTTTACATACAAAAAATAGAGGAATTAAGCGTAAATGGCTTGGCTATTATAACTAAAATGCTGGTTATGGAGATGTTGCAGCAAGTTTTCGAGAAAAGCGTATTCCATCTCTTGTCCATTGAATAAGATCTGGATACGATAATGATTTTTGAAACGCTTCTGTTCATGAATCTGACTGATTGAAAGTTCGCCTTTGTGTTCTGTCTGATAAAGAAAAGTCCTTTTACGGCATTCAGCACAGCGCTTGGTTGCTCGGCGGATTTTTCGGAATGTATAAAAACTAGTATCTTTATTGCATAAATAAACGTCTTTGATCGACAGCAAATCATTATATAGACAGGAACGTTCTTCAGCTGTTAATTCTGATAAAAAAAGCTGACCTTGTTTTATTGCATCTTCCATCGGCAAGTGCCTCCTCGAACCCATTATCCAAATTTTTAGTTAATTCTAATATACCATCATTAAGTATAAATGTAAACGCTTGTTGATGGTATAAGATTTTCGTTTCTGATAAAACACGAACATTAAAAGAATCTAATGCCTTAAATGTACATATTTTTGTTGATTTATAAAAAGATGATTGCTAAAATTTAAAGTGAAAACACGAACAAAAAACGATGTATTTGCTTTTAATGTAAATAAAAAGGAGAGACGTACATGGAGAAGAAAGAACTTCTGTATGAAGGGAAAGCCAAAAAAATATATCTTACTTCTGATGAGAACTTGATTTGGATAGAATATTTAGATCAAGCAACTGCGTTGAATGGCGCGAGGAAAGACCAAATAAGTGGAAAAGGAGAATTGAATAATCAAATCACAAGTGCAATTTTCCGTTATCTGACTCAAAGAGGAATAAAAAATCATTTTATTGAACAATTGTCTAAAACCGAACAATTAGCAAAAAAAGTACAAATTATCCCTCTGGAAGTGGTTATCCGAAATATTGCAGCAGGAAGTTTCTCAAAACGTCTAGGTGTTCCCGAAGGTAAAGAATTCATCAAACCAATCATTGAATTCTACTATAAGGATGACCAGTTGGATGATCCATTTATCAATGAAGAGCATATCTATTTCTTACAACTTGCAAAACCGGAAGAAATCAGTGAGCTGAAAGCCCAAGCGTTGGCTATTAATGAAATTTTGACCGAATTATTTGCTAAGGTCGGTTTGGTTTTAGTAGATTTCAAGCTAGAGTTTGGCCGGTCGAATGGACAAATTTTGCTTGCGGATGAAGTAACACCGGATACTTGCCGATTATGGGATGAACGTACGAATGAACATATGGACAAAGACGTTTACCGCAGAGATCTAGGTGATTTGATCCCAGTCTATCAAGAAGTATATAACCGTCTATCGGAACTAACTGAAGAAAAGGAGCGAGTATGATGTATTTCGTAAAAGTATATGTAACCTATAAAGATTCAGTGTTAGATCCTCAAGGGGAGGCAGTAAAAAAAGCAGTCCATCGTATGGGATATGAAACAATCGAAGATATCCGAATAGGAAAATACTTTGAGATACAACTTGCTGATGCAGAAGAACCAATCGATACAGTGATTGAAACGATTTGTGACAAGCTGCTTGCAAATGTAAATATGGAAACATACCGATATGAAATCAAAAAAATGGAGGAAGTATAACATGAAATTTGCGGTCATCGTTTTTCCAGGTTCAAATTGTGACGCAGATATGTTATGGGCAGTTCGCGAGATCATGGGTGCTGATGCCGAATTCGTTCGGCATGATGAGTCCTCTTTAGAAGGATTTGATGGTGTTTTACTGCCAGGAGGATTCTCATATGGAGACTATTTAAGATGTGGTGCGATTGCCCGGTTTTCTACAATCATGGAAGAAGTGATTCGTTTTGCTGAAGAAGGGAAACCAGTATTCGGTACATGCAATGGATTCCAGATATTGACAGAAGCAGGACTTTTGCCAGGTGTACTGAGACGAAATGAGTCTTTGCATTTTATTTGCAAAACTGTACCATTGGAAGTCAACCCCAAGACGGCCTTTACTTCAGAGTATGAAGCCGACGAAATAATCTATCTTCCAGTTGCTCATGGGGAAGGAAATTATTTCTGTGACGAAGAAACACTTCAAGAACTAAAAAAAAATAATCAGATTGCCTTTACTTATAATGACAACATCAACGGCAGCGTGGAAAACATTGCAGGGATTACGAACAAAGCAGGGAATGTGTTAGGAATGATGCCTCATCCAGAACGTGCAGTAGAAGACTTGCTAGGATCAGAAGATGGGAAACGGTTCTTTGCTTCCATTTTAAAAAACTTCGGAAAGGTGACCGTATAGATGAAAACATTGAAAGAACCGACAGCTGAAGAGATCAAGAAAAAAAGAATCTATGCCGAATGGGGATTGACTGATGAAGAATATCGAATGATCGAAGAAGATATCTTAGGAAGAATGCCTAATTATACGGAAACTGGACTGTTCTCTGTTATGTGGAGCGAACATTGTTCCTATAAAAATTCTAAACCGGTTCTACGCAAATTTCCTACTAGTGGACCTCATGTGTTGCAAGGCCCTGGAGAAGGCGCAGGCATCGTCGACATCGGTGATGGACTAGCAGTTGTCTTCAAAGCAGAAAGTCACAATCATCCTTCAGCCGTGGAGCCTTATGAAGGAGCTGCGACAGGAGTTGGCGGAATCATCAGAGATATTTTCAGCATGGGGGCTCGTCCAATTGCGTTGCTAGATTCATTGAGGTTCGGCGAATTAGATAATCCAAGAACGAAATATTTACTAGAAGAAGTAGTTGCAGGTATCGGCGGATACGGCAATTGTATCGGCATACCGACTGTAGGCGGCGAAATTGCATTTGATCCTTGTTATGAAGGAAACCCATTAGTCAATGCAATGTGCGTAGGTTTGATTGAACACAAACATATCCAGAAAGGGCAAGCCGCTGGCGTCGGTAATTCGATCATGTATGTAGGTGCAAAAACAGGTCGCGACGGTATCCACGGAGCAACTTTTGCCTCAGAAGAATTTAATCAAGAAGAAGAACAGCAACGTTCTGCTGTACAAGTAGGCGATCCTTTTATGGAAAAGCTGCTGCTTGAAGCGTGTTTGGAATTAATCTTGCATCATTCGGATTCTCTAATAGGTATACAGGATATGGGAGCAGCAGGACTTGTTTCATCTAGTGCGGAAATGGCTTCAAAAGCTGGTTCAGGACTTATATTGACATTAGATGAAGTCCCACAAAGAGAAACTGGAATGACGCCTTATGAAATGATGCTATCGGAATCACAAGAACGGATGTTGATTTGTGTCAAATCAGGAGAGGAAGAAAAAATCCAAGAACTATTTCAGAAGTATGATCTAGATGCAGTCACTATCGGGAAAGTAACAGACGACGGGCAGTATCGGCTATATCATCAAGGAGAAGAAGTAGCAAATCTGCCAGTCGATGCATTAGCTGAAGATGCACCAGTTTATCATAAAGAAATGAAAGAACCAGCTCGAATCGCAGAATTTCAGCAGTTAGCTCCTTATCAGCCAGTTATCGAAGAACCTGGACAAGTATTGCTTGATCTGCTGCAGCAACCGACGATTGCTTCGAAACGTTCAATCTATGAAACTTATGATTCACAAGTACAAACCAATACAGTTGTCCGTCCAGGAAGCGATGCTGCTGTGATGAGGGTTAGAGGGACGAATAAAGCGTTAGCTATGACCACAGACTGCAACGCGCGCTATCTGTATTTGGATCCAAAAATCGGAGGACAAATAGCAGTGGCAGAAGCTGCTAGAAATATTATTGCTAGCGGTGGCAAGCCCTTGGCGATCACCGACTGCCTGAACTATGGTTCTCCTGATAAACCAGAAGTTTTTTGGGAATTATCGACTTCAGCTGACGGAATTGCTGCTGCGTGTGAAACGTTAGGAACTCCTGTTATTTCAGGAAATGTTTCTTTATATAATGAAACGGATGGTCAAGCAATCTATCCAACACCAATGATTGGTATGGTCGGATTGATTGAGGATCATAAACATATCACTACTCAGGAATTCAAAAAATCAGGGGATCTAATCTATATATTAGGTAAGACGTTTGCAGATTTTGATGGCAGTGAATTACAAAAGATGCAGCTTGGAAGAATCGAAGGTGTGATCCGAAACTTTGATCTATCCATTGAAAAGAGAAACCAAGAGTTAGTATTGACAGCCATCCAAAACGGATTGATTGAAAGTGCTCATGACTGTTCAGAAGGTGGCTTGGCAATTGCACTGGCAGAATCAGCTTTCAAACATCAGCTAGGGATATCTGTACAGTTTGAATTGTCCTCTGCTCAATTATTTGCAGAAACTCAATCAAGATTTGTGTTGACAGTCGCACCGGAAAATAAGACACGATTCGAAGAAATGATGGGTGATTCTGCTGTTTTAGCAGGTAAGGTGACGGATGAAGCGATAATCGAAATTTCAGCAACTGACGGTCAGATCAAAATAGAAACTGCAGTAGCAAGAAAGTGCTGGGAGGATGCAATCGTATGTCTTATGAAGTGAAGAGTTTAAATGAAGAATGCGGGATCTTCGGCGTTTGGGGTCATCCGGATGCCGCTAGTGTGGCATACTTCGGGCTCCATAGTCTTCAGCATCGAGGACAAGAAGGTGCGGGCATCGTGTCCAATGATCGAGGAAAGCTTATGGGTCATCGAGATCTGGGGCTGCTTTCTGAGGTATTCAAAGATCAAAGAAAATTGCAGCAGTTAACAGGAGAAGCTGCAATCGGACATGTACGTTATGCAACAGCAGGCAATGGAAGTGTGGACAATATTCAGCCTTTTCTATTCAAATTTCATGATCAGTCGATCGGCTTAGCGCATAACGGCAACTTGATCAATGCTCGTTCACTTAGAAAAGAGTTAGAGGAAAATGGGGCGATCTTCCATTCTAACTCCGATACGGAGATATTGATGCATTTGATCCGACGAAGTGAAGAAACAGATTTTTTAAATAAATTGAAAAGTGCTTTAAATGAAGTCAAAGGTGGATTTGCCTATTTATTAATGACAGAAACGGCAATGATTGCCGCTTTGGACCCAAATGGTTTTCGTCCATTAGCAATCGGACAAATGAAAAACGGAGCATACGTGATTGCCTCGGAAACTTGTGCATTAGAAGTTATCGGGGCACGTTTTATAAGAGATGTCCAGCCTGGAGAGATAGTGATCATCAATGACGAAGGAATCCAGATTGATTGCTTTACGAAGGACACGCAGCTTTCTATTTGTTCGATGGAATATATCTATTTTGCCAGACCAGATTCAAACATCGCAGGGATCAATGTGCATACTGCACGGAAAAATATGGGACGGAATTTAGCGAAAGAATCGCCAGTAAAAGCAGATATGGTCGTCGGCGTACCTAATTCTTCTTTGTCAGCCGCAAGCGGTTATGCGGAAGCTAGTGGAATCCCTTATGAAATCGGATTAGTAAAAAATCAATACATTGCCCGAACATTTATCCAGCCAACGCCTGAGCTAAGAGAGCAAGGTGTTCGAATGAAATTATCTGCTGTACGAGGAGTGGTGGAAGGTAAAAAGGTGATTATGGTCGATGATTCAATTGTTCGGGGTACGACAAGCAGACGGATCGTCCATCTTTTGAAAGAAGCAGGAGCAAAAGAAGTCCATGTGAGGATTGCTTCTCCTCCTTTGAAATATCCATGTTTTTACGGGATTGATATTCAAACGCGTAAAGAACTCATTGCGGCAAATCACACGATTGATGAAATCAAAGAATGTATCGGTGCAGATTCTTTAGGATTTTTAAGTGAAGAGGGTCTGATCGAATCGATTGGACTGAAAAAGGATGGCCCGTATTCAGGATTGTGTATGGCTTATTTCAACGGAGATTATCCAACGCCGTTATATGACTATGAAGAAAAGTATCAGGAATCGCTAAAAGAAAAAGTATCGTTCTTTTAAAAGCAGACCAAGAAGGGAGTATATGAATTCAATGGCAAATGCATACGCAAAAGCTGGCGTAGATGTCGAAGCTGGATATGAAGTAGTAGAACGGATCAAGAAGCATGTCAAAAAAACGGAACGTTTAGGTATGATGGGCGCTATAGGAGGATTCGGCGGTTGTTTTGATTTATCGGTCTTTCAATTAAAAGAGCCAGTCCTTGTCTCGGGGACCGATGGTGTGGGGACGAAATTAGCAGTGGCAATCGAAGCAGACAAACACGATACAATCGGGATCGACTGCGTAGCGATGTGTGTCAATGATATCTTAGCACAAGGCGCAGAGCCGTTATATTTCTTAGACTACTTAGCAACGGGGAAAAATGATCCGATACGTTTGGAAAATGTAGTAAAAGGTGTAGCAGATGGATGTGTTCAAGGAAATATGGCGCTGATTGGCGGAGAAACAGCTGAAATGCCTGGTATGTACTCAGGTAATGATTATGATCTAGCCGGATTTGCTGTAGGGATAGCTGAAAAATCTCAATTATTGACAGGAGAAACGATCAACCCAGGAGATATGTTGCTTGGAATAGCATCTAGCGGGATCCATTCAAATGGGTACTCTCTTGTTCGCAAAATTTTCTTTGAGCAGCAGCAGTTTTCTTTATCATCAAAACTGCCAGAATTGAAAAAAACACTTGGCGAAGAATTGCTTGAGCCAACGAAAATCTATGTTTCTTCCTTGCTTCCGCTGATCAAAGAAAAGAAAATAAAAGGAGCTGCACATATCACTGGTGGAGGGTTTGTAGAAAATATCCCGCGAATGTTACCAGAATCTATGGCTGCACAAATCAAACTTGGCTCATGGCCGATTCTTCCAATATTCGGCTGTTTACAAAAATATGGTGAAATTCCTGAGATGGAGATGTATGAAATCTTCAATATGGGCATCGGTATGGTCCTGGCAGTCGAAGAATCGAAAGTAAAAGAAATAGTACACGAAATTGAGCAAGCTGGCGAAAAAGTTTATGAAATCGGGAAAGTGATCGCCAAAGAAAAACATCGTGTGGTGTTTACAGGAGAAGAACGATGAGAATCGCTGTTTTTGCTTCTGGAAACGGAAGCAACTTTCAAGCGCTAGCCGATTATCTATCGAAAAAAGGATTGGAAGCTTCGATTGACTGGTTGTTTTGTGATCAGCCTGAAGCATATGTTTTGAAACGTGCAACTGCGTTGAGTGTACCGGCAGATTGTTTTTCACCTAAAGAATTTGATTCAAAAAAAGAGTATGAAGAAGCAATTTTGCATAAATTGAAAGAAAAAAAGATCGATTTGATTGTATTAGCTGGATACATGCGAATCATTGGACCAGTATTGCTGGAAAATTATGATAAAAGAATCATCAATATCCATCCATCTCTTTTACCTGCATTCCCTGGTTTGCATGGCATTCGTGATGCATTTGAAGCTGGAGTAAAAGAAACGGGTGTCACAATTCATTATATCGACCAAGGTGTAGATACTGGACCAATCATCCGGCAGGAAAAAGTGAGAATTGAACAGGAGGACACGTTCGATTCTTTAGAAGAAAAAATCCATAGAGTAGAGCATCGTATCTATCCAGAAGTGATTAGTGAAATTATTGAAAATGGAGGCTATCTGAAATGACAAGAGCATTGATCAGTGTATCAGATAAAACTGGGATTGTAGCATTTGCCCAAGGTTTGATTGAACAAGGAGTAGAAATCATTTCCACAGGAGGAACAAAGCATGCGTTGGATAAAGCTGGGATCAATACGCTTTCGATCGAAGAAGTGACAGGGTTTCCTGAAATGATGGATGGCCGTGTCAAAACACTTCATCCTAAAATCCATGGTGGTCTTTTAGGAAGACGCGATCTCCCTAGCCATATGGAGGCAATGGAAACGGAAAATATCCAACCAATCGACTTTGTTTGTGTCAATTTATATCCTTTCAAAGAAACGATTATGAAACCAGATGTCGAAATAGCAGAAGCTATTGAAAACATTGATATCGGTGGTCCTAGTATGCTCCGTAGTGCAGCAAAAAACCATGAATTTGTCACCGCTGTTGTTGATCCATCTGACTATGAAGAAGTACTTTCAGAATTACGTCAGTATGGGCATACTTCACTTTCTTTCAGACAAAAACTAGCGGCAAAAGTCTTTCGTCATACTGCGGCATATGATGCACTGATCGCTCAATACTTAACGGATTGGGTGGAAGAAAAAGAACCGGAAAAATTGACACTTACGTATGAACGAAAACAAACGCTTCGTTACGGTGAAAACAGCCATCAAGCCGCTGCCTTTTATCAGTCCGCTCTTCTGGAAAAATATTCGATCGCAGCAGCAAAACAACTCCATGGGAAAGAACTTTCTTATAATAATATCCGAGATGCAGATGCTGCGCTACGGATCATGAAGGAATATGACGAGCCAACGGTAGTCGCCTTGAAACACATGAATCCTTGTGGTATTGGGACAGCATCTACGATTTTAGAAGCGTGGGAAGCAGCGTATGAAGCAGATCCTGTTTCAATCTTTGGTGGGATCATCGTTTTGAATCGAGAAGTAGATCTGCCAACAGCAGAACAGATGCATAAGCTGTTTCTAGAAATCATCATTGCCCCTTCTTATACACAAGAAGCTTTGGAATTACTGCAAAAAAAGAAAAACATCCGATTACTGACAATAGACTTTGCGCAGGAAGAAAATCAAAATCGAGAAGAAACGGTCTCAGTCTTAGGTGGACTTCTTGTACAAGATCAAGATCTGGCAATAGAAAATGAAGAAGAGTGGAAAGTCGTGACAAAACGTAAGCCGACTCCAGCAGAAGCAAAAGCATTGGCGTTTGCTTGGAAAGCTGTCAAACATGTGAAATCTAATGCGATCGTACTGGCAAACGAACGTCAGACAGTAGGAATCGGAGCCGGGCAGATGAATCGAGTCGGTTCAGTAAAAATTGCGATTGAACAAGCGCAAGAGAAAATGGAAGGTGCAGTTTTAGCTAGCGATGCTTATTTTCCAATGGATGATTCGGTTGAATATGCAGCCAAACATGGTATAAAAGCAATCATTCAGCCAGGAGGAAGCATCAAAGACCAAGATTCTATTGATATGGCGAATAAATACGATCTAGCAATGGTCTTTACTGATGTTCGGCATTTTAGACATTAGAGAGGAGTCGGATAAATGAACGTTTTGGTAATCGGTGCAGGTGGTCGTGAACATGCAATAAGTAAAAAACTTTTAGCCAGTCCGAAGGTGGATACGGTGTATTGTGCGCCAGGAAATCCTGGAATGGCAAAGGATGGCATCAATTGTGTCGCTATCAGTGAACAAGATCATTCAGCGTTAATCCATTTTGTTAAGAAAGAGGCTATTGATTGGAGTATCGTTGGTCCTGAAGTTCCTTTGTTAAATGGGATCGTCGATGATTTTATGGCGGAAGGATTGAAAATCTTCGGTCCGACAAAAGCAGCAGCTCTGATCGAAGGTTCGAAAAGTTTTGCTAAACAATTAATGGATACTTATCAAATCCCGACAGCTAAATCCAGAAGTTTTGAATGTTACGAAAAAGCAGCAGCGTATATCAAAGAAAATGGTGCGCCAATCGTAGTGAAAGCGGACGGTTTAGCAGCTGGGAAAGGTGTAGTCGTGGCTACCACAGTGAAGGAAGCGCTGGATGCGGCAGAACAAATGTTGAACCAGCATCGATTTGGGGATAGCAGCAAAAAAATCGTCGTAGAAGAGTTTTTGGCAGGAGAAGAATTCTCCCTTTTGGCGTTTGTCCGTGATACCAAGGTGTATCCGATGGTCATTTCGCAAGATCATAAGCGGGCATTTGATAACGATAAAGGGCCAAATACAGGCGGAATGGGTGCTTATTCACCAGTACCGCAAATTCCAAAAAAGATGATTGAAAAAGCTGTGGAAGAAGTTTTAAAACCAGCGGCTTTGGGAATGAAAGAACTAGGACGCTCTTTCACGGGTGTTTTATATGCGGGTTTGATTGCTACGAAGGAAGGACCAAAAGTGATCGAATTCAATGCGCGTTTCGGTGATCCTGAAACGCAAGTCGTTCTTTCTCGGTTGAAGAGTGACTTTGCGCAAGTAATCGATGATTTATTAGAGAATCGTGCAGTAGAGTTAAAGTGGCAGCAAGAAGGATACAATGTAGGCGTTGTGGTTGCAGCTGCCGGTTACCCCGAAGAATATGAGACAGGAATGGTTCTACCAGATTTTCCGGAAGAAGAGCTTTCTGTTTACTATGCTGGAGTTTCCTCAAATAACGGCAAATTAGTTGGAGCAGGAGGACGTCTTTATTTAGTAGAAGCATACGGTGAGACGATCAAAGAAGCACAGGAAAAAATCTACACCGCGTTAATGGATAAAACGACAGTTGGAACATTTTATCGTACAGATATTGGAGAAAAAGCTGCCAATAGCGAACTGGTCGTGAAGTAAATCAGCTGCTTCCATTTATAAAAAATACAACAAACATAATCGGAAGCGCCGATTTTAGTGAAGCCTTTTCATAAAGAGTGTGGTACACTTTTGTTGTGTATATAAATAAGGAGGAGTTCAGATGAAAAAAATTCAATTAGGTACTTCTGATCAGAAAGCAGCTGCAGTGATCTTAGGCTGTATGCGTATCAACAATGCGGAAGATCCAGTAAAAGTGATTGAGACAGCTTATGAAAACGGCATTGATTTTTTTGACCATGCAGATATTTATGGAAACGGTGAATGTGAAGAAATCTTTGCAGATGCTCTAGCAAAAACATCAATCAAACGAGAAGATCTTTTTATTCAAACAAAATGTGGAATCGTTCCAGGTGTGATGTTTGATTTTTCTAAAAAACATATCATTGAATCTGTGGAAAAAAGTTTGACCCGTCTGAAAATGGATTATGTGGATGCTTTACTTCTTCATCGTCCAGATACATTGGTAGAACCAGAGGAAGTAGCTGAAGCGTTTGATGAATTGGAACGGTCAGGAAAAGTTCGTTATTTTGGCGTCAGCAATCAAAAACCAATGCAAATCGAATTGCTGAAAAAATATGTTCGTCAACCATTAGTAGCTAATCAGCTGCAATTTGGCTTGAAACATACTGGAATGATCGATCAAGGGATTCATGTCAATATGACAGATGAAGCAAGTATCGATCATGACGGTAGTGTACTTGATTATTCCCGATTGCATGATATGACGATCCAAGCATGGTCACCATACCAGTATGGATTTTTTGAAGGTGTATTTATCGGGAACGAAAAATTCCCTGAATTAAACCAAACATTAGAAGAACTAGCAGCTAAATATCAAACGACACCAACTGGCTTGGCTTCTGCTTGGATTTTACGCCATCCAGCCAATATGCAAGTGATCGCCGGTACGATGAACGTAGGGCGAATCAAGGAAATCGCTCAAGCTTCAGAAATTAATATGTCTCGGGAAGATTGGTACGAATTGTACCGTGCTGCTGGAAACATTTTACCTTAAAGATTGTCATAAGCAGGTCAAAAGGGCTATAAATTAAAAAGACAGAATAACTTGAAAGCTGTTTTCAGCTTCGAGATATTCTGTCTTTTTTAATTGCAAATGGAAAGAGTATCATTGTACGGATTTCGTTTATTAGTTATTTTTGTTTTTAAGGAAAAGCTGTGTCCGATATTCTTTTGGAGAAATCCCTTGTTTTTTCTTAAATAAATAACTGAAATAGTTAGGGTCATTATAACCAATTTCAAAAGCAATATCTGAGATACGATAGTCTGATTGCTGCAATAATTTTTTTGCTAATTCGATTCTTTGTTCTGTCAGATAATCGATGAATGTTTGGTTAAACGATTGAGAAAAAATCGTACTGAAATGAGAGGGACTTAATGCAACTTGTTGAGCGACCCAAGTTAAGGACATATCTGGATCGGTAAAATTTTCTTTGATAAAATCCAATGCATGGTTCAAAATTGGCTGATATTTGTTCCTTGAAGGCTGTGAGGGCAGAGCAGTTAAGAAAGAAATGAACATATAAACTGTCGAACGGTAAAGCGAGTCGTCGGCGCTGATTGCTAAGCGTTGACTGGTGGATGTGCAGTGAACCATTTCTTGCGGGATTTCCTTTTATTTCAGGCAGACATGCTGGAGTAGCTTAGTCAAGACAAATAAACGATATAATCGTGTTCGAGTTGGTGTGCCTTGTGGTTTCGTCAAGTGTTCGATGTACTTGGATACTTCGTTTTTCGATAATGAAGACAAATCAAGTGAGAGATCAAAGTAAAAGACAGAATCAACTGGAAGTTTCGCTTCTTGAATCAAATCCTCATAGCTGATAATTTGATCTTTAATGGAACTGGCGGTTTCAAGTATCATCTGCGTGATCTCAAAAGATGCAGGTAATTCGCTGATTCTTTCTGCGACAGGACCAATGGCGACAGAAAAATTATTTTTTTGTCCCTTTTCTAATTCATGGACCAACGTTTGGGCTACCTGATAACTGGTCTCGATCACATTTTCTTCAAGAGAATCAACTATTAAATATTTGATGAATCGAGAGGAAACAGCAGAGAAGATCACTTGTTGATTCTCCCTAAATAAAAACTTCAAATAATCACTGAGATGAGCGTAATCTTCAAAGTCTGTACTGACTTGGTTTGCTGCTAATAATACGGTCATTTTTTTCCCTGCTAAAGAGCGATTGAAAGATTCAGCAAGTTTCAATGTTTCACTGATCGTAAGTGAGCCTTTGAACAAACCGTTCAAGAAATGATTTTTTTTCAATTCGAAAACAAGATCAGAAGAAGTGTGCGTTTCTTTTTGCTGCAAATCTAAAGCAGTTACTGCTTTTTCTATTGCTTGTTTCAATTCGTTACTTTTAATCGGTTTAAGCAGATAATCATCTGCCTGTACCTGGATTGCTCCTTTCATATAATCGAAATCGTCGAATCCACTAATAAATATGAGACGAGTCCAAGGAAGTAGTTTCCTTGCTTCTTTTGAAAAAGTCAACCCGTCCATGAAAGGCATTTGGATATCAGTCAGAATGATGTCGGGCTGTAAGTCGATAATTGAAGACAGTGCCATCTCACCATCTCCAGCTTCGCCGACATAAGTGATTGGATAATAAGAACCAAGGACAGTTATTTGTTCCCGCAAGTTATTGCGAATGAGGTATTCGTCTTCGATGATAAAAACTTTATACATGTTTGTTTCCTCCAATTGTTTTGGGAGATAGAGGGATCATCAGTGTGACAGTTGTTCCTTCTCGGTATTTGCTGTCAATCGTGATAGGTTTTTGATCATTTCCGTAATAAAGAAGGAGACGCTTGTTTACGTTGTAAAGTCCGTAGCCGATACTGAAATCTGAATCAATACCTTTGGCTAACTCTTTACGTATTTCTGCCAGTTTTTCTGCAGGGATGCCAATCCCGTTGTCTGTGACTTTGAATTGGATCATCTCATCGATTTTGCATGCGGTAATACGAATAAATCCTTTGTGACGGACGTACTTCGTTCCATGGTATACAGCATTTTCAATCAATGGCTGCAAGATCATTTTTAAAATAGAAACAGGAAAAAGTGTTTCTGGTATATCGATCTTATAGTCAAGCATATGGCCGTATCTTATTTTTAAGATGACTAGATAATCATTGATATGGCTAATTTCTTTTTCAAGAGGAATCCAGTCTTGTCCTTTGCTTAAAGACGTACGAAAAAAGCCGGAAAGTGCATGGGTCATAGTCAGAGCTTCTTCAAAGCAGTCTTGTTCGATCAAAGAAATAATGGCATCCAAACTGTTATAAATAAAATGGGGAGTAATCTGAGCTTGCAATACACGAACTTCACTTTGTGCTAAATGGTATTGTTTCAAAGCGTTCTCCCGTAAAGACTGGTTTAGATCTTCCGCCATTTTATTCATGCTAGCGGTAAGTGTTTGTAATTCCAGTGTTTCCGGCAGGGTTAAACGAAAGCCAAGGTTCCCTGAAGAAAGTTGTTCTGACATCTCGATCAGCTGATTGATCGGTTCTTGGACCTTTCTCTCTAAAAAGCGACGATTCTTTTTCGCATAGAAAAAAATGGTACTAAGAACTCCAAGTTCCACTATTGTTAATAGAATGAGCGAGCGGACAAGTGTCGTATTTTTTTTGCTTGCTAAGTCGATCTCCACACGAACAAAATCTTGTAAGATATCTGACAGCAGTTGAGTGACAGAATCTACCTGATTGATGATCTCTTCATTGGTATCCATAAAATCTTTTGCCAAGATATTATTGATCAGCTCGTTTTGATAATCTTCCAGTGTATCGATCGTACGCAAAGACACATCTAACGTACTGATTTCTTTAAGCGTATTCGTATTACTTTTGATCTGTCGAATATCATTTCTAAGTTCTTCTAGGATATTTTCTTTTTTAAACTCATCCACGCTTACTTGGCCAGAAATCAGGTCCCACATACTTTCCAAAACTCTCTGGTCAACCTTTAAAGTAATTGCATCCGCTTTTTGAATATTTGCGATCGTCTGTTGATAAATCAAAAGCTGTTGCGAATATAACAATATGCTCATTAGCAAAGGGATAACAGCAAATAGAAGCATGGCTTTGTTTGCTTGGGCAAAAATCTGTTTTATGCTTAAACTTTTCGTCATGATACTTCTCCAGTCAATAATTTCTGGTTGGAATATTAGTCATATTCTGTTGGGAAAAGACAGTCTCGGAAATAAAAATATCTTTAGGTAATGTTTTTCCTGTTTGAAGATTTCCAAAATAACGAGTAACGGTATTGGCTACATACCAGCCGACATCAGGTTTACACTCGACTACGCAATTGACGATTCCTGAGCGTAGCTTCTCGATCATATCTTCTTGTCCATCAATCGTTACAATGATCAAATCTTCTCCAGGTTTGATTGATGTTTCTTTTATCGCAGCTAAAGCACCGTGAGTCATTTCATCACTATGGCTGTATAATACATCGATTTCGGATAAATCATTTGTTTCTAAATATCGTTTCATCTGGTCTTTTCCTTTCATCCGAATAAAATCACCGACAATTCGGTGAACAATAGTCATCGGAGGTTTATGGTCGATGGTTCCATCTTTTTTTAGGGTTGGTTTACGATTGATTGATTCCAAAAATCCTTCGGAGCGTAGCTTGGTCGGTGTGGAGTTCTCTGAACCAGCAAGTTCTAGGATTCTGATTTCCTGTTTCTTTGAATTTGTGAAGTGATTGCTGACAAATAAACCCGCCCGATTTCCTTCTGCTTTGAAACTGGGACCGATGTGGGTGACGAAAAGCTCGGGATCATTCGTTTGAATATGTCTGTCGACAAGTATGACAGGGATCCCTGCTCGCTTGGCTTCTTTTAATACAGAGTCCCACCCGGATTCTTGCAAAGGAGTAAAAATGATCATATCTACTTTATAGGCAATGAACGTCCGTATATCTTGGATTTGCCGTTCCTGATTCATGTAACCATTTCGGTAGAGAACTTGGTAATCTTCTTTTTCAAGCGCAGTGATAATTGATTCAGTATGCTTTTTCCGCCAGCTACTCTCCGTTCCTGATTGCGAAAAACCAACGACTAGTGGGTCAGGTGCTTCCTTTGTACTAGGTGTACACCCTATCATTTGGTAAGCGATTACAATAAGGGCTAAAAAAAATAAAACACGTTTCACTTTAGATCACTCCATCTGGATTTGTTAGTACTATCTTATCAGATAAAAGGGAAAATCAAAGTCAAAAGGAATCAATCGAAAAAAATCCAAGAAACTTAAAAAAATCCAAGACAAAAAAAGTACACCTAAAAAATTTAAAGTAAATCCCATAAAAAAATCAATGTTAACGCTTTCTTTATTAGCTATACTCGGTGTATCAATCGGAATGGGGGATAAAAAATGAAAAACAAATTTAGAAAGATTCTTGGGAGTATCGCTATTTTGACCGCAAGCATTCTATTAAGTGCGTGTGGCAATTCAGGATCTGCAGATGATAGTACGGGGTATGTAGGAATCGCTATGCCGACCAAATCAGCAGAAAGATGGATCGCTGATGGGAACAACATGGTCTCGGAATTAGAAAAACTGGGTTATAAAACAGATCTTCAATATGGAGAAGATAAAGTAGAAAATCAAGTAGCACAAATCGAAAATATGATTACAAAAGGGGTAGATACACTTGTGATTGCTTCTATCGATGGTTCGGCTTTAACTGATGTGTTAGCTAAAGCAAAAGAAGCAGATATCAAGGTGATCGCCTATGATCGTTTACTAATGAATTCAGAAAATGTCGATTATTACGCGACTTTTGATAATTTTGGAGTAGGTGTATCGCAAGCAGCTTATATTGAAGAGCACTTAGGATTGAAAGAAGGAAAAGGACCATTCACGATTGAATTATTTGGTGGCTCGCCTGACGACAACAATGCACTAATTAATTACAACGGAGTGATGTCTGTTTTACAACCATATATGGACAACGGTCAGTTGGTCGTGCCATCTGGACAGACGAGTTTCAGTCAAATCGCTACGCTTCGCTGGGATGGTTCTACGGCGCAAGCAAGGATGGATAATCTGTTAAGCGCAAATTATACTGACCAAACATTGGATGCTGTTTTGTCGCCATATGATCCAATAAGTTTAGGGATCATTTCGTCATTAAAAGGCGTGGGGTATGGGAGTGAAAGTAAACCTTTACCTGTGATTACTGGACAAGATGCGACAGTTGCTGGCGTTAAATCGATCATTGCCGGGGAACAAACACAAACGATCTTTAAAGACACACGTATCTTAGCAAAAAATACGATTGAAATGATCAAAGCAATCAGTGATGGAGAAGAGGTTCCGGTTAATGATACTGAAACTTATGATAATGGGGTGAAAACTGTCCCTACGTATTTAGCAAATACAGTATCTGTCGATAAAGATAATTATCAAGCAGAGCTGATCGACACCGATTATTATAAAGAATCCGATCTGAAAAATTAAGAGGAACCAAACAAGGTACTAAAGAGATCTAAGTCAGAGAGAGGATAAAAATTATGGCGGATTGTATTTTAAAAATGGCAGATATCACCAAAAAATTTTCTGGAATCCGAGCGTTAGATTGCGTGAATCTGATGATTGAACGTGGGGAAATCCATGCATTGTGCGGAGAAAACGGAGCGGGAAAATCAACATTGATGAATGTCTTGAGCGGCTTGTATCCATATGGCTCCTATGACGGGGAAATCTTTTATGATGGAAAGCTGTGTCAATTCAAAGATTTGAAAGATAGTGAAGAAAAAGGCATCGTCATCATTCATCAAGAATTAGCACTAAGTCCTTATCTTTCAATAAAAGAGAATATTTTTCTCGGAAATGAACAAGCAGAAAGAGGCGTGATTGATTGGGAACTGACAGAAAAGAAAACGTATGAACTGCTGAATAAAGTCGGTTTGTCTATCGACCCGAATCTTCTAGTATCCCAGATTGGCGTAGGGCAACAGCAATTAGTTGAAATAGCTAAAGCATTATCAAAATCCGTCCGTCTGTTGATTTTGGATGAGCCTACCGCTGCATTGAATGAAGAAGAAAGCGCGAATTTGCTGAGATTGATCCGAGAGTTGAAAGAGCAAGGTGTAACCTCCATCATTATTTCACATAAGCTGAATGAAATCGTGGATATCGCAGATCGAATCACCATTTTACGGGATGGACAGACGATTGAGACACTAGAAAATGAAATGATCAGCGAAGAGCATATTATTCGCGGGATGGTGGGCAGAGATTTAGTTGATCGTTATCCTGAAAGAAAACCGGATATTGGAGAAGTTTATTTTAAAGTAGAAGACTGGACGGTCTATCACCCTCTTGATCATGAGCGAATCATAAATGACCACATCAACTTGCATTTGAAAAAAGGAGAGATTGTAGGAATAGCTGGACTGATGGGAGCGGGCAGAACTGAATTCGCTATGAGTCTATTTGGACATTCTTATGGAAGCAAGATATCCGGACGTATATTAAAGGATGGGGCAGAGATATCAGTTAAGACCGTTCCTTCAGCCATTGCAAACGGACTCGCTTATGTCTCGGAGGACCGAAAATCTTTAGGACTGAATCTGCTGATGGATATTCGGGAAAACGTGACGCTGAGCAGTTTGGATAAAATAAGTCAAAAAGGAGTATTAGATAAAGAAAAAGAAGTAACTGAGGCAGAAAATTTCCGGAAAAAGATGCGTATAAAAACAAACTCCATCCATCAAATTGTCAGTAGTCTTAGTGGTGGGAATCAGCAAAAAGTCGTTTTATCCAAGTGGCTGATGACACAACCCGATATTCTTTTTTTGGATGAGCCAACCCGTGGGATAGATGTTGGGGCAAAATATGAGATCTACACGATTATCGAAGAAATGGCAGCAAATGGCAAAGCTGTCTGTCTTATCTCTTCTGAACTTCCTGAAATATTAGGGATGTGTGATCGAATCTATACGATGAACGAAGGACGTATTACAGGAGAAGTCTCGCGAGAAGAGGCAGATCAGGAAGTCTTGATGAAATTAATGACGAAAGAAGAGGTGGGTTAAGTTGGAACAAGCAAAAAATCTTACGGATAAAAAAGAGAAAAAACTAAATTTGAAAAGTAGAGCAGCTGATCTTTTTGGTCGCTACAGCATGGTGATCATTTTAGCGGGACTACTTATTGCGTTTCAATTGATGACGAATGGTATTTTCTGGCGTCCGTTGAATATAACTAACCTTGTTTTGCAAAATAGTCATATATTAGTACTAGCTGCAGGGATGTTATTAGTTGTGCTCTTAGGTCATGTGGATTTGTCGGTAGGGTCAGTGATGGCGTTTGTTGGTGCAATTGCGGGCATGATGATGGTCAATCGCCAAATGAACCCGTGGGTGACAGTCATCGCTTGTCTTGCAGTAGGCGGGCTGATCGGCGCATGGCAAGGTTTTTGGGTAGCTTATGCTGGGATACCGGCGTTTATCGTGACTTTAGCAGGATTGCTGATGTTTCGTGGACTGACACAAGTTGTTCTAGGCGGTCAATCTCTAGCACCTTTTCCAGCTGTTTTTCAAAAAATGTCTACGGGTTATTTACCAGACTTAAGCAAAGGAAGCAACCTTCACTTCTTGACATTGATTTTAGGAATGATCATCACCATCGTGTTAGTTGTTGGACAATGGCGAACAAGAAATCGTCGGAAAAATCATTTATTTGAAGTGGAATCTCCAGCAGCTTTCTTGGTAAAGGCGGTATTTACAGCAGTCGTTGTACTAGGAATAACTTATATCTTTGCCTCTTATCAAGGGTATCCGATTATTTTGATCATTCTTGGTTTGATCGTTGCAGCATATGGGTTTTTGACAAATAAAACAGTAGCAGGTCGACAGATTTATGCGACGGGCGGAAATCGAAAAGCGGCTGAACTATCAGGGATCAAAACAAAGCGAATCACGTTCTGGGTATTCGTCAACATGGGAGTCATGGCAGCTTCAGCTGGATTAGTTTTAGCTGCTCGATTGAATGCGGCAACACCTCAAGCAGGTACATCGATGGAACTGGATGCAATGGCGGCAGTATATTTTGGTGGTGCTTCGACTTCCGGCGGCATTGGAACAATCATGGGTGCGATTGTCGGTGGCTTGGTCATGGGTGTATTGAACAATGGCATGTCGATTTTAGGCGTCGGGGTAGACTGGCAGCAGGCAATCAAAGGATTGATCTTGCTTTTAGCCGTTGTGCTAGACTTGTATAATAAGAAAAAACGAACAACGTAGGAGAACGCCGGTTATTCAGAAAAAAGACTGTGACAAGACATTTGTCACAGTCTTTTTTTGCTAAAAGCGAACATTCATTTTTCGTTTGTATAGACTAAAAATAATATATGTTTTTTTACCATTCGTATAAATTCTCTTTTTGCTCTTGATTTTTTTGCTTAATTGAGTTAAATTACATAGGGCGCTAAAAAAAGCCTTGATTAAATTAATAATGTTCGTGTTTTGCTGGATGTGAACATCAGGAGGATAATGTAATGAAAGTATTTGATTACGAAGATATTCAATTAATTCCTAATAAATGTATCGTAAATAGCCGTTCTGAATGTGATACAACGGTCACATTAGGTAAACATACATTCAAAATGCCAGTAGTGCCTGCCAACATGCAGACGATTATTGATGAAACAATCGCAGAATTCTTAGCGGAAAATGGTTATTTCTATATCATGCATCGGTTTGATGAAGCAGCTCGAATTCCGTTTATCAAAAAAATGAAAAAGCGTGGATTGATTACCTCAATCAGTGTTGGCGTCAAGAAAGAGGAATATTCCTTTATAGAGAAGTTGGCAGAAGAATCGCTAAATCCTGATTATATCACTATCGACATCGCACATGGACATGCTAACTCAGTTATTGATATGATTCAGCATATTAAAAAATATTTGCCTGAAACTTTTGTGATTGCCGGTAATGTTGGTACACCGGAAGCCGTCCGTGAATTGGAAAATGCGGGCGCAGATGCAACAAAAGTCGGGATTGGTCCAGGAAAAGTATGTATTACAAAAATCAAGACAGGCTTTGGGACTGGAGGCTGGCAACTGGCAGCTCTTAGATGGTGTGCGAAAGCAGCTCGCAAGCCGATCATCGCTGACGGTGGGATCAGAACACATGGCGATATTGCAAAATCTGTCCGTTTTGGTGCGACAATGGTCATGATTGGTTCATTGTTTGCCGGTCACGAGGAATCTCCTGGCGAAACAAAAGTCGAAAATGGAATCGTGTATAAAGAATACTTTGGTTCTGCTTCAGAATTCCAAAAAGGCGAAAAACGAAATGTTGAAGGAAAGAAAATCTGGATCCAGCATAAAGGATCTTTGAAAGATACACTAGTGGAAATGCAACAAGACCTTCAATCATCTATTTCTTATGCTGGAGGAAGAGATCTGGAAGCCATTCGAAAAGTTGACTATGTCATCGTGAAAAATTCGATTTTTAATGGAGACACAATCTAAAAAATAAATAAAATATTAGAATGTTGTGAAAAAGTTGTCCTGCATTAAGTAATAAGAACAGCCAAACAAAAATAGTTCTTTATATGTTTTGTTTGGCTGGACTTATTATCGCAGATACAAGCTTTTGAACATCATTATTCAGAATAAGGGACTGTGATAAGACTTTTGTCACAGTCCCTTATGTTTTGCAAAAAAAGTTTTTCTTTTTTCTCGTAAATTCGGTAAAATCAAAAGAAAAAATAGACAATAGAAAAGAGAAGCTTATGTGGGAAAAAGTAGAGAAAAAACAAGGACCGATTTATCGTCAAATCATGGAACAGATTATGAGAGAAATCGAAAACGGAAGGATCAATCCTGGAAGTCAACTTGAATCAGAACGAAAACTAGGGCAACTTTTTGGTGTGAATCGTTCCACCGTTGTCCATGCATTGGAAGAGCTTAGGGAGCTTGGGGTACTAACGAGCAAACGTGGCAGCGGATGGTTTGTTAATCAGACTGAATGGGGGAAATTCGCTGTTCCAAGAATCGATTGGCGGCAAATGATCTCTCCTCGTTATGAGCAGACGGACTGGTATGAGCAAAAAATAAGAGAAGCAAAGCAGATCCAAAAAACATCGTTTCTTGATTTATACGCTAGCGAGATGCCAGATGAGCTTTTGCCGAATTTTGAGTTTCCTTCTTATTCTCTTGAAGAAATCTTAGCGGAAGAAAAAGAAATGGATCTTTTAGGCTATACTCCGTTACGTAACAAAATCAAACGGTATTTGGAAAGTAAATTTGAATTGGCATTTTCCCCCAACCAGCTTCTTGTGACTGGTGGCGGTCAGCAAGCAATCTTTTTGATTTTACAAACGATTCTTTCAGCTGGAGAGGGGATAGCTGTAGAGTCACCTTCTTTTTTTTACCGATTACCTCTTTTCAAAGCTTCAGGAACGCGTTTATTTGGGATACCGATGGATGAAGAAGGGATCGACTTAGAAAAACTGAAAGAATCGATCCATAAAAATAAATTGAAAGCAGTGCTTATCAACCCGAATTTTCAAAACCCTACAGGAAAAGTGATGAGTCAAAAACGACGAGAAAAGCTAGTAGAATTGTGTCGACAGTATCGGCTTCCAATTATTGAAGACGATGTATTTACGGATCTTTCATTTCTAAACCAAGAAGAAGTCCTTCCTATACGAACGATTGATCCGGATAATGTGTTATACGTCGGTTCGTTATCTAGGGTTTTAGGAAAAACAACGAAAATCGGTTGGGTGATAGGACCTGAGACTTTTATCTCGCAACTAGCTCAAGCGCAAGAAATGATGGAGTTTTCGATGAATATCCTTACACAAATCACAGTGGCTAATGTATTTAATGAAGCAATTGATTTGAAAATGCAAGATGTAAGAAAAAAGTTGAAAGAAAAAAGCCGACTGATAAGCGCTTGGGGAGATTCACAATCGTTTTTCAAGCTTCATTCAATTTTAGGTGGTTACTATGCCTGGATTACTTGGGATGGGAAAAAACTAGACCCCGAACTAGCAGAAAAAGTAGTAGATATGGGTCTTGGAATTGCACCAAGTCTACTTTTTGGGCAAGATATAAATGGAGTCAGAATCAATTACAGTAGGCTGGATGAAAACCAAATACCGTTGTTTTATTCAAAGATGAAAATTCTAGAAAAGTGGTTAACAGAATAATTTCACAAAGTAAATAGATTAAAGAATATAACAGCTTGGATTTAAATTTCAAGCTGTTTCTTTTTTTTCGGAAAAAGAATACGATATAAAGAAACTAAGAAAAAACCATTATTTGTACGTCCGTTCACGATGTGTAAATAAAATAAATATTTGCAACAAAACTGTATAACACCAACGTTTCTAAATAGAAACAGATGGTTGTAAGTTTGATTAGAAAATAGAAAAAATGCAGATGAAATATAAAACGCTTTCCTTATTGTGATTTTATTCACTAATGCTGTTAATATGCGGATTGGCATAATTTCCTTTCATCGTGAAAATTTGTGCTTTTAGCTTGTATTTCTCATAAATCCATGATAATTTATTAATGAAGACGGTTAAATAGTGATACAGTTTTATTCACTGTTTCAATCGCAGAATGAAGAGATTTTCTTATAGATGAGAGAGGAATGTGTGACAAATGGCAAACAAAAAAGCACCGATCGACTTCCAAGCACTGCTAGATGAAGTCAATGCAGATTTCCCAGTATATCAAGCACTTGATCAAGATGGAAACGTAGTTAACAAAGATTTAGTACCTGATTTATCCGATGATGAACTCGTTGAATTAATGACTCATATGGTATGGTCTCGTGTATTAGACCAACGTTCAACAGCGCTGAACCGCCAAGGACGCCTAGGCTTTTTCGCACCAACTGCTGGACAAGAGGCAAGTCAGCTGGCTAGTGCTTACGCATTTGATAAAGAAGATGTTCTTCTTCCAGGTTATCGGGATGTACCTCAACTAGTAAAACATGGTTTACCTTTATCTCAAGCTTTTTTATGGTCTAGAGGACATGCTGCAGGTAATTCTTATCCGGAAGAATTGAAAGCTCTACCACCACAAATCATCATCGGTGCACAATATGTACAAGCAGCCGGTGTTGCATTAGGTTTGAAGAAACGAAACAAGAAAAATGTCGTCTTCACTTATACTGGTGATGGCGGTTCATCACAAGGTGATTTTTACGAAGCAATCAATTTCGCTGGCGCTTACCATGCAAATGCCGTATTTTATATCCAAAACAACGGGTATGCGATCTCTACACCTCGTGAAAAACAAACTGCAGCAAAAACACTTGCACAAAAAGCTGTCGCAGCTGGGATTCCTGGTATTCAAGTCGATGGAATGGATCCGCTTGCAGTATATACTGTATCTAAAATGGCACGGGAATGGGCGATCAGTGGAAATGGACCAGTCCTAATCGAAACACTGACTTATCGTTATGGACCACATACACTATCTGGTGACGATCCAACCCGCTACCGTACAAAAGACACAGATGACGATTGGCAGAAAAAAGATCCATTGATCCGCTTCCGTAAATATTTGACGGAAAAAGGACTTTGGTCTGAAGAAAAAGAAGAACAAGTCATCGAAGCAACTAAAGAAGAAATCAAAGCAGCTATTGCTGAAGCCGACAAAGTACCAAAACAAAAGGTTTCAGATTTCTTGAAAAACATGTTCGAAGTATCTCCACAATCAATCAAAGAACAAATTGCAATTTATGAAGCGAAGGAGTCGAAATAATCATGGCACAAAAAACAATGATCCAAGCAATCACAGATGCCTTAGCACTTGAACTAGAAAATGACGAGAATGTCGTTGTTTTTGGTGAAGATGTTGGGAAAAACGGAGGAGTTTTCCGGGCAACTGAAGGATTGCAGGAAAAGTTCGGAGAAGACCGAGTATTCGATACTCCTTTAGCTGAATCTGGAATCGCAGGATTGAGTTTCGGTCTTGCGTTAGAAGGATTTCGTCCAGTTCCTGAAATCCAATTCTTTGGTTTTATTTTCGAAGCAATGGACGAAGTAGTAGCTCAAATGGCTCGTACAAGATATCGAATGAGCGGCACTAGAAATCTACCAATCACGATTCGTTCACCATTTGGTGGCGGTGTTCATACACCAGAATTGCATTCGGATAATTTAGAAGGTTTGATCGCTCAGTCTCCTGGTATTCGAGTAGTGATTCCTTCCAACCCTTATGATGCAAAAGGACTATTGATTTCTTCTATTAGAAGTAACGATCCGGTTGTTTTCCTAGAACACATGAAACTATATCGCTCATTCCGAGAAGAAGTGCCGGATGAAGCTTACGAAGTTCCTTTGGATAAAGCAGCAGTTACTCGTGAGGGAACAGATGTATCTATTATCACATACGGAGCAATGGTGCGTGAAGCAATCAAAGCAGCAGACAATCTTGCAAAAGAAAATATCTCTGTTGAAATCATTGATCTTCGTACTGTTGCGCCATTAGATGTAGAAACGATCATTCAATCCGTGGAAAAAACTGGTCGCGTAGTTGTTGTCCAAGAAGCACAACGACAAGCGGGCGTTGCCGCGCAAGTAGTTTCTGAGATCTCAGAACGCGCTATCCTTTCATTAGAAGCCCCAATCGGACGAGTTTCTGCACCTGATACAGTCTTCCCATTTGGACAAGCAGAAAATGTCTGGTTGCCAAATGCAAAAGATATCGAAGACAAAGTAAAAGAAATCGCGGAATTTTAAGAAAAGAAGGGACGAAACAAAGTCATGGCTTATCAATTTAAATTGCCGGATATCGGTGAAGGAATCGCAGAAGGTGAAATCGTCAAATGGTTCGTCAAACCAGGAGATACGATCAATGAAGATGATACATTACTAGAAGTTCAAAATGACAAATCAGTAGAAGAAATCCCGTCACCTGTTACAGGAACGGTTAAAAATGTGATTGTTCCAGAAGGTACCGTAGCAAATGTTGGGGATGTATTAGTAGAAATCGATGCACCAGGACACGAAGACAATGAAGGGGACAGTGGTGTAGCCGCAGAATCCCAAACTCCAGCTAAACCGGCTGCTGAACCCACTGTTGATACAGAATCAGCTGGATCGTCAAGCGAAGGAGTCTTCCAATTTAAGTTACCGGATATCGGTGAAGGAATCGCAGAAGGTGAAATCGTCAAATGGTTCGTCAAACCAGGAGATACGATCAATGAAGATGATACATTACTAGAAGTTCAAAATGACAAATCAGTAGAAGAAATTCCGTCACCTGTCACAGGGACAGTTAAAAACGTGATTGTTCCAGAAGGCACTGTAGCAAATGTTGGGGATGTATTAGTAGAAATCGATGCTCCTGGACACAATAGTGCACCGTCAACTAGTGCGCCATCAGCTGAAGCACCAAAAGAAAAAGTGGAAACATCAGGTTCAGCAAGTGTCGTTGAAGCTGCCGATCCAAATAAACGTGTATTGGCTATGCCATCTGTTCGTCAATTTGCCCGTGAAAAAGATGTAGATATCTCACAAGTAACTGCAACTGGAAAAGGTGGCAGAGTAACAAAAGAGGACATCGAAAACTTCTTGGCAGGAGCTCCAAGCAGCGCACCAGCGAAATCAGAAGCGCCAGAAGCGGCAACTCCGAAAGAAGCAGCTCCTGCAGCAGAAAGCAAACCCGCTGAACCAGCAAAACCATTCAAGTCCAACTTAGGAGATTTGGAAGAGCGTGTAGCAATGACACCAACACGTAAAGCTATTGCTAAAGCAATGGTCAATAGTAAGCATACAGCTCCACACGTGACATTGCATGATGAAGTAGAAGTGTCTAAACTATGGGATAATCGGAAACGATTTAAAGAAGTTGCTGCTGCAAATGGTACGAAACTAACTTTCTTGCCATATGTCGTGAAAGCTTTAACAGCGACTGTTAAGAAATACCCAGTATTGAATGCATCTATCGACGATGCAAACCAAGAAATCGTTTATAAACATTACTACAATATCGGTATTGCAACAGATACGGATCACGGATTATATGTACCAAATGTAAAAGATGCAGACCGCAAAGGAATGTTTGCTATTGCAGACGAAATCAATGAGAAAGCAAAATTAGCTCATGACGGCAAACTATCTGCAGAAGATATGCGCAATGGAACAATTACGATCAGCAATATCGGATCTGTAGGTGGCGGTTGGTTTACACCAGTCATCAACTATCCAGAAGTAGCTATTTTAGGTGTAGGAACGATTGCGCAACAACCAATCGTAAACGCTGAAGGCGAAATCGTTGTCGGTCGTGTGATGAAACTATCACTAAGTTTTGATCACCGTATCGTAGATGGAGCAACTGCGCAACAAGCAATGAACAATATCAAACGTCTTTTAGCTGATCCAGAGCTATTAATGATGGAAGGATGATAAACAAATGGTAGTTGGAGATTTTGCTGTAGAATTAGATACAGTTGTAATCGGTGCGGGACCTGGCGGCTATGTAGCTGCCATCCGTGCTGCTGAAATGGGACAAAAAGTAGCAATCATTGAAAGAGAGTATATTGGCGGTGTTTGTTTGAACGTCGGCTGTATTCCTTCAAAAGCATTGATAGCTGCGGGACACCATTATCAAGAGTCACTAGATTCCGAAATGTTTGGAGTAACTAGCGAAAATGTCAAACTAGATTTTGCGAAAACACAAGAATGGAAAGAAAACAAAGTTGTCCATACGTTGACTTCTGGTGTTGGTTTTCTATTAAAAAAACATAAGGTTGAAACAATCGAAGGCGAAGCGTTCTTCGTAGATGATCACACACTACGCGTCATTCATCCAGATTCAGCTCAAACTTATTCGTTCAATAACGCAATCATCGCAACAGGTTCCCGTCCAATCGAGATTCCAGGATTTAAATTCGGCGGACGTGTGTTAGATTCTACTGGCGGATTAGCATTGAAAGAAGTACCTAAGAAATTTGTGATCATCGGTGGCGGTGTGATTGGTGCCGAATTGGGCGGAGCGTACGCAAACTTAGGAGCAGAAGTAACGATTCTTGAAGGCTCACCACAAATTTTACCAACTTACGAAAAAGATCTCGTAAAATTAGTAGAAGATGATTTCAAGAAAAAAGGTGTAACAGTCGTAACGAATGCGATGGCAAAAGAAGCAGTCGATAACGGTGACAGTGTGACAGTGAAATATGCAGTGGACGGGAAAGAAGAATCTGTTACTGCTGACTATGTGATGGTCACTGTAGGACGTCGTCCAAATACGGATGATATGGGCTTAGAACAAGCGGGTGTCGAAGTAGGAGAACGTGGATTGATCACAGTAGATAAACAAGGACGTACGAACGTACCTAATATCTATGCCATCGGTGATATCGTTCCAGGGGCGGCATTAGCGCATAAAGCTAGTTACGAAGCAAAAATCGCTGCTGAAGCAATCTCTGGCAAAAAAGTAGCTGTAGATTATAAAGCAATGCCAGCAGTTGCCTTTACTGATCCGGAATTGGCTTCTGTAGGTATGACAATCAAAGAAGCAAAAGACGCAGGTATCGAAGCGAAAGCATATAAATTTCCATTCTCAGGGAACGGTCGAGCATTATCGCTAGGTAAAACGGAAGGATTCATCCGTTTAGTCACGACGATCGAAGATAACGTGCTTATTGGCGCGCAAATCGGTGGAGTCGGCGCAAGTGATATGGTCTCTGAATTAGCTTTAGCAATCGAATCAGGAATGAATGCTGAAGATATCGCCTTGACGATTCATCCTCATCCATCTCTTGGCGAAATCGTCATGGATGCTTCGGAATTAGCATTAGGTTTACCAATCCATATTTGATTTGAATAATACAGGCGAAACGCAACTGAAAAATCAGTTGCGTTTTGTTTTTTAGAATTATCAATAATATTATTATGTAAACTTAAAAATATGACAACTTCTTGGTTTATTACCACTTCCTATGCTACACTGAAGAGGAATATGAAATAGGAGAGTTGAAGATGCAAGAATATCAGTATCCACTTGATTTAGATTGGACAACAGACGAAATGGTCATTGTAATGAAGATGTGGGAAGATCTGGAACGTGCGAATGAAAAAGGGATAAACAATGAAGCTTTTTTGAAGACTTATCAGCAGTTTAAAACTGTTGTCAAATCCATCGGAGAAGAAAAACGATTGGGACGGGAATTTGAAAAAGCTTCCGGGTACTCCTTATATCGTACAGTGCAGCAAGCAAAAAAAAATCCAAACAAAACTTTGAGAATGAACGGGTGAGATAAATGGAACAGATGATTGATCATATCAAATCCTGGCTAGAAGAAGCTGGTGAGAAAATCAAATCTTCTCAACAAACATTAACGATCTCGCAAAAATCAAATCGAACGGATCTAGTGACAAATGTCGACCGAAACATCCAGAATTTTCTAATCGAAAAAATCCATTCCTTTGATCCAGAGGCAAAAATATTGGCAGAAGAAGAAGGGTGTAATCAATTATCGGATCTCGATGGAAGAGTCTTTATCATCGATCCTATTGATGGCACCTTGAATTTTGTGATTGAAGGGGAAAATTTTTGTATTATGCTCGCTGTTTATGAATCCGGCGTTGGAAAGCTTGGTTTCATTTATGACGTGATGAGAAATGAACTTTTTTGGGGTGGAAAAGGAATAGGCGTGTATAAAAATGATGAGCCATTGCCTAGACCAGCAAATAAATCCTTATCGGAAGGCTTACTTGGTGTGAATAGTTATCTTTTCGGTCATAATAAATATGGAATCCGAGAAATTGCGGAAAGCAGCATGGGGACACGTATGTACGGATGCGCTGGTCTTGAACTAGTGGCAATCTTGAAAGGAAACCACATTGCTTATATTTCAAACCTTAGCCCTTGGGATTATGCAGCGGGAAATGTCTTATTGGAAGAGTTTGGTATGGTAACAAGCGGTCTTTTTGGTTCTCCTTTGACATTTGAAAAAAGGGAATACTATTTAGCAGGGACTTCTTGTGCATATGCAGAAATCGCAGACCTTTTGAAAAAAGAAGGCTGAAAAAAAGGTAGAAATCATTCACAAAAATGATAAAAACGGGCAAAAGATTAATTTTCTCGAAAAAATGAAAACATTTTACTATATTTCATGAAAAAAGTCTGCTATAATTAGCAGTCGAGTAAAATTTGCCCTGTCATAAAGAACCAATAAAAAAGGAGTTAGTTACATTGAATTATAGAAACGATATCCGTAACGTCGCAATTATTGCCCACGTTGACCACGGAAAAACAACATTAGTTGATGAACTATTAAAACAATCAGATACATTAGACGCACATACGCAATTGCAAGAACGTGCGATGGACTCAAATGCGCTAGAAAAAGAACGTGGTATCACGATTTTAGCCAAAAACACAGCTGTAGACTATAAAGGAATTCGCGTAAACATCATGGATACTCCAGGACACGCGGACTTCGGTGGCGAAGTAGAACGGATCATGAAAATGGTTGACGGCGTTGTGTTGGTCGTAGATGCGTATGAAGGAACAATGCCTCAAACACGTTTTGTATTGAAAAAAGCACTGGAACAACATATCACACCAATCGTTGTCGTAAACAAGATTGACAAACCTTCTGCTCGTCCTGAGCATGTCGTAGATGAAGTTCTTGAACTATTCATCGAATTAGGAGCAGATGATGATCAGTTAGACTTTCCTGTGATTTATGCATCTGCACTAAATGGTACGTCAAGCTTGTCAGATGATCCAGCAGATCAAGAACCAACCATGGCACCTATTTTTGATACAATTATTGAAAAAATCCCTGCTCCTGTCGATAACAGCGACGAACCATTACAATTCCAAGTTTCATTACTTGACTACAACGATTATGTAGGTCGTATCGGAATCGGACGTGTATTTAGAGGAACAATCAAAGTAGGAGACCAAGTAGCATTAATTAAATTAGACGGAACAGTTAAGAAATTCCGTGTAACGAAATTATTTGGTTTCTTTGGACTAAAACGTCTAGAGATTCAAGAAGCAAAAGCTGGAGACTTGATTGCTGTCTCAGGTATGGAAGATATCTTTGTCGGTGAAACAGTTACTCCTGTGGATCATCAAGATGCGTTACCTATCCTTCACATTGACGAACCAACATTGCAAATGACTTTCTTAGTTAATAATTCACCATTTGCCGGTCGAGAAGGTAAATTCGTAACCGCTCGTAAGATTGAAGAACGTTTGATGGCAGAACTTCAAACAGATGTATCTTTACGAGTTGAACCAACAAACTCTCCAGATGCATGGACAGTTTCTGGTCGTGGAGAATTGCATTTGTCTATCTTGATTGAAAACATGCGCCGTGAGGGATACGAATTGCAAGTATCTCGTCCAGAAGTTATTGAAAAAGAAATCGACGGTGTAAAATGCGAACCGTTTGAACGCGTGCAAATCGATACACCAGAAGAATATATGGGTAGTGTTATCGAGTCCTTGAGCTTACGTAAAGGTGAAATGCAAGATATGGTTCATACAGGAAACGGACAAATCCGTTTGACATTCTTAACACCTGCCCGCGGTTTGATTGGTTATTCAACTGAATTCCTTTCAATGACACGTGGTTACGGAATCATGAACCATACTTTTGACCAATATCTGCCAATGCTTCCTGGTCAAATTGGCGGACGTCACCAAGGGGCGCTTGTTTCGATCGATACAGGAAAAGCAACGACTTATTCTATCATGAGTATCGAAGAACGCGGTACAGTCTTCGTAGAACCAGGTACAGAAGTATATGAAGGAATGATTATCGGGGAAAACAGCCGTGATAATGATTTGACTGTCAACATCACGAAAGCAAAACAAATGACAAACGTACGGTCTGCTACTAAAGACCAAACATCTGTCATCAAAAAACCAAAACAATTGACGTTGGAAGAATCTTTGGAATTCTTGAATGATGATGAATATTGCGAAGTAACACCAGAAAGCATTCGCTTGAGAAAACAAATTTTAGAGAAAAATGCTCGTGAAAAAGCATCTAAAAAGAAAAAATAATCTGTAAAAGGATGAAGAGAGAAACCAGCTTGTTATAAAAAATAGCTGGTTTCTTTTTTTGTCCAACTCTTTTCTGTGGAGAAGTCATCTTTGTCAATGAACATAAATTCAGAAAATACGCCAAAAGACGTTTAAAAGACTTTTAAAAAACTTATTTCTAGAGAGTTTTTGTTTCATAATAAGATGATGTTTCACGAAAGGAGATCAACTTGTCCTTCGAAGAAAATCGAAGTAAAATGGCAAGAGAAAGGAGCGGGAAGATGAACGACTTATTAAAACAATACTTTGGCTATGATGAGTTTAGACCTGGTCAAAAAGAAATTATCCAGAAAGTCATTGATCAGGAAAATGTATTAGGAATCATGCCTACCGGAAGTGGGAAATCAATCTGTTACCAGCTTCCAGCTTTACTATTAGATGGGCTTACTGTGGTTGTGTCCCCTTTAATCTCTTTGATGAAGGATCAGGTGGACGCGGCGAATCAATTAGGTATACCCGCCACTTTTATCAATAGCTCGTTAGATGGTTACGAAACAGCTAGACGCTTCCAAGAAATCGATATACAGCAGTACCGTTTACTTTATATCGCTCCTGAACGTTTTATCATGCCAGATTTTATCCAAGCAATGAAGCGATGGAACGTCCGTATGATCGCTATTGACGAGGCACATTGTATCTCTCAGTGGGGGCATGATTTCCGCCCAAGTTATTTACAGATGGCGAACCAGCTAGATCAACTGCCAAATCGTCCTGTAATTGTTGCTTTGACAGCTACAGCGACTGTGCAAGTAGCTGCTGACATAAAAAGACTTTTAAAAATTCCAGAAAACAACCATATTCAGACTGGTTTTGAACGAGAAAATCTACGATTTCAAGTAATTAAAGATCAAAAAAAAGAACAATATCTAATCGAATATTTAAAGATCAACAAAAATCAATCTGGTATCATTTATGCAGCAACGAGAAAAGAAGTAGACCGTCTCTATCATTTGCTTAAAAAATTCGATTTTTCCGTGGGTAGATATCATGGTGGTCTAAATGAGAATGAGCGAACAGAAATGCAAGAAGCCTTTTTATACGATCGCTTGCAGCTGATTGTAGCGACAAATGCATTTGGTATGGGTATAAATAAAAGCAATGTCCGTTTTGTTATCCATTATCAAATTCCTGGCTCTCTAGAAGCATACTATCAGGAAGCTGGTCGGGCGGGAAGAGATGGTCTTTCCAGTGAAGCCATCCTGCTTTTCTCTCCTCAAGATATCCAAGTCCAAAAGTTTTTTATCCAGCAATCCCAAAGAGAAGAAGGGCAAAAGCAAAAAGAATATGAAAAATTAAAAGCGATGACAGAATACGTGTATATTGAGTCCTGTCTTCAGCAATACATCCTAAACTATTTTGGCGAGACAAGCAGTCCGTGCAACCGTTGTGGTAACTGTTTAGATGACAGAGAAATAGTAGAAGTAACGACAGAAGCACAGATGGTTCTTTCTTGCTTAAAACGTATGGGAGAGAACTATGGTAAACAAATGCTGATGAAAGTCTTAGCAGGATCGAAAGAACAAAAGCTGCAAGCTTTAGGTTTTGGACATTTATCTACCTATGGACTGATGAAAAACCAATCGCAAAAAGAAACGATGCAGTTAATTGAATATTTGATATCGAATGGCTATCTTCTGACCATCAATGGTGAGTATCCTGTTTTGAAAGTAACAGAAAGAGGGATACAAGTATTGAAAGGACAAGAATCTGTTTATCGAAAGGAACCCAAGAAAGTCCAGCAGCTATCGGATGAAGAAACCGATACACTATTTGAAGTGCTGCGGGAACTGCGAACGGATCTAGCATCAGAAGCAGACGTTCCCCCGTATGTCGTATTTTCAGATTCCACATTGAAAGAAATGAGCCGAATACGTCCATCAAGCAGATTGGAGATGCTTCAGATAAAAGGAGTTGGCCAAAGCAAGCTTGATAAATATGGCGAAGCCTTTTTATCTCGGATAAAAAATGCGGACTCTAACGTTCTGGATAAGTAGAAAGAACGAATACGTAAAAATGAATAAAAACAACTGGTTAAATCTGTTTTTTTTGCTCCTTATGAAAATCAAATATGTTATAATTAAGGAATTAGAATGGGAGGTAAGCACAGATGGATTCTTTGTCGAAAAAACTTGCGATCCAAGTATTAAATGATGAAGCAGAACGGATCAAACGATTAATCCGAAATCAAAACAACAGTCTCTGTATCTCACAATGCAAAGCCTTCGAAGAAGTGGTAGATACACAGATGTACGGCTTTTCCCGGCAAGTCGGTTTTGCTGTCCGTATAGGAGTAATCGGAAAGAACGAGGGCCAGCTGATGTTAAGTGAGCTAGAACGAGAATTGAATCAGTTATACAGTGAGGTTTACCAAGAAAATTATGATAAAAAAGAAGTTGGCAAGGAGGAATAGACTTGCCTAAGAAAGTAAAAAAAAGGCATCTATTAGACTATAGTATCTTGATTCCCTATTTGATTTTATGTGTTTTGGGTTTGATCATGGTATATAGTTCTACGTCGTATCTATTATTAGAAAACGGACAAAATCCGTCCGCATCAGTCATTAACCAAAGTATTTTTTGGGTGCTCAGCTTGATTGCTATCGCACTACTCTACAAAATGAAAACAGATGTTTTGAAAAACCAGCGTTTGATTATGGCAGCCATCGCAGTTTTGACGATTTTGCTGCTGATCGTTGTGTTTTTCGGTAAAGAAATCAATGGTGCAAAAGGTTGGCTTCAAATTGCAGGATTTTCGATCCAACCTGCCGAATACCTAAAGATCATTTCTATCTGGTATCTGTCTCTGACTTTATCTAAAAGACAAAACAGTGTACAAAAAGATTTTCTTGGGACTGTGAAACGTCCACTTGCAATGGTTATCGGACTTACTGCATTAGTCGCTATTCTTCCCGATTTTGGGAATGCGGCAGTTATCTTTTTGATTATTTTGGTTCTGCTTTTAGCCAGCGGAGTCAATTATGTGTATACTTTGATTGTAGGAGTAGGAGGCTTTTGTCTAAGTACTTTTACGATCTGGCTGATCAATATCACAAACGGAAAGATCTTACCTGGACGTTTACAGTATATCTATAATCGATTTGCTATTTACCAAAATCCTTTCTCAGACGAATTAAATAAAGGGCATCAACTAGTCAACGGCTACTATGCCATGTTCAACGGAGGACTATTTGGCAGGGGATTAGGTAACAGTATCCAGAAAAAAGGATTTTTACAAGAAGCACAAACCGATTTTATTTATGCAATCGTAGTGGAAGAACTGGGAGTGATTATGGGGATTTTGATATTAGCGTTGCTATTCTTTATGATTGTGCGCATTGTCCTTGTAGGTATCCGTTCAAAAGATCCGTTCAATTCGCTTTTGTGCATTGGGATCGGCGCAATGTTTTTGATCCAAGTATTTGTCAATCTTGGAGGAATTACTGGTGTTATTCCTTTGACAGGGATCACGTTCCCATTTTTAAGTCAAGGAGGCTCCAGTTTGCTGATGCTTTCGATTTGTGTCGGCTTTGTCCTCAACATCAGTGCGGATGAAAAACGCAAGAGCTTAGGTTTATAATAAAAAAAGATGTAGGAGTGGTTCGATGAAAAAAGTTTTAGTTGCTAACAGGGGTGAAATCGCTGTACGTGTATTTCGTGCTTGTACAGAATTAGGAATTAAAACTGTTGGAATCTATGCAGAAGAAGATGAATATTCCGTACACCGTTTCAAAGCGGATGAAGCATATTTAGTAGGACAAGGAAAAAAACCGATTGATGCGTATCTAGATATTGAAGGGATCATTTCTATCGCAAAAGAATGCGGAGCTGACGCCATTCATCCGGGTTACGGTCTTTTGTCGGAAAACTTGAATTTTGCGCAACGGTGCGAAGAAGAAGGCATCACTTTTGTTGGACCCAAACTGCATCATTTAGATATTTTTGGAGATAAAATCAAAGCAAAAGCTGCAGCTATCGAATCAGGGATTGCTTCGATTCCAGGCACAGATGGACCAATCGCTTCTATAGACGATGCCTTGGAGTTTGCGAAACAATACGGTTATCCGATTATGATCAAGGCAGCTCTAGGTGGCGGCGGACGCGGCATGCGTGTAGCTCACGATGAAAAGAGTGCAAGAGAGGGCTACGAACGTGCGAAAAGCGAAGCAAAAGCAGCCTTTGGTAGTGATGAAGTGTATGTTGAAAAATACATCGCTAATCCTAAGCATATCGAAGTACAGATTCTCGGTGATATCCATGGAAACGTCATCCATCTTTTTGAAAGAGATTGTTCTGTTCAGCGCCGCCACCAAAAAGTAGTAGAAGTAGCGCCTTGTGTCTCTATGAATGAACAGCAACGTCAAAAAATCTGCCAGGCAGCTGTCCAATTGATGAAATATGTCGGGTATGTCAACGCAGGTACAGTAGAATTTCTTGTTGAAGGAGACGATTTTTACTTTATCGAAGTCAACCCTCGCGTCCAAGTGGAACATACGATCACAGAAATGATTACAGATATTGATATCGTAACAACGCAACTGTTGATTGCTCAAGGTTTGGATCTGCATAAAGAAATCGGATTGCCTCAGCAAGAAGGAATCAAATTAAATGGTTCAGCCATTCAATGCCGAATCACTACAGAAGACCCGTTGAATAACTTTTTACCAGACACAGGGAAAATCGATACGTATCGTTCACCTGGTGGTTTTGGCGTACGTCTGGATGTCGGAAATGCTTACGCGGGCTATGTAGTGACACCGTATTTTGATTCATTGCTAGTAAAAGTATGTACGCATGGTGCTACTTTTGAAACAGCTATTCAGAAAATGGAACGTTGCTTGAAAGAATTTAGAATCCGTGGAGTGAAAACAAACATTCCATTTATGCTCAATGTCATCACACATCCTGAATTCCAATCAGGAAATGCAAAAACAACCTTCATTGATAGTACAGCAACATTATTTGAATTTCCTCGACTACGAGACCGCGGAAATAAAACGATGAAATATATCGGTGAAATTACTGTGAATGGTTTTCCAGGTATCGAAAGTGGCGAAAAACCATTTTATGAAGAACCACGTATGCCTAAAGATCTAATCACAAGAACTGATTACGTAACGGCTAAGAATGTATTAGATGCGAAGGGTGCCGATGCTTTGGTCGAATGGATCAAAGGACAGGAAAATTTGTTGTTGACGGATACGACATTTAGAGACGCCCATCAAAGTCTGCTAGCAACTCGTGTTCGGACAAAGGATTTCAAGCAGATTGCACGTTTGACTGGAGAAGGTCTTCCTGAACTCTTTTCAAGTGAGATGTGGGGGGGAGCAACATTTGATGTGGCTTACCGCTTTTTGAATGAAGATCCTTGGCAACGGTTGAGAAAAATTCGTTCTTTAATGCCTAATACGTTGCTGCAAATGCTTTTCAGAGGTTCAAATGCCGTTGGGTATTCTAATTATCCTGACAATGTATTGGTGGAATTTGTCAAAGAAGCAGCAGCGCAAGGAATCGATGTATTTCGAATCTTTGATAGTTTGAACTGGACTCCACAAATGGAAAAAAGTATCCAAGCTGTACGGGATACTGGTAAAGTCGCAGAGGCAGCTATTTGCTATACTGGCGATATCAACGATCCAAGTCGGGCAAAATACAATGTTCAGTATTATAAAGACATGGCAAAGGAACTAGAACAACTAGGTGCGCATATCATTGCAATCAAAGATATGGCTGGGCTGCTTAAACCGCAGGCAGCTTATCGTTTGATTAGTGAATTGAAAGAAACGACAGATCTGCCAATCCATCTGCATACTCATGACACCAGCGGGAATGGAATCATCACTTATTCTGCTGCTTCAAAAGCAGGAGTAGACATCGTTGACGTGGCAATGAGTGCAATGAGTGGGAATACTAGTCAGCCTAGCATGAGCAGCTTGTATTATGCACTGGTCAATGGTCCACGGCTGCCAGAAATCACGATTGAAAATGCACAGAAATTAAACCATTATTGGGAAGATGTGCGCATGTATTACAAACCGTTTGAAAACGGCTTGAATGCTCCTGAAACAGAAGTATATATGCATGAAATGCCAGGAGGACAGTATTCGAATCTACAGCAACAGGCAAAAGCTGTCGGATTAGGTCATCGCTGGGATGAAATCAAACAAATGTATCATACTGTCAACTTGATGTTTGGCGATATCGTTAAAGTAACTCCATCATCTAAAGTAGTTGGAGATATGGCACTATTTATGGTCCAAAATGATCTTACAGAAGAAGATATTTATGAAAAAGGCGAAACACTAAGTTTCCCTGAATCTGTTGTGACTTTCTTCCAAGGAGAACTAGGGCAACCCGTTGGCGGATTTCCTAAAAAATTGCAAAAGATTATTCTTAAAGGCAGACCTGCATTGAATGAACGTCCAGGTCTTTTGGCTGAATCAGTCGACTTCAACGAAGTAAAAAAAGAATTGGCAGAAAAAATCGGCTATGAACCAAAACAAGACGAAGTATTAAGCTATTTGATGTATCCGCAAGTCTTTTTGGACTATCAAAAAGCATATAATCAATTTGGCGATGTTACATTACTGGACACACCAACATTTTTCCAAGGTATACGTTTGGGTGAAACAATCAATGTACAAATCGAACGCGGAAAAACGCTTATCATTCGTTTAGATGAAATCGGAGAACCCGATATCGAAGGGAATCGCGTACTGTTCTTCAATTTGAATGGACAAAGACGTGAAATCACTATCAAAGATAATTCGATCATCAGTACGGTCCAAACCCGATTGAAAGCTGAACCGACAAACCGAGAACAAATTGGAGCAACGATGTCTGGTTCTGTTTTGGATGTATTAGTGAAAAAAGGCGATAACGTTAAAAAAGGTGATACGTTGATGATTACTGAAGCGATGAAAATGGAAACGGCCATCGAAGCACGTTTTGACGGAGAAGTCGCACATGTATATGTGTCTTCAGGAGACACTATTTCGTCTGGTGACCTTTTGATTGAAGTGACTGAGAAATAATAAGCGAAAGGTGGGGAAACATGAAAAGACTGGGTTTGTTTTGGCTGATTCTGCTATTAGTTATTGTGGCATTCTACATGGAACCAGTCTTGTTTCCGCCAAAACTTGAAGTGAAGGAAAACTCTGATCAACAAATAGCAAACCAAATGACAACGTGGAAATACCAGGAGCTTAAAGCAACTGGTTTTTCTACTTATATCGGAAAACCGATCGATCAGCTGGAAAAGGATTTTGGCCAAGCCTATGATCGATTAACTAGCGGATTTGGTTTTGAAACAAGATATTATGAAAATAAAGCTAGTCATCTCACATTTGAAGCGAACATCCAAGACAGCAGAGTCACAACTGTTAAAGTACTGCAAACAGGGCCTGCTGATATCGCGCCGTTTTATTTAGGGATGACGATGCAAGATCTTACGAAAATCACTACTATCTATACTAATTTCACTTTTGAGTACCATGATACAGAAGTTGGAATCGAACTAATGGAAGAGGATATGAATTACCGTCCGCTAATTGCTTTTGATAACGACACTTTTGCTATTTTATTTTTTGATCAAACAACAAACAGCCTATTTTCAGTTGTGTATTTAGATAAAGATAGTCTTTTGAAACTATTGCCATATCAAGTGTTTGGTGAAGGCCTTCCACATTATCAAGCAGATAAATCGGCTGATTGGGAATCAATCAATCGTGTTAAAGAACGAAAAAGTACGACTTTATTAAATATGCTTAGAAGAGAAGACGAACTTCCCATATACAATCAAACACTTGCCTTTCAAAACCACAGTCAGCTGCTACTACATGATTTTTTGACAAGGCCTGAGGAAATATTGTCAGAGGAACGTATGGCTGATTGGCAAAAATCGCTAGGCAGTGCTCAAACGACAGTGAAATTCTCACTGACGAATGATGAATTGGAGAAGTTAATCAGTAAACAAAAATTAGAAAATACTAGTGGGCTATTTATTCATCCGGCGATCGACGCTACTTTTTCGTTTTTATATTGGTACAGCGATCCTTACAACCATGACCGTTTCATGGACCCGGGAACGGATTCTGTAGGCATTGCTTTTTCTAAAGAAAATATGTTAGTCTTATTGCAAGAAGAAAACGGAGAAAGTAGTGATAGCAGTGATCGTTAACGAAGAGCTGTTTCAACTGGAGGATCAATGCCTCCAAGTCGCTGAAATGATAAAAAAGAGTAAAACGATGGCTTCTTATCTCGAACATAAACAGTCAATGGAAGAATCTGCAAAAGTTTGCCAGTTGAAAGAAGCGTTCTTGTCTAAGAAAGAAGCATTTGAAAATGTAGCGGCATATGGTGAGTATGCACCTGATTATCGTGAAAAAAAACGAGCTGTTCGAAAAGCAAAAAGACAGCTTGATATGGATGAGCATGTTGCAGCTTTCCGATATAGTGAAACACAGCTGCAAAGTCTGTTGGATCAAATTGTCCAAGTACTTGCCGAAGAAGTTTCTAATGAAATCAAAGTAGATGCAGGTAGCCCGTTTTTTGAAACGAAAAAACACTTTGGATGCGGAGGTAATTGTCATGCAATTAGACAATAGTGAATTTGAAATAACAAAACGACGCGGGCTGATCGTATGGGTCTACAGCTTAAAACAATTAAAGAATCTGAAAAAGTTCGGCTTGTTGCATTATGTCTCAAGAAGAATGAAATATGTCGTGCTTTACTTAAATGAAGAGACATTTGAAGAAACAGAAGAACGAATCCGTAAATTACATTTTGTTCGAAACGTAGAACGTTCTTACCGACCGGATATCGAAATGAATTTTGCCGAAAAAATAGGAAACAAAACAGTATTAAAAGACGAAGGTTTCGAAATCGAAGAGCTAAATACAGAAATCCGATTAGCTGAACATCTTTAAAAATCTCTTATGAGCAGTTTTTAAATAAAAAATAACTTGGATAACGATCGATTTTTGATCATTGTCCAAGTATTTTTTTGTCTTTTTTTTGGTATACTAGTACCAGTACCATTTCTAAGGAGTGAGTAGATGCGGATAATATCAGGAAATTATGGCGGGCGCCGTTTAAAAAGTTTAGCAGGGGCGAACACCAGACCAACTACAGATAAAGTAAAAGAATCCATATTCAATATGATTGGACCATATTTTGATGGAGAGACAGTATTGGATCTGTTTGCAGGAAGCGGTGGTTTAGCTATCGAAGCAGTATCTAGAGGCTGCAGTCATGCGGTATGCGTAGACAAAAATTACCAAGCGCTAAAAATCATCAAAGAAAACATCGAAATTACGAAAGAACCAGAGAAATTTACCACAATAAAACTTGATGCGGACAAAGCAATCGAACGGCTAGCAGCGGAGAAACAACAATTCGACTACTTGTTTCTTGACCCGCCATATGCAAAACAAAAAATAATCGATCAAATCCATAAAATGGAAGAACTGGGACTTTTTTCTAAAACCGCAGTTATCGTATGCGAAACGGATAAAACAGTCGAATTGCCAGAAACTGTGGCTGGATTCCATCAAATAAGAAAACAGATTTATGGCATAACGGCCGTAACTATCTATAGAAAAGAGGGAAATCAATGAAACGTGCATTATTCCCAGGAAGTTTTGATCCTTTTACAAAAGGTCACTTAGATACGGTGGAACGTGCGGCTAAATTATTCGATGAGGTAGTAATTGGTGTTTTTATCAATACTTCAAAGAAAAGTTTGTTTCCCCCAGAAGAAAGAATGACATTGATCACAAAAGCTGTTTCTCATCTTCCTAATGTAAAAGTCATGCATCAAGAAAATCAATTGACGGTAGAAACAGCAAAAGAGATTGGTGCAGATGCGTTGATCAGAGGCATACGAAGTATCAAAGACTTTGAATATGAACGAGAGATTGCTCAGATGAATCATCATCTATATGATGAATTGGAAACTGTCTTCTTATTAGCAAAACCAGAATATAGTCACGTGAGTTCCAGTATTTTAAAAGAAGTACTGCACTTTGGCGGAGATGTGAGCAGCTACTTACCGCCAGTGATTAACGAAGCTTTAGCTGGAAAGCGTGAATCAAATGAAAGCTAAACAATGGTTGAAAACAGTACTAATTATCATATTTGGAATGTTGATCATTGGATTTGTAGTAGTTCCCTTGCCGTATTATGTAGAATCACCGGGAGCCACGATCGATCTGAAAGAACTAATTACGGTCAATGATAAGGAAGATAAAGGTTCTGGGTCTTTCTCTCTTACCTCTGTTGGTATCAGGCAAGCTACAGGTTTCTTAGCTTTAAAAGCTAAAATGACCCCTTTTGAAGAATTGATCAGTGAAGAAGAATTGACTGGTGGGGCGACAAATGAAGAATATAATCAAATGCAGCAGTATTATATGGATTCTTCCCAAAATGCAGCAATCGAACAAGCGTTAAAACTTGCAGACAAGCCTTATAAAATGGAATTCAAAGGCGTATATGTCATGAGTGTAGAGAAAACATCGAATTTCTTTGGCAAGCTTTCAGTTGGAGATACAGTAACAAAAGTAGACGGGAAAAGCTTTCAAAGTACAGAAGCATTTATGGATTATGTAAAAAGCCAAAAAGTTGGACAAACAATCGAAATCAGTTATTTGCATAATGGTGAAGAAAAAACAGCTTCTGGTGATCTGATCGAGTTACCAACAGATAAAAAGGCAGGAATAGGTATCACACTTACTGACCATACCGAGATCGAATCAGATACAGATGTTCGTATTAATTCTGGCTCTATCGGTGGGCCATCAGCGGGATTGATGTTCACTTTAGAAATCTATGAACAAGTCACTGGTAAAAACTTGCGACATGGTAAGCAAATTGCAGGAACTGGAACGATCAACAGTGAAGGAGAAGTTGGCCGAATCGGAGGAATCGATAAAAAAGTGGCAAGTGCGGATAAAGCTGGCGTAGAGATTTTCTTTGCACCAGATGATACGATTTCAGTCGATGTTAAGAAAGAATATCCTGAAATAAAAACCAACTACGAAGAAGCAAAAGCTGCCGCTAAAAAATTGAATTCCTCAATGAAAATCGTACCAGTAAAAACAGTACAAGAAGCGCTTGACTATCTAGAGAAAATGAAATGAAACTAAATAATTAAAGAGGGGTTGTGACACGAGTTCTGTCACAACCCCTCTTTTTCGTCAAAAATCTTCACGATAAAAATAAAAACAAAAGAAAAAATTGACGTAATTAGATGTTGAAGGGACGATTTTGCCAGAGCTCACTGTTTCTTCAATTTTAAATGAAAGGAGTAATGAATGATTTTTACTGGTCATTCTTTGGAAAAAGAACAATGATAGAAAAAATCAGCAAGAAAATACTAGCTTCACCCAAATTGATCATTTGGATGTCTATGATAGTTCTTATCTTTTGTATCGCAAGTAGTTTTTTATTATCAAATTTGCTATTTTATAGAGAACCAGAAGAGACTGCTGCAAAAGAAATACTTTCTCCGTTTAGTTCCAGTGGAGAAGATCCATCAGCTGAAGGAAACGATGTAGAAGAGGATGCTCGTCCAAAGGTCATGTACACTGATATCAAAGGAAGTGTGAAGGAGCCTGGTATCTATTCCTTTTCTTCAGAAGAACGGGTCTATGATGTACTAAAGCGTGCAGGTGGATTATTAGAAGAAGCGGATAGCGATCGAATCAACTTTTCTGCGAAGATAGAAGATCAGCAAGTCCTATATATCCCTGCTGTAGGTGAAGAGCTGCCAGAACATCTTGATCAGTTGGCATCCTCGGAAGGAAAACAGCCTACAGCAGATTCCGAGCCTCCCAAAATAAATATCAATACAGCCACTCCATCAGAACTTCAGCAGATTCCTGGGATCGGATCAGTCAAAGCGCAAGAAATCATTCGATTTAGAGAAGAAAACGGATCCTTCCAGAAAGTGGAAGACCTGCAGGAGATTTCTGGTATCGGTGAAAAGACAGTTGAAAAACTAAAAAACTTCGTTACAATTAAATAGAATGACTCAAAATCGACTGGCACGAGCAATAAATGGACGCTAATGGATACTAAGAATAATCCAATTCTAAGAGCTTGGCAGGACGAGGAGGTAGTATTTTTGGATAGGAAATAGCTTGATTGTTCGCAAAGAAACATTAAAAAAACCAATGCTGAATGTCTATCTCCAAAATAAAATATCTGGGATTCATATTATGAATACGGCTGTCAGCGGCAATAACAGTCAAGCTCTACGAGAACGCTTTGCCAAAGATGTACTTAGCTATACAGCAGATAAAGTATTTATTCTCATTGGGACGAATGATCTAGCAGAGCATAAACAACTTTCTAAAGAAACGTACCAAAAAATCTGCAGTGGATGATAGTTCAGCTGAAAAAAGACTATAGTTCTGATCATGCTTTCTTTATCACGCCACCAGCAGTCGATGAGACAAAACAAAAATATCGGAATAACAAGTTGATCAAAGAATATATCTCTGTTCTCACAGAAGTAGCAAAACGCCATGATTGTGAAGTATCGATTTTTATACGGAATTTCTTGAACAAATGGATTCGAAGAATTTTTATAATGGGCTAATGGATGACGGACTTCATTTCGGCAGTGAAGGTTAGGATCTTTTGTCAGACAGGATGATTCGTTATATTTAAAGAATATTTTGTTTAAGCAATGAGTACTTTTTAATCAACTTGAAAAAACGGAGGAATATAAAACATGTTAGAAAAATCTTCAAAAGCATGCGATACGAATAAAGAAAAAGTTACTGATAAGTCACATAATGAACGCATTCCTTGGGACCAGTACTTTATGGCTCAGGCAGTACTGTTATCTTTACGTAGTACGTGTACACGTTTAGAAGTAGGAGCGACACTCGTTCGAGAAAAAAGGATCATTGCTGGCGGCTATAATGGAGCAGTCAGTGGAGATGTCCACTGCATAGATGAAGGGTGTTACGTCGTGGATGGACACTGCTTGCGAACGATCCATGCAGAGATGAATGCACTCCTACAGTGTGCAAAACTTGGTATCCCGACGGAAGGTTCAGAAATCTATGTCACACATTTTCCATGTTTGGCCTGTACAAAGGCTTTGTTGCAAGCTGGTGTGAAAGGGATCAATTATCTCCATGACTATCGAAATGATCCTTATGCCCAAGCGTTGATCGAACAATTAGGTGTATCTGTACACCAAGTTGCTTTAGACTCACAGCATTTTTCAAAACTTCAAAATGAATTAACAGGAAAACATGTCTAGCGTTTTAGAAAGGCATGTTCGAAATCGGTTGATTTTTCCGGCAATTACGTCGATGATTATCTGTTTGTTGTATTACACTGACAATTGGGGTTATCGTTTGCTTCTTGCCGGAATTTTTTTATGGTTTTCGCTAAAAGAAGGACGTTTTATCGCGTACTTGTGTATTTTGTGTAGCATAACGGTATCCATTTCTTATAGGCTACAAGAGTATTCATTTTTAGAGGAAAAAACAACATCTGCGCAAATTACTGTATTTACAGATACGATTCGTGCAAATGGTAATTTTTTGACAATGGAAGGAAGGTTATCAGAGAATAAACAAAAGCTCCAGCTTTCTTATCAAGTAAGCACAGAAGCAGAATTGAAAACATGGCTTAACTTCCGAGGAAAGGGAATAGAATTGACTGCTGAAGGCGAGTTCATCTCTCCAGCAAAAAAGCGGAATCTTTATAATTTTGACCAAGAAGCTTACTTCAGGAACCATAGAATTTCTGGACGGTTCCAAATTCAAAAGATTGAACAGATCACCATGCAAAATCACTGGCGAAACTGGCTTCAGAGAAAAAGAGGATCTTTTATCTCCTTTGTCCAATCTGAATTTCCGCAAAAAACAAGTGTATATATTAATTCTTTATTATGGGGCTATAAAGATGCAGGATTCAGAGAATCAGAAGAAATTTTTAGGGAGAGTGGTTTGCTGCATCTGTTCAGTCTATCGGGTCTACACATCCAATTTTATTTAGGGTGGCTGTATTATTTATTTCGACGTATCGGATGGCCACTACACGTCAGTATTATTCCGTTGAGTCTACTAACTATCTGTTATGTTTCTATTGCAGGAAGTTCTATTTCTGTTTTGCGTGCTAGTTTGCTGTTTTTATTGCGATTGCTAGTCAAATTGCTGAATAAGCATTATTCCACCATGGACTTATTTGCAGTTGTCTTTTGGCTTCTTTTACTATTTGATCCTCGATTTCTTTTTCATGCGGGTGGACAGCTTAGTTTTTTCATGAGTTTTTTGTTTATCCTGATTTCTTTTGATGGAGATTGGTTGAAAAAAACGGCCTCTCACGTCCTGTTTACTATGATCACGATGCCGTTGATTGTATGGCATTTTTATGAGTGGCCTATTTTAGGTAGTCTTTTTACATTACTGATTGCACCGGTATTCAAGTTTCTTTTTCTTCCTGGTGTGTTATTTCTCACACTCTTCAATCGCTGGCTGCCGGAAACTTTACTTTTGCTGATAGAAGAGGGATTAATCTTATTTGAGCGAATAATCGATTTTTCTTCAGGGTCGTCTCTCATTATAGGACGTTTGCCCCTTGTACTATCTGGGATGTATATTTTCGGATTACTGATTTGTACGGATAGGTTGAAAGAACAACCTGTGAAACACTTGTTTTATGTTGGTCTTTTTTCTTTTATTTTTTTGACTTTGCCATTTTTACGCTTTTCTTCAACGATCGCTTTTATCGATGTCGGTCAAGGAGACAGTATCTTTTTGCAAAGTCCTTTTCGAAAAGAAACGATTTTGATCGATACTGGAGGTCAGTTACACTTTGAAAGAGAAAAGTGGGCGCAAGGTATGATACGTCCTCCTGCTGAAAGAAATATCGTTCCATATCTAAAAGGTCAGGGGATAAGTGTAATCGATAAACTCATCTTGACACATGACGATACGGATCATGTGGGAGAATTACCCACGTTATCTCAGCATTTTACTATCAAAAAAATTTATATCGGTTGGGGCGCTGGACGAAATGAGCCATTACAAAGGCATTTATCTGAAGCTCAAAAAAATGGTACTGAGATCATTGAAATCAAACATGGGGACAGGATCAGCGGTTATTATGATCTTTATGTATTGACTCCTTTTGAAAAGGGAGAGGGAAGAAATGAAGATTCGATTGGTCTATGGATGGAATATAACAATAGGCGCTTTTTATTTTTAGGAGATTTGAATCAAGCAATGGAAAAACAATTGCTTTTGATTTATCCTAATCTGAAAGCCGATGTAGTCAAATTAGGTCATCACGGTAGCCGTACGTCAAGTAACACAGATTTTCTTTCCCATATTGAAGCAAAACATGGGATTATATCCTGCGGCGTAAATAATCGTTATGGTCACCCGCACAGCGAAGTATTGGAGACACTAGAAGAAAATCAGATAAAAACATGGCGAACGGATCAACAAGGAATGATCACCTATCGCTGGCATCCAGTTTTTCATCCTCATGGGCTAGTGGAAACAATGATAGACTAGTAATTCTCATCTGCTCATGGTAGGATAATTTTTGAAAGTGGTGAGTAATTTGAGTATACAAGCAGAGTTACAAAAAATACGTAAAGAAAAACTTGCATCTTGTTACTTGATTTTAGGAACAGAAAAGTTTCTCCAAGATCAAGTTCGGACAGAAATTGTCAAAAAAATCCAATTAGAGGGCGAAGATGACTTAAATTTTTTAAGTTTTGACATGGAAAATGCAAGTTTAGATGAGGTAGTAGCTGAAGCAGAGACGTTGCCGTTTTTCGGAGATCAACGGTTAGTATTCGTAGAGAATCCTTATTTTTTAACAGGTGAAAAAGTAAACAATGGAATCAAACAAAATACTGATTTATTGACGGCTTATTTGAAAGAACCATTAGAATCGACTGTATTAGTATTCTTTGCGCCATATGAAAAGTTGGATGAACGGAAAAAAGTAACGAAACAATTGAAAAAAACAGCAATCATCATCAATGTCCAACAGTTGAATGAAAAAGAAGTACGTCAATATCTGATGAATACCTTAGAGAATTCCTCAATCAAAATGGAACGAAGTGCAATTGATTTATTCTTGAGGTTGACCGACTTAGATTTATCCAAAATGATGAGAGAGTTACAGAAATTGGTCCTTTATGGACAAAATCAACAGCAAATCACGGTAAGAGAAGTAGAAGAATTAGTTCCTAAAACGTTAGAACATAATATTTTTGACATGACCCAATATATTTTAAAAGGGAAGACGGAACAAGCTTTGCGTTTATACGAAGATTTAGTTATGCAAGGGGAAGAAACAATCAAAATTAATGCGATTTTGCTTTCTCAATTACGTTTATTTTTACAGACAAAATTTCTTGTAAAGATTGGTTATCAGCAGGCAAATATTGCTGAAACATTGAAAATCCATCCATATCGTGTAAAACTTGCCATGCAGGAAGTAAAAAAATTCGATGAACATTTGCTGGTACAGTTGTTTGATCAATTAGTTGAGATGGATTATCAAATCAAAACGGGACAAATCGAAAAAGAATTAAGTTTTCAACTATTCGTTTTGCGCACAGGGCAGTTGTTAAGAAATCGATAAGAAGAAAGACGAGGGCAAAGCATGCGGGAAGGTCGTTTGTTTTTGTCCTTTTTTTGACAAATAAAAAAATCGGCCGAAGCCGATTCTTTTATTTAGCGATTTTTTTGCTTAAACGAGATTTGTCGCGGTTAGCTTTGTTTTTGTGGATTAGACCTTTTGATTCAGCCATATCAATAGCTTTAACAGCTTCTTTATATAACGCATCTACGTTGTCAGCACCTGAAGCTACAGCATCTTCAAATTTTTTGATTGAAGTACGCATAGCGCTTGTTTGAGATGAATTTTTCACATTAGCGTTTTCGCTTGTACGAACACGTTTGATTGCAGATTCAATGTTTGGCATTAGTTTCACCTCCGATAACTTAAGTTCTTACGCGTGTTACCGCATAATTCAACATTCATTATTATACCTAAAGGCAGCGTGCTTTGCAATATGAACATGACAAGTTTTTTTCCTTAACAGTCTTTTATTAGGATTTTTTTTCAGTAAAAACGGATAGTACAAGCTGAAAAAAATCAAAAAGACGCTATTGTGGGAGGCAATAGCGTCAAACCAAACTAGATTTTTATTTATCTATTTAAACAAAGTTTGAATGGGAATGTTTGGTACTAAGTTATTATATAACAAAGAGAACCGTTTGCAAAGTTTTTTTTGAAAAGGGATACGATTCCCTGTTGTTCTTTGTTTTTCTATTAAGAAGCTGCAGTTATTTTATAACCAGTATCCTTTGATCAGTAAAGGCTATTCTGGTGTACCGATTATTTTAATGTATTCATCGATATTTTTTATCAACATTTTTTTTATGACCAACTGGTTCCGACGGTTCCATTTGCCACTTACTTCCAGCACATATTTATTTAGGGGCAAACGTAAGATATATTTTGCCAAATAGCGATCTTTAAGCAGGCCATTGATCACACGGTCCTCAAGCTGCAAGTTGATCCCAGTCAGCATCATTGGCTGTTCTTGTAAAACGTACGTATCAATTAAAAGACCTTCAAAAGTTTCCACAAGCGTCTTCCTTTCTTTTCAAAGTAACCTGAAAACAGGCACTAATTCTTCCATTTTGATATTCGTTGAAGTGGATGCGATCATTCTTTCTTTTGTCCACTGTAATCTAGTATAACAAAAAAGAGCAGAAGAGCCAAAAAGAAAAAAGAGCATCGAATTCTATAGGAAGTCTCATTGGCATGGCCTAAATTATTACAAAACATTGATTAAAAAAAGCCCCTGCATCGCAGGAGCATCCCCTATATCGTTTTAATAGGTCAATCAAAAAGCAGTATCAAACACATTTTGTATCAAATCAGGAAATAATAGATAAGCTAAGCCCAGAATCAAAAGTACCGCTAGAAGAAACCAGCCGATTGTTCCTATGAAATACTTTAATTTTTCGAACATTGTATCACCTCGTTGTCAGTATATCACGGATCAGTAAATTGGGGGTGTTAAGAATCTCCTAAAATAGACAAAATTTGTTCTATTTTCCTAAAGCAAATACTTGTAAGATACAGTAAGTGATACCAGAAGCAATGACCGGTCCGGCGGCGATTCCTCTTAAGAAGACAACACCTAAAATCGTGCCGAAAACAAGTGCAACAGTGATTTGTGGATCAGAAGCAATCAATCCTACACCCTTGGAAGATAAGACAGCCACTAGCCCACCGCAAAAAACAGCTACCCAGCCAATAGGGGATTTAAAGGCTTCTAATAGATCACGTAGACCGATTTCTCCTGTTGCGATAGGGATTAGAATAGCCGCTGTGATGATCGTCACCCCAATATTGATTCCTTTGCCTTGCAGCCAAGGGAAAAAGGAACGGGAGGCTGGTATGAGCTTCATAATCAAAACAAAAGCTGCCGCTATCATCAGACTTTGATTTTTAGCTAAAATTGCTACAAGTAAAATAATTCCTAAAAAAAGCCAACTTTCCATGAAATATATTCCTCACTTTCTTCGAAACAATCATAACATGTTTTTAGAAAGTTGCAAAAGTAGGAATTCATCCTTCAAGACCTATTCATAAGCTGTTTTTTTCATAAAATAAACAAAATCATAAAAAAACACTTTGCTTATTTGACAGAAGACAGCCGCGCTTTGTATAGTGGACAAGACTTACATTTTTTTGAAGAATCAGAAAGATCAGGTAAAGGTCTTAGTAAACGCAAGCCATTCAGAATAACCAATATTGTGCTTCCTTCGTGTCCTACAACTCCAAGAGGTAGATTTAAAAATTGCAGGAAGTTAGAAGCAATCAACAAGAGAATAACAAGAATCGAAAAAATAATATTTTGTTTGATGATCCGCCGCATTTTTAAAGATAGCAGATGACTGTAGACAAATTTATTTAAGTCGCTTTTCATTAAGACGATGTCTGCGATATCCATAGCGGCATCTGTCCCTTGCCCCATAGCGACACCTAAAGAAGCGGCTGCTAAAGCAGGCGCATCATTGACTCCATCACCAACCATCGCATTTACTTGGTAAAGTTCATTCTCTTTTTTGACTAGTTGTGTTTTTTCTTCCGGAGTACAGCTTGCATAGTAATGTTCAATCCCTACTTGTTCAGCAATGGCCTTTGCTGTGCCAGAATGGTCGCCGGTTATCATACTTGTGTGGATGTTTTGGGATTTAAAGTAGGAAATTACTTGTTGGGTATTTGCTTTTGGAATATCTAGCAGACCTAAAACAGCAATTAACTGCTGATCTTTAGAAAGATAAATCACGGTTTTGCCTTGATTTTCCAAACGTTCGATCATTTCCGCAATCTCTTTGCTGATTATCATCGTCTCAGGATCATATGCGTGCTTGCCAACTTTCCATTGCGCACCTAAATAGGTAGTTTGTAATCCAAAACCAGTAATTTCTTCTATTGGTAAGTATTGGATTTCTTCAGGTATTGTGCAATCGAAATATTGCAAAATCGCATGAGCAAGTGGATGCGTCGTTTTTTGTTCCATAGCAACAAGAAGTTGTTGTGCCAAATCCTTTTCATCAAAGAAAAAGCTGTCAGTTACAACTGGTTTTCCTTTAGTGAGCGTTCCTGTTTTATCAAAGGCAATCGCTTTTAATTCAGAAAGCTTTTCTAAATGGATACCGCCTTTGATTAAAATCCCATTTTTTGCAGAATTTGAAAGAGCAGCTAGAGAAGCTGGTGTAGCAGATGCGACAAGCGCACAAGGAGAAGCCACAACTAATAATACCATTCCTCGATAAAAGCTTTCATCCCAACTCCAACCTAGGAAAAAGTGGGGGAGAAGGATCATTAGAGGAACAGCAAGCAAAATCAATTTTACATAATTATTTTCGATTCGTTCGATAAATGAAGCTGTTTGAGTTGGCGTATTCTGCGCTTCTTCTACTAATTGGATAATCTTAGCAAAGACAGTTTCGGAACTCGTTTTTGTTACTCGAATCGTGATGGGATTTCCTTGATTCAGCGTTCCTGCATACATCTCATCGCCTAAATATTTTTCTACAGGCACAGATTCACCGCTTAATGCAGACTCATCGATCGTTGCCTGTGTGCTTTCTAAAAAGCCATCTATCGGAACAGCTGCTCCTTTAGCGACAAATACCAAGTTATCCACCTTTAGTTGAGAAACATCTACTTCTTGCATTTGTCCATTTTCTTTTAATAATTGGGCTTTTTGTGGTTGAAGATTCATCAAAGCAGTAATTTCTTTTTGACTTTTATTAGTTGTGTATTCCTCTAATGCACCGCTTAAACAAAAGATGAATGTCAACATTGCTCCTTCAAAGTAATTACCGATCAAACAGGCACCAATAGCAGCTAAAGCCATCAATAAATCCACATTCAGTGTCCGATCATTCCACAATTCTTTCAAGCCTTCCGATGTTTGTTTATATCCACCGATGATAATGGCACTGATATAAAAAAGTGGGGTGATGGTAAGAGAGAATCGGTCGAAGATAAAACCGAAGATCATAAATAAAAGGCAGCCGATTGTTGCTGCAAAAGCTTTTTTCTGATTAGTCATCGTTATTAGACCTCCTTGTCAAAACAAGGATAGCATAATAAAAATGTAATTGATAATAATAACAGCTAAATGAGAACGATAATGGTTATCATTTGGTGATTAAGCTTGATGTTGTTTTTATTATTTATAATGATTATTATTAAAGAAAATAAAAAACCAGAACATTTCTCAAATAAGAGAAGTGTTCTGGTTTTTTCTACATTGCAATAAACCAATAACCAATCAAAATGATACCAAGGATAATACGATACCAGCCAAAAGCGGTAAAGTCGTTTTTCTTCAAATAGCTTAGTAAGAATTTGATAGCTAAGACGGAAACCACAAAAGATACGAATGTTCCTACAAGAAGAACAACAGTTTCTTCCATTTTGAATGAATTCCCTTCAGCTAAATATTTGACGATCTTCAAGCCGCTTGCGCCAAACATGACAGGAATCCCTAAGAAAAATGAAAACTCTGTAGCGACAAAACGCGAAGCACCAATCAAGATAGCTCCTAGGATCGTTGCGCCAGAACGGGATGTTCCGGGAACAAGTGCCAAGACTTGGAATAACCCAACAAGAAGAGCTGCTTGGTACGTAAAGTCATTCAGAGAAGTCCAACGAGGTGTTTTGTTTTTGTTGCGTTTTTCGACAATAATAAAGGCAATACCGTAAACGATCAAAACAATGGCAACTGGTAAGAACTTGTGGAAATTTGCTTCTAACCAATCATCCAAAGGCAAACCAATGATGATGGCTGGTATGCAAGCAACGATCACTTTAAACCAAAGTGTCCACGTATCTTTTTTTTCTACCGTTGATTTACTTGGAGAAAATGGGTTTAACTTGTGAAAATAAAGAACGACGACAGCCAAGATCGCCCCTAATTGGATAACGACATTGAACATCGACATAAATTGTGAACTGGCATCCAGTTTGATGAATTCATCTGCTAGGATCAAATGACCAGTACTACTGATGGGCAGCCATTCCGTTATTCCTTCAATAATACCGAGAATCACTGCTTTGATAATATTTGCAAAAAACATAAATTCCTTCCTTCCCAATTAAGATACATCTTATAGTATACCGTTATTTTTTGAGAAACCCAATCTGTTTTTTAATATTAAGAAAAACTTGAGAAATAAAGCAGATAAGTACACGAAGAGAAAAAAGAAGACAAAGCCCTCGTTCAGACTTTGCCTTTTATGATTCTCTAGTAAAAAATAAAATATCCCCATTATAGAAACGAGTCGCGACTATGTGTTTTCCCGTTATCGATATAAGACGTATCATTGATGCCGTGGATAGAAAATCGACCGTTTGCATAAGTGACCTTTGTTACGCTGCCATTTAAAAGCCCAGCACGAACAGGCTGTTTAGGATCGATCAGATTAAGCAAAAAGGCGATCGTCAAACCATGAGATACGACTAAAACATTTCCACCACCATTTTTTTCGCAGTGATGGGCGATATCTTCAAATCCTGTCCATATACGGTCTCGCAATGTTTCATAAGTTTCCGCCCACCCAGCGGTATCTAAGTTGTATACAGCATTAGCAATTTGTTCAAAAGAAACTTCTGTTGTAAACATTTCATCATATGTTTTAAAATTCAATACACGAGGGATCACACCCCACATTTCCATGTCATATCCACCTTCAAGAGACCCGAAACACCATTCTCTAATCCTTTTTTCAATAAAATAAGGAATTTCTTTTCCTTTAGAATGTTCTCCTAAAATAATACGGGCAGTTTCGATCGCACGACCACTGTCACTAGAATAAGCAAATGAAAAGTCGACATCTTTTAACCCGCGACCTAAATAATGAATGCCTTCTTGTCCTTGCTTTGTGAGGGGTGTATCACACCAGCCTTGCACTCGTTCAATTGTATTGAACATCGTTTTTCCATGTCGTACGATGTAAAGTGTAGTTTCTGTCATTTTATTCTCCTCCTAAGTCGTTTTAACGATTGAAAAAAGGATTTGTCCTTTTTTCCTGTTCAATCGTCGTTGCATCGCCATGTCCTGGATAGACTGCAAATTCATCAGGTAATACAAACAGCTGGGTCCGAATACTATGAAGTAATTGTTCTAAATTCCCTGTATACAGATCGGTTCTACCGATACTTCCTCTAAACAGGGCGTCGCCAGAAACGACAAAATCATCAAAAATAAAGCTGACGCTTCCTATAGAGTGCCCTGGGGTAGGGACGACGCGAAAAGACATGTTTCCTAAAGTATAAGTTTTCATTTCAAATTCATATTCTGCAGGCGAGACAATAACATCAGCAATATCATCATGTCTACCGAGTCCAGAAAGATTCAAAATCGGATCACCTAGCCATTTTTGCTCTAGTGGGCTGACATAAACTGGGATTTGATAATACGCGCGTAAAGGTTCCACTGCACCGATATGATCGTAGTGAGTATGGGTAAGCAAAATCGCTACCGGCTGTTGGTTTGTTTTTTTGATTTCTTGTTTGATTCGTTCCGCATCTTCTCCAGGGTCAATGATCAAAAGTGCTTCTTCGTTGTAGACCAAATAACAGTTTTCTTCAATCATTCCTGTTTTTAATCTTTCGATATGCATGTGCATTCCTCCTTGATAGCCAAAACTTCTTTCATCCATTAGTATAACGCATTCATTGCTAGGAAACAAAAACAGGTACTTATTTCTCTTTACTTATCTGAATTATCAGACTATATGAAAAGTATTTGGATATTCTAAAGAGAAGGAAAGTAAGTTTTCATAGCATTTTAATATGTCCTTGTTACATTAGATTCATCCAAAAATCCAAATTCTATATCCTATATCCCTGCCTAATCAGCAGGGTGTTTTTTTATGTTTGGAAAGAGAGCTCTTTTTGCTAAACTAGGTTTTTTCAGGTAATCTTAGAGAGAAAGAGGTGGTGGAAATGATCAAACAGTCAAAAATATCTGTGCGGCACTTAGTAGAATTTATTTTGCGACGTGGAAGTATCGACAATCGTAAAAAAAGTAACCATACTGCATTAGAAGGAGCGAGAATCCACCGTAAGCTCCAAAAAGATGCGGGAGAAAACTATGAAAAAGAAGTCTTTTTAAAAACAACAGTTCAATTAGATGAATATCACCTGATCGTTGAAGGCCGTGCAGACGGTATTTTCAAAAGAGACGGTATTTATTATATAGATGAAATCAAAACCTCCGAACCACGATTTGAAGATTTAGAACCAGAACAAGTGGAACTTTTCTTTCATCAAGCAAGGGTGTATGCCTATATCTATAGTCAAGAACATGATTTACAAGAAATAAATCTGCAATTGACTTACTTCCAGACGGCAGAAGAAGTGATCACGAGAAAGGTTGAACATCAGACAAGAGAGCAGTTAGAAACTTTTTTTAAAAAGCTGACTGAAGATTATAAAGAATGGCTTGTTTTTCAAGAAAACTGGCGCACTGTACGCAATGCCTCTTTGATGGCTTTGAAATTCCCCCATGATGAGTATAGGAAAGGTCAGCGTGAACTAGCGGTAGCTGCTTATAAAACGATCCGTACGAAACAGAAATTGTTTGTAGAAGCACCTACCGGAACAGGAAAAACAATCTCTACGTTATTCCCCGCTTTGAAAGCTGTAGGGGAAGAAGAGGGAGAAAAGATCTTTTATCTAACGGCTAAAACAATAACTAGACAAGTAGCTGAAGATGCTATGACAGCATTAAAAGATACAGGAGCTGAAGTAAAAAGTGTCACTTTGACGGCGAAAGACAAGATCTGCTTTTTAGATGAGACGACCTGTAATCCAGATCAGTGCCCATATGCCAATGGTTATTACAATCGGATTAATGAAGGTTTATGGGATCTTTTGAATCATGAGAATCAGATCACTCGAGAAGTCATCGAAACTTATGCAAGAAAGCATACACTTTGTCCTTTCGAACTATCATTAGATGTCAGTATCTGGTGTGACGTAATCATTGGGGATTACAATTATTTATTTGATCCAACTGTTTATTTAAGACGTTTTTTTGAAGATGAAAAAAACGAGGACTATCTGTTTTTGATTGACGAAGCACATAATTTGGTAAATCGTTCCCGAGAGATGTATTCGGCAGAACTATCTTATGAAAAAACGAAACGAAGTAAGGAAGCTATACCAAAGGAATTCAAAAAACTTCATCGCCGTTTCAACAAACTATTAAAAGAATTTGATTCGATCCGAGAAATAGCAAAAGAAGATCATTGGGATTATCATCATCAAAAAGCACCGGCTGAATCTTTAGTAAAGGCAGGTTATCAATTAAGCGAAAAAATTAAAGAATGGCTGGCAGAATTTCCTGAGCACCCATCACAAGAACAATTGCTTCCTTATTATTTTGATTTGCTTCATTTTTTGAAGGTCAGTGAATTTTATGATGATCACTACGAAACAACAGTCGAAAAAACGTATCGCGATCTGATAGTAAAAGAGTTTTGTATTGATCCAAGCTTGTTTCTTGAGCAGTCGTTGGATAAAGGAAAAAGCAGTATTCTTTTTTCTGCTAGTTTTTCACCACTCTCTTATTATCAGGAAACACTGGGGGGACAAAAAAGTCTGGCTTACAAACTGCCGAGTCCTTTCCCAGAAGGAAACCAGCAAGTTTTCATCGCAAATTACCTAGAGACGACTTATCGAAAAAGGGAACACAGTCTGGCAAAATTAGTAGAGACGATTCATGCTTTTGCTGATGGAAAGGTCGGGAATTATTTCGTTTTCTTTCCTTCTTATCAATATTTAGATCTTGCGGTGGAAGCATTCAGACAGCAATATCCCGACAGCAATGTGCTAATCCAAGAAACGGACATGAATGAGGAAGAACGCGAACGATTTTTAACAAAATTTCAAACAAATCCCGCTGAAACATTGATTGGATTTTGCGTACTTGGCGGGATTTTTTCAGAAGGAATCGATTTGAGAGGAGACCGATTGATCGGCAGTATGATCGTAGGTGTAGGTTTGCCGCAGATGAATCATGAGCAGGAACTGATCAAATCATATTATGATGAGAAGGAACACCTTGGATTTGCTTACGCTTATCAGCTTCCTGGAATGAACAAAGTCTTGCAAGCTGGTGGTCGAGTGATTCGTGGCATGGCGGATCAAGGAATTGTTGTATTGGCAGATCAACGATTTTCTAGTTTTTCTTATCGACGTTTATTCCCACAACATTGGCAAACAGCAAGAGAAGTACGAAGTGTTGGGGAATTGGAAGAAGGAATACAGCGTTTTTGGTTATCAAAAGAAGCAGTAAATAAAAAAAACGAGGAATGACAGATGTCAGCCTCGTTTTTTGATTAACGATAGTTAGTGAATTGCAACTCGATTGGTAAGTCAAGTTTACGTAATAAAGCAATTACAGCTTGTAGATCATCACGGTTCTTACCTGTCACTCTAATCTGATCTTCTTGGATTTGTGCTTTTACTTTCAGTTTTTCATTTTTGATAGCTGTAGTGATTTTCTTCGCGTTTTCACGATCGATTCCGTTGACCAAATCGGCAGTTTGTCGAGCTTTGCCACCTAGAGCGTGTTCCGATTCAGAAAAATGGATATTTTTGATTGGCACATTTCTTTTGATCAGCTTACCAAATAATACATCTTTGATCTGTTCGATTTTGAAATCATCATCGCTCAATACAACTAGATTGCTGTTCTCTAATTTGATTTCTACTGTAGAATCCTTGAAGTCAAAGCGATTGGACAATTCTTTTGTTGTTTGCTGAATCGCATTTTTTACTTCTTCTGTATTGACTTCTGATACAATGTCGAAGCTAGCATCTTTTGCCATAGGAACCCTCCTGATATACATATAAATATTTACCATACATCTATCTTATCATAGGATTAGGGCAGATTCTTACCTGTTTGCTAAAATTCTTCTCATTTGAGTTCGAAGTATTTTATTTTAATAGATAAACTGTTATTCTTACATTTGGAATACCAAAGTAGGGGAGAGGTGCTTGTGAGTAAAATTATGACTGCGTATCATAAAAATGAAAGATTAAAGAAAATAGTGGTTATTTTGATAACCGGATTGACCGCTGCGGTCGCTTTAAATTATTTTTTGATTCCAGCCAATGTCTTTTCTGCAGGGATGAATGGGATCGCTCAAATCATTTCCTCGCTTTTATATGAATGGTTTCATATCAAGATAGACACAGGAACATTTATTTTTCTTTTGAATATCCCTGTGTTTGTATTAGGGTTTCTCAAAGTAGGAAAACGAGCAACGATCCTTAGTTTTGTGAATGTTGTATGTGTATCGGTGATGACGATGCTGCTTCCAGTCGGACAGATCACTGATAATATTTTGATGAATGCCCTAGTAGGCGGTGTTTTATTAGGTCTTGGCGTAGGATTATCTTTAAAAATGGGCTTTACAACTGGTGGGATGGATATCATCTCTCTTGTACTTTCACAAACAACTGGAAAAACAGTCGGAAATTACATGCTGATTCTAAATGGTATCATTGTAGTCATCGCAGGCTTCTTCTTTAACTGGGAAAGTGCCTTGTATACGATTATTTCCATTTATGCAATGACTCAAGTAATTGATGCCATCCACACGAGTCATCAAAAAGTAACAGCAATGATCGTTACCGTCAAGCCAGAAGAGGTAACAGAAGAACTAGCAAAACGGATGGTACGTGGAATGACATTACTGCCGTCTGTCGGTGGCTATTCAAAAAAGCAAGGGAACATGATCATGATGGTCATCACCCGCTACGAAATGTATGATCTTGATCAGATCGTCCATGAAATCGACGACGATGCATTTATCAATATTTTACCAACTCATTCAGTATTTGGCCGGTTTGCAAATGAAAACGAACAAAAAATGTATCGAACAACTGGCGTATTGCCAGAAATAAAAAATCGTTCACAAAAAAAATGAGGAATCAGGTTTATTTTAGAATAAATTTAATCTATTACATCTAATAAGAACATTTTTATAAATTTAAACGAGAATCTTCCTTCTAAATTCTCATTTACAAGCAGCTAAAAAAAGAGTATGATAAATAAAAATCGTGTTAAGGAGTGTCGTACGATGAGCGAAGCAAACCAAGAACGGTCTGGACAAGAAATAGAACTAATCAAAGAACGTATTCTTGCTGCCTTGGAAATGGTGATTGATCCTGAATTAGGAATCGACATCGTCAATTTAGGCTTGATTTATGATATAGAATTCAATCCTGAAAATGGAGAAACAGTCATTAAGATGACTTTAACAACTATGGGCTGTCCATTAGCAGATATTTTAACAGAATCTATCCATGACGCATTAAAAGAAGTGCCAGAAGTAACGAAAGCAGAAGTCAAACTAGTCTGGTATCCAGCATGGACGACAGATAAGATGAGCCGTTATGCACGGATTGCGTTGGGGATACGATAGAAATCTTGGCTGACTAGCTATGAGGAGCAAATAGGAAAAACAAAAAAGCCTTTTATCCTTTCTAGAAGAAAAGAGATAAAAGGTTTCTTTGTTTATAAAATTTTGTCTGCTATATTATAAGTTAATTAAATAAATGTGTTCTATTGATAAAGGACATTCAAATCCCTTTCCTTTTGGAATCCTTCTTTTTTACATCAGTTTGATTTTCGTATAGTATTCTTTCTCATCTTCACGATAAATCGCAGCCCCATTTTTTTGTTGTGCTTTAAGACTGCCAAGATTTTTTTTATTTACAGACAAAAGTGCCTCATCAATGCCGATTTTTTTTGCCTCTTGTAGTACTAATGCTAATCCCTGTGTGGCATATCCTTTTTTACGATAATTAGGGGAGATGCCGTAACCAATATGGCCAGCGCCGTTTCTTAATGTTTCGTTCAGTTTATGGCGCAAATTAAAAATTCCTACATACTCATGTTCATCACTTTCTAAAATAAAGACGGTTGCGGGAACGTAACTCTCAGGAAGATCGATTCCTAAAGACGTTTTTTCGCATTTTTTTACATAATCTAAAAATTCAGCAAATGTATAGCCATAAGCATTGTTGATAAATCCATTCTCATTTGGTCCAAAGCTAGTTTGTAGCAGATAAGCTTTCTTTAAATCTGCTTCCCATAGTTTGATCAGTTTCATCGTATTCACCTCTTTAAGTAACCTTATTCATTTGTTTTCTACTATAGCACTATTGTTGTAAATAGCCATGCCTATTTTTATTTATTGTGTCATATCGTATTAAGAATCATCGAACAATACAATTATGAATTACAATAAAAAAATTATTTGAAGTTCGTTCATTCGTTACTTATGACCTCTAGAAGAAAGAAAACGTGAATTACTTCAGCGTCTAGAATTCCAGAAGGATAGTAACCAACAGAAGAAATAATCAATATCTAAATGAAAGAAGATAGCTGAATCGAGAAAAAGAGGAAAAAAGAAATGAAGAAAAAAATAAAATAGTTACTAATCCCAGAGTCGTTCGTTTAACATTGAAATCGATCATATGGATAAAACAGATTTTTTCACCAACCCTCAATAGATGATGGAGTTGCTCGGATGAATTATTTGTGTAGATGGCATAAGGGAGGGCGTATAGAAATGAAAAAGAACAAAAATATGTTCTTGACAAAAAACACATGTAATCCTAAACTAAAAGATGTGATGCGGCTATGGCGGAATTGGCAGACGCGCTAGCTTCAGGCGCTAGTGAGGGTGACCTCGTGGAAGTTCGAGTCTTCTTAGCCGCATAATTTGTTTTTTTGAGAAGGAAAAAAGATATCGACGGAGTTTCTCTGTTGATATCTTTTTTTATAAAGAGAAGGTACACCTGGAGCGATGAGAAAGAAAATAACATATTATCTAAAAGAATATAGGAAAAATTTTAAACAACGGAACCAGATTCAAATAAATCAAAAAAATTTGTGTGAAGGTGGGACAGTTTAAAACCTAATAGATTGATTCAAATAGTAGATTTATAGATTCTGATACAAGAAATACTGGCAAACGATAGTTAAGGAATAAAGGCTAAACTTAAACTCAAAAAGAGGTCATGCGAAAGAATAAATCGCATGACCTCTTACTATATTTTGAATGTGTTTAAACGTTCAAATAATGAATCTTAGTACCAACCGTTTGCTTCCCAGAATGCTTTCGCCGCTTCCCAAGAACCATAACGTGAAGTAACATATTGTTCTGCCACTCTTTCTTGGTTCGCAGCAGAGTAGTCACCATTTAAGTAAGAAGAATCTAATTGGTAACGGCCGATGTAACGTCCGTTCGTTGCTGTGTAAGAACCGCTTGATTCTTTTTGTGCGATCCATTCTTTTGCAGAGCTTGTGCTTGCTGGAGTAGCAGTAGTTTCTGTTACAGCAGGAGCAGCTTGTGTTTCAGCAACAGGCGCTGCTTGTGTTTCCGTTTGAACCGTTTCTTGTACAACAGGTTGTTCAGCTTGAACAGGTTCAGCTTGGACTGGTGCTTCTTGAACGGTTGCTTGTGCAGAGCCTTCTGTTGGGATTGTTAATTGTTGTCCTGAGTAAATCAGGTTAATATCAGAAATTGAATTTGATTCTGCAATGGCATTGATCAAGGAGTTATCACCAACGTATTTTTGAGAAATCGTTGATAGAGTATCACCTGATTGAACGGTATAAGCTTCGTCCGCATGAGCAGTCGTTCCCATGAAGAATGCAGCGCCGGCAGCCAAAGTTGTTCCAAAAAGTAAAGTTTTAAGTGATGTCATGAAAAATCTCCTTTATTCGTTAAAAAGTTTTATTTGTTGTGTTCAACGAGGAATACTTTAACACGTGAAAATATTTCATAGGTAAAAGAAGCATGACAATTTATGACAAATCCACGTTTTTTGTAACAGAATGATGTTCGCTCGATGTGAAAAATGATGAGGAATTTCACATAATGCAGTAATAATGGGATTAGAACAGGTGTTCTGATGAGAAAAGAAATGTATAAATAACTCGAAAGAAATTGCTTTTGTTCATCATTTTATTTACATATTGCGTATATTTTTTGTATTTTTGCTTGAGATGTTACAATAAAAGAAAAAGGAGGCGGTTCCAATGAGTAAAAGATACCAGAACATCATGGTAGCAGTTGACGGATCAAGACAATCGATCAAAGCGTTCGCTGAAGCCCTTGACTTAGCAAAGGACAATGAAGCCCACTTATTTATCGTGTCAATCATCAACAAAGTTGAGCTGACCCATAGTGCCTATGCCTTTTCAAAAATCTATGCAGATGAAAAACAAAGAACAGAAGTAGCCATGCTTAAAAAAATCAATGATGCCAAAGAGTTCGGCATTGCTGAGATCCACGCAATAGTTGAAACTGGAGATCCAAGAAATTTGATTGCCAATGTCATCCCTGGACAAGAAAATATTGATTTGATCGTTATGGGAGCGACAGGAAAAGGTGCTATACAACAAGCATTAGTTGGATCGACCGCTTCTTATGTCGTATCACATGCCCCTTGCAGTGTGTTGGTCGTGAAGTAATGAGATAAGGGAGGAATAGAAAATGGTTCGTCCTCAAGAAGTCCGTGCGCCAAAAGAAAAATTAGAAATTTTAGCAATTATTGAAGACGGCACACAAACAAAAAAGGGATACTCGATCGCTTTAGTAAAGTGGAAAGGAAAAAAAGGTGTCGCTCTGAGATGGGATGGAGATAATCAACAAGATAAAGGATTCCCTGTCACAGCTAACGGTTATCATCCAGCGTGGTTTGTTCTGCCTGATAAATTTATGGAATTATACAGCTATGATTATGCAAGAGCCGCAGCATCAATCAAAGCATTAGATAAATTAACAGAAGAGCAGAATGAAATGGAGGAAAAATAAAAAAGACGAACCAATCAGCATTTAGAAAACTGATTAGTTCGAGGAGTAAAAATGAAAAAAGGTTATTTGGGATGAAACTAGAATAATGCGTATAACTTAAATAAAACTTAAAGCAATAAAATGGCAAGAGGGTGAGGCAAATGGAAGCAGGAAAAGTATTACAGGAAGTAAAAGCACTATGTGCAGATAAAAAATATGAAGAAGCGAAAAGCCTGATCGAAAAGAACAAAGAAAATTTGGAAGAAAAGTACCCGATCGCACAAGAATTTATAGAATTAAAACAAGGAACGATCCTTCACCGATTCAAACATTTTTTTGGTATAACAGAATAGAAAAAACGATTAAAGATCGGCAGAAATTTGCTGCATCTTTAATCGTTTTCTTTTTAAACATGCGAGGGATTCAATTCTGATTCTTATATAAAAAATAGATCCAAATAATAAGAAAAATTACTGAAAGCGTCAATTCGATGATGTGTGTTATTAATACAGACGTTGTTTCTCAATGCCTAAAAGAAAAAATTTGATAAGTAAAATATACAGCAGGTAAAGAGGCCAGTAAAACTGAAAACTTCTTTTTTGTCCATTTTATGTAATAGAAAAGAATGCTTATCATAATAAAAAAAGGAATATAAAAAACAAATTGACCGATCGCGATCATACTATTGCCTCCAATAAATAAAGTCCATGATACAAAATAACACTTTGTGCGAAATGGCGCAAGCAGTTTTGTGGATTTATCCGGTAAAATCTGTATCGATTTTGAAATTAGAGGAGAAACTTGCTATAATCAAAGTGAAAGAAGGAGTGGGATTTTCATGGATCATGTAGTGTTAGAAATCGATTTGCATTTAATCAATAATATTCGGGTGATTTACTATGTTGTAAGTAACAGTGTCGAACAACGTGTACTGACGAATAAAATAAATGGTATTTTAGCAAAGAAAGACGTTCACCGATTCAATAATGGTGAAGGAAGTTATTATAGTATCCCAGTAGAAAAAATTATTTATACGACAGTCAAAGTCAGAGAAGATCTAGATACCAAAAAAGCATATGAACCTATTTTTACAACTTATTGATTGACAGCAGATGGAGGAAAAAAATGAATCCATATGAACAACTTATTCAAGATTTGATCGATGGAAAAATCGAAAAGATCGATGTAAAAAGAGAAGAATTAATGGCTTTTCGAGAAGCGTGGCTGAAGTTGGAGAATCGTAAATATGTGGTGGGAAAAGCCTCACTGAACGGCAATGTGACTTATCATTACGATCCGACACGTTTATTTTAGTATGAAGTATTCAGAAAAGAACCAAAGGAGGACGATGCAGTAGCATTATCCTCCTTTGATTTTACAAAAGTGAAAGTTTTACTTATTTGAATAGATTTTTAAATTTGTTTTTGACACTGTCGATATTTACATCTTTTAAAAGATTTTGGGCTTTCTCTTTATAAGGTCCTAATTGTTCTTTATGTTCTTCGATAAATCGTTTTGCGCCATCGAAATTGCCGTTCTTAATCATTTCCTTGACTTTTTGAAATAATTCTTCTTGATTCATTTTGAACACATCCTTTGCTATCAACATGATTTTTTACATGGACAAAACGAGAAAAACTGATTTATCCACACGTCAATAATATCAAATAACGATCATTTTTACTAAAAAAACACTCGATTCTCGCTTCTAAAGTAGGAGAAAAATCTCCAACTTGGGACGGATGGAATTTCTTTAACTGATCCATATACTGAATATATAACAAGGAGGTAGAAAGATGAAAGTGATTAAATATTTGATTGGACTGGCGGCGATTAGTGGTATTTTGCTATTTGGACTGAAATATTATACTGAAGGAAGTTATGGAGAAATCCCTGGTATACTTGATCAGCTAAATCCATTAGTTGAAAAAGGAGAGGTCTATGTAAAGACACAAAAACCAGAGGAAGTAAATGAATATGGTACAGCAAGGTATGTGCAGAAAGCTGCTGATGCCAATGGGAAAGAACGAACGGTTGAATTTAATGGTCTTTCTGTGTTAAAAGAAAATCATTATTTGAAAATTAGCAATAAAGGAGCACACATAGAAACGTATGAGGAAGTTCCTAGAGAAAAAGTTCCGGAGAAAGCATTAGCAATTATTGGGTAAATCAGTTTTTGTATTAAGAATACGCCCGATTTTATTATTCATAATTTAATTATGTAAACTAAATAGAAGTAGTAAAAATAATACAATAATCCCCCTGCAAAAAGATTGTTCTTTTACAGGGGGTTCATTTTTTCAGCAAGCACATCAAATTGGGATGGCAGGGTTCGAACCTACAATTGCTTGATTCAGAGTCAAGTGCCTTACCAGTTTGGCTACATCCCATTTATTCAACAAAATAATCATAGCACTTTCCTAAAAAAACGCAAGTTATTTTTCTTGATCGGATAGTTGTTGCTTTACTCGTAAAAGGCGGCGTACTAGTTTCTTTTCTAATCCAGCAGGAAGGGCAATCAGTTCTGCTACTGACAAGACGGTGTCCAGTAACTGATATTCTTTGACAGGTTCATTCATAATATGATAAATGTTTGCTAAACGTTCAATATATTCAAAGCGAGTATACTCTGTTCGAGCAATCAGAAATTTCAATAAATCGGTGGCTTTCTCGTACTCTTGATCTGCGTAATAAACAAGAGATTGACGATACAATTTGATTTCCAGTTCATTGAGGGTAGCAGGTCTGCGACGCTCGTTCCACTCATTAATAGAGACTTTACCTTGAACATTTCCCTTGCAGTCACGGACAAAAATAATCGGAATTTCATTTGGATCCATTTTTTTATGTGTGAATTTTTCCATTATCTACGCTCCCTTCAAAGGTTTGGTATCTTGAGTATAAGGGATTTTTGTTTGAATTACTAGCTTTTCTCCAAAGTTAGCATCTGTCCACCCATTGCAGTGAAAATCGCCGAAAAATCGTTGATCGGTACTGCTCGATTTTTTACACCATAGGGATCGTTGACATAAATATTTTCTTTGTCATATCCAGTGACTACACAAGCATGAACAAGAGGAGTGACTCTTACTTCTCCATTATTTGTGGTCCAAGTCATAAAATCAGTTTCATCTGGGACTTCAAAATTGATAGTCACAGAAGTCCAGACAGGATTTCCTTTAGATAGTGCTTTTTTGATATCATCGAGTTGAGCATCGGTTTTTGGAAAAGTGTGATAATCCGTTTGGACGATTTGCTGAGCAAGGGAGGCAACTGGGGGAACATAGACGCCCATAGCCCAGTCTCCGCCACTGATATCACCAACAAATCCTTCATTAGGATCGCCATGAGTCCCATCTGCATTGAAAACAGGGATGTAATCCAATTGCTCAGCCAACTGGTTTTTAGTTGTTTCATAACCATAAAAAGATAAAAGCATAGAAAGCGAAGTGACTTCACAGCCATTTTCTAAAGAAGGAGAATCAAACTGGCTCTCTAATGGAACATCTAGTAAAACTTCTGCTTTCTCTTTTGTCTTTTTTGTTTTTTGTGTTGAACTTTTTTGTGCAGTGTTCATTGTATGTTCTGGAGAATGGATATGTAGGTAATAACTTGTACCGCTTAATAAAAGAGCAGCTGTGCCCCCTAGAAACAATAGTTTTTTGAACGTTTTTTTCTTCATTTGAAATCTCCCTTTTCAGCTGTTTATCTTTCCTATTATAAATGTATTTTTATTGGAAATGGAAGTATTATATTTTAATATGTAGGAAATAATTAGTTTTTAAGGAATATGTTTTAATTTTTTGAAAAAAATTCTTCTAAATACAACAGCTGTTTTAATTGTGAAAACGAAAACAGTACGCTATAATGCCTGTAAGGTTGATTTTTAACTGTAAATAAAAATCAATGAGTTAAATCTCCAAAGAAATAGCAGTGGTAATGTGGAGAAAAGTTCCAGCAGTTTAGGAGGATTTTGATGACGGAAGAAAAGATTAATTTAGGAGAACAATATGCATGCAAACCAATTGGTTTTACAAAAACGGTCATTGGTGAAGTTGTATCAAAAATGACAAACTGCGCCGTGGTCAAAGTTGCCCAATGTGCTGCAGAGGACCAAGAATTATTAGATGAAAAAGCAAGCATGGTTGTTGCAAAATATGATACATTTGAATAAAGAAAACAATTGGACGTGCGGCGTGCTGCAAGTCCAATTTCTTTGAGAAGGTAAATCAGTATTCTTTTCCTATTTTCTGGGGAGAAGAAAAAGCGAGGCGAGTTGTCATGGTAACATTCTTTACGGTTCTATTGTTTTTATTCGTTGTTGTGATGTTTTTATTTCTTTGGCTGGTTCGAAAAGAAATTATTTATCGGACTGTGCGAAATCGATGGGTCTACTTGGTGATACCCTTCTTAGTGTCACTAGTCATTTGGTATACACTCATCAGTCATCCTACAGCAGATGAATTGGCAAAAGGGATCTTGTCAGCAATGATTTTTATTAGTTTTTTGTTGGACAGTAGAGGAATCACAGAAGAAGGACTTGTTTTGAATAGCTTTGACAAAAAAGGTGTTCCTTTTTCTGAGATCAATAAAATTGTATTATATCAGCCAAAAGGTTCAAAAATCGTAAAAATGAATTTTTTCCGAAACGGATGGCGAGGACCGATGCTGAAATTTTCTGCATCATTAGAAGAATTAGTTCCATTTTTGTCCCAACGCTTAAACGATGAGGCAGAGATTGATATTATGATTGATCCAGAATAAAAACAGAGGTTGCGACAAGATGTTTGTCACAACCTCTGTTTTTTATTTCAAATAAAATTATCCAAATACGCGGAAGCGATCGGCATCGTTCATGTATTCTTTTTCCCCAGCCGGTGTTTCTGGTGAACCGAATACTAATTGCGAACGTAGTTTCCAGTTTGAAGGGATATTCCATTCTTTTGCAACTGCTTCGTCAATAACTGGGTTGTAATGTTGCAAGTTTGCGCCCAATCCTTTATCAACTAATGCTACCCAAGTATTAGCTGTTGCGATTCCGTTTGATTGTTCTGACCAATCTGGGAAGTTGTCTGCATATAATTCAAATTGTTCTTGTAGACCTTTTACCACGTCAGTATCTTTGAAGAATAATACTGTACCATAACCATTTTTGAAACCAGCTAATTTGTTTTGTGTATTTGGGAAAGCTTCTGCTGGAGTCAATGGGCGAAGTGCTTCTTCAGTGATTTCCCAAAGTTTTTCATGTGCATCTCCGAAAAGGATAACAGCGCGTGTTGATTGAGCATTGAAAGCAGTTGGGCTTTCTTTAATTGCTTCTTTGATCAAAGTTGTTAATTCTTCATTAGAAAGTGAAACATTACGTCCTAGATGATAGATTGAACGGCGGTTTTTCAAAGTGTCAGTAAAAGTTGTCATAATAAAATTTCTCCTTTGATTTGCGTTTTGCATTTTTTTAATTGATTACGAAATGAAGTATAGCACCTTACAAAAAGTAAGTAAACAGATATGCTCACAAAAAATAAGCGAAGTTCAAAAAACAATTTTAATAAGAAAAATCGTTATGTAAGGATTTTTCTTAGTTATCGCTTTCATTGTTGTGTTTTAGGAATTTTTGCTTATTTGAAAAAAACAGCTGATATATAATTATTAAATCTCTATCTTCTTTTTTTTATGATATTGCCATTAAAAATTACTTGTTTTTATAGAAAATTAGTTTATATTTCTTAAATAAGTTTTTTAGTTAAATTTTTCGGTAAAGATGTATAATATTTTCTGAAAATTTAAAGAATTGGGGTATAGATTATGGAAAAACAGCAAGACAAGGGCTTCTTCGGGCAGCCGAAGGGATTGTCAACTTTGTTCTTCACTGAGATGTGGGAACGATTTAGTTATTACGGTATGCGTGCATTACTTATCTATTATATGTACGATACAGTTGCCAACGGGGGACTTGGATTACCACGAGCAACAGCATTAGCTATCATGTCGATCTACGGATCTTTGATCTACATGTCTAGTATCGTCGGCGGATGGGTATCTGACCGAGTGTTAGGAGCAAAACGCACTGTATTCTTCGGTGGAGTTTTCATTATGCTTGGCCACATCGTCTTGGCTTTACCATTTGGTGTAAGTACATTGTTTGTTTCGATGGCATTGATTATTATCGGAACCGCCTTTTTGAAACCAAATGTTTCTGGCATGGTCGGACATCTTTATTCAAAGACTGACTTGCGAAGAGATGCAGGATTTTCGATTTTTTACATGGGTGTCAACTTAGGGGCATTATTAGCACCACTAATCGTTGGTACAATCGGTCAAGAATATAACTATCATTTAGGGTTCTCTTTAGCTGCTATTGGGATGTTCTTTGGATTATTACAATACATCATCCAAGGACGCAAGACATTAGACGGAGTGGGTACAACACCGCCGAATCCTTTGACAACTGAAGAACGTAAAGGATTCATCCGTAACTTGATCATCGCACTTGTTGTTATCGCTGCAGTATTCGGCGGGGCACAACTAACTGGTCATCTGACAATTGACTTTTTTGTCAATACAATCAGTGTATTGGGGATTATCTTACCGTTGTATTACTTTATCAAAATGCTGACTTCAAAAGATGTAACTGCTGAAGAAAAACCAAGAGTATGGGCTTATATCCCATTATTCCTTGCAGCAATCATTTTCTGGTCATTACAAGAACAAGGTTCATCTATCTTAGCTTTATTTGCTAGTGAACGTACACAATCTACGCTATTTGGTGTAACGATCCAAGCAAGCTGGTATCAATCATTGAATCCAATTTTCATCTTTATTCTGACACCAGTATTCGTAACGATATGGACGAAACTTGGTGAACGTCAACCATCTACAGTAGTGAAATTCTCTCTTGGACTTTTATTTGCAGGATTATCGTACTTGCTATTGATGTTGCCGGGTATGCTTTATGGAACAAGTGGAAAAGTAAGTCCATTGTGGTTGTTGGGAAGTTTCTTCATCGTGGTTATTGCTGAATTGTGTCTTTCACCAGTTGGTTTGTCTGTGACAACAAAATTAGCACCACGAGCATTTGAATCACAAACAATCGCTATTTGGTTCTTAGCTGATGCTTCTTCACAAGCAATCAATGCACAAATTGCACGCTTCTACACACCGGGAACAGAATCTGCCTACTTCGGTATTATCGGTGCAGTAGCAATCGTCGGTGGTATCTTGCTATTTACTGTGAAAGAACCAATCAAAAAACTAATGGGCTCTATTCATTAATCAATGAACATAAAAACAGGAATTGCTTATTTGCAGCAGTTCCTGTTTTTTGCGTATACTTAAAAAAGTAGAAATATCAGAACCTTAAAAGGATATAATTTGAAGAATATAGAACAAATGTTCAGTATTTTTTGATATAATAAAGGAGCACCGTATCATGTGTTGAAGGAGGAAAAGCATGTCTTTACAATTTATTCTTGGAAACGGGAAAAAAGATCACCGTCAAGTCTTGATCGACGAAGCATCCGCTTGGCTCGACCAGGATGCAAGTAACCAAGTATTTTTCCTTGTTCCCAACTACAGCAAATTCGAACAGGAACAAGAAATTTTAGCGGAGATGCGAAGAAGAAGCGGAAAAAAAGCTTTCAGCACAACAAACGTTCAAGTATTTAGTTTTTATCGTCTGGCTTGGTATTTGCTGCAACAGACAACTCTTCTTACAGGAAATGAATTATCAGAATCAGGATCTGCAATGATCTTGCGACAGATTTTAGAAAAAAATGAGGAAGAATTAACAATCTTTCGCGGAGAAATCAATAAAAGAGGGTTTATTCGTCAATTACAAGAACTCTACAGTGAATTGCGTACAGGAAATATTCAACCAGAAGACCTGATGCTTTTATTTGGTGATTCACCTAATGCAGAAGACCAGCAACTTAAAATGAAAGACTTGAAGCTGATTTTTTCAGCTTATGACAGCGAATTGACTCAACGTGCACTAACAAATGAAGATGCACTATCTATACTAGCAAATTATATGCAGACACAAGATTTCAACAACGTCAAATTTATTGTCAGTGGTTTTTCTCGAATCAATGGTCAAGAGTATCAATTACTGCAGGCAATGATGGAAAAGGGGCAATTGGTTGTCGATTTATTGCTGGATCGTCCTTATACAGCGGATCTTCCAGAAGTACTTACGCTCTTTCATGAGACTGGAAAGCTTTATTTCCGTCTTTTTCAAAGTGCAAGAGAACGGAAAGTCCCTATATTAGTGGACCGATTTGCACCAGAGCAGACTCGTCCGACAGAGCTTCAACTGCTGCAAACAATGTGGGAAGAGACATCTAGCCAAAAGAAAGCGGCAGTACACAAATTAGGGGGACAAGAGCATCTCCATTTGTGGGAAGCTGAAAATCCAACTGAAGAAGTCCGACAATTAGCTGTTGAAATCAGACGACTAGTCAGTGAAGAAAACTACCGTTATCGTGATATCCAAGTGCTGACAAAAAATATGTCTTTATATGGAAATATCCTTCGGCCGATCTTTCAAGAAATGGCAATTCCTTTTTATATCGATGAAGAACAAATGATGGAAAATCATCCGCTGATCGAATGGATCAACAGTCTGTTCGCTCTTGACCGCTATTCTTATCGGCTAAGTGATATTATGCGTTTTTTCAAAACTGAATTATTTCTGTCGACGGAAGCAGAAACCGAACTTGATGAATGGAAACAAGAGCGAGATGAATTCAGGAAAAAACTGGACATCACTGAAAATGTAGCACTTGCTTACAATTATCAAGGAACTTATTGGACTCGTGAAAAAGACTGGCAGTTTGTGGCGTATGATTTTGAAGCAGAACAGATTGAAGACGTACAGTATTTGGAAGAACAGTCAAATACGATTAGACGATTATTTCAGAAAGCTGTACCAGTATTTTTGAAAAAAATAAAGAAAAGCAAAACAGGACAAGAGGCCGCAAATGTTTTTTATCAATTTTTGATCCAAAGTGGCGTACAGCAACAATTATTGTTTTGGCGTAATCAGGAAGTAGACAGAGGAAACTTAGAAGCGGCAAGAAACCATGAGCAGACATGGGGAGCGCTGATTGATCTGTTGGATGAATATGTAGTAATTTATGGTGAATCGGCTTTTGACTGGTCACTGTTCCAAGAAATCATTACGAGTGGTCTAGAAAATCTAAGTTATGGTAAAATCCCTACCGCAATCGACCAAGTGCGAATCAATCGTTTGGAATTAGTTCGACCAAATCAAGCTGCCGTCACTTTTGCATTAGGGTTGAATGATCAAGTGTTTCCAGACCGAAAAGAGACAAAAGGATTGTTGTCCAGTGAAGAACGAGAAGTATTAAATCAGGCCTTGCCAGATGGACAGTTTTTATTCGACCCATCAAAGGAAAGTATCTCTTTTGAGCCTTTCCAAGCCTATCTTGTTTTTCTTTCCGGAACAGATCGATTATATCTTAGTTATGCACAAAGCTATGACACAGATGGCTCGCTGAAGATGTCTCCTTATTTGCGTAGAATCACAGAATATTTATCTGTTCCCGTCGAGAGAAAAGAGCATTTGACGATCGAAAGCGACCCTAATTGTTATGTAGGGACTTACAGAAGCGGAATCAATACAGTCAATAGGATTTATCGATTAGCTTTAGATGAAAAAAAACCTGTACCAAAGCACTGGCAAAAGCTCAAAGAATTAGTACTGAATTCGTCATGGCGAAATTTTGCTTTACAGATTTTTGAAAGTCAGGAACATTTAAATGTTCCTGTTTCGATGCCAGAAAAAATGGCGGAAGAGCTTTATGGAAAAGAAATTTATACTTCAATTTCACGTATGGAGAATTTTTATAATTGTGAATACAAATACTTCATGCAATTTGGTTTGAAATTGAAAGAACGAACTGTTTATGGTCTAACTCCAGCAGCAACTGGTGATTTTTATCATGAATCATTGGATCGTTTCTTCAAGCTACTGTTTTCAAACCAATTATCCTTAGTGAATATGTCCGATACGCAGCGTAGAGACTTTACTGAAAAAGTGCTGCAGGAAGTATTCGGAGAACTTCGGTTTGAGATATTGGATAGTTCTGCAAGAATGAACTATATCCGCTACCAGTTAGGACAGACGATTCAAAAAGTGGCATGGGCTTTGCAAAAACAGAGCAAAAATACAGGCATGCATCCTCTTCAGACAGAGATTCTATTTGGTCAGATTGCTGGAGCAAAAGGTATCACAGGTCTGGAATTACCGTTGAGTAATGGTGGAAAACTCCATGTTCGAGGGAAAATCGATCGAATCGATGTAGCTTCTGAACAAGAAGATACTTGGCTAAGCGTCGTTGATTACAAATCTAGCGGACGTTCATTCGATGTCACAGAAGCTTATTATGGCATGGCTATGCAATTATTGACGTATCTGGACGTAGCATTGATGGATGCGGTACGTTTGACTGGAAAGGCGGCTGTTAAACCAGCAGGATCATATTATTTACATGTTCATAATCCTGTATTGACGGAGACAGATGATGTAGAGAAGAATACATTGAAAAAATTTAGTTATGATGGCGTTTTTGTCGATGATCCCGCTCTTTTAGAAGTACTAGATCATTCACTGGAAGCAAAAGAACAATCACTGATCTATCCAGTGAAAAAAAATGCGAAAGATGAATACCAAAAAGGTAGTTTCAGTAAAGACAAATTTTTCACGGAAGAAGAACTGCAACTATTCATGGCGCATAATCGGGAAAATATGCGGTTAGCTGGAGATGCGATTACTTCCGGAGAAATCAAACTAAATCCAGCTTATAAAGATAAACAGCGGATTGCCTGCGAATTTTGTCCATTCAGAAGCATCTGTACGTTTGATGTGATGCTGAAAGAAAATAATTACCACCGTCTGGAGAAAATAGATAAGGAAGAAGCACTGCGTAGAATATTGAAAAGGAGTGAAGAAGAGTGAATCAAATTCCTTTAAAACCGCAAAATGAACGATTCACAGATGATCAGTGGCAAGCGATTTTTGATCAAGGAGATAATCTATTAGTCTCTGCGTCTGCCGGATCAGGTAAAACTACAGTGCTTGTTCGAAGAGTGATTGAAAAACTAAAAATGGGTTTTGATATCGATGAATTATTGATTGTGACATTTACTGAAGCTGCCGCAAGAGAAATGAAAGAAAGAATTCAAGAGGCATTACAAGAATCCGTCAATAGCGAAAGTGACCCTGTACGTAGACAGCATTTTACTAAGCAGTTAGTTTTATTGCCCACAGCGAATATCTCAACCTTACATGCTTTTTGCCTGACAGTTATTCGACGTTATTATTACTTAATTGATATTGATCCAGTCTTTCGCATGTTAACAGATGAAACAGAAACGATCTTGATGAAGGAGGATGTGTGGGACGAGCTGAGAGAAGCACTTTATGCAGAAAATAATGAACGATTTTTCCAATTAACAATGAATTTTTCTAATGATCGTTCAGATGACGGCTTGACGAATCTGGTGTTTTCTCTTTATGAGTTTGCCCGTGCCAACCCTGACCCCCAAAAATGGCTAGAACAGTTAAGCGATAATTATCGTTTGCCTGAGGGGCTAGCGAAATCTCGATTATATCAAGAACAAATCCGTCCTTTAGTTTTGGCAGATATATACCAATGTGTACAATTATATGAACAGATGACTCAGTTAGCACAAGGTGAAGGATTAGAAAAAATGCATGAGCAAGTAGCTGGAGAACAACAGCAGATCAAGAATATCTATGAAGCGTTCTCGCAAGATCGGTTAGAAGAAGCTTATGCTGGTTTGGAACAACTAACTTTTTCAACTTTTAAGAGCAGTCGGAAAGCAGAATTGAAAGAAATTTCCAATGAAGTCAAGGGCATGAGGGATAAAGCAAAAAAACTGATTCAGCAGATAAGTAAAAGTTATTTTCCTGTTTCCCCAAGCCAAATGGAAGAATTAACGGACAAAGCACTACCGATAGTCGAAGAAATGACAAAAGTCACGCAAAGCTTCATGGACGGTTTCAGTATGCGTAAACGGGAAAAAGGTGTGCTGGATTTCAATGATCTGGAACATTTAGCGTTGCAGATTCTCACAGAAAAAACGAAAGATGCATGGCTGCCAAGTGAAGCTTCAAAACATTATCGAAAAAAATTCAAAGAAGTAATGGTAGATGAATATCAAGACGTGAACCAATTACAAGAAGCCATTTTATACTGGCTAAGAGAACCTGATGATACAAAAGGAAATATGTTCATGGTTGGGGATGTCAAACAATCCATCTATTCTTTCCGTTTAGCAGATCCTAGTTTATTTATCGGGAAATACGAGAATTTCTCAAAGAAAGAAGGCGGACGTCGAATCGTTTTGGCTGAGAACTTCCGCTCTAGAAAAGAAGTCCTTTCTTTTACGAATCTTATTTTTGAACAACTAATGGATCCAGCAGTGGGTCAAATCAATTATGACGAAGCAGCCAAACTGATCCAAGGATTTTCAGACTTTCCAGAGAATGAACAGTTTGAGCCGGAAATCATGATCTATGAAAAAGAACAGGAAGAATCAGAGATTGAGATTCCGACGGATGATATACTGGAAGACAAAACAGAAGGCGAACTTTTTATGACAGGACTAAAAATTCGTCAATTAATTGATTCCTCCTTTATGATTTATGATAAAAAATCAAAAAAAAGTCGTCCGATAGAGTACAAAGACATTGTTCTCTTGACACCTACAAAGAAGAACAACTTAACGATTTTAGAGATTTTCAAAACATTGGATATTCCATTAGAGATGAATGATGCTCAAAACTATTTTCAAGCGACAGAAATTCGCACGATGATCTCGCTGCTACAATTAATCGATAATCCCTATCAAGATATTCCGCTTGCGGCTGTATTGCGCTCACCGATCGTGGGTCTGATTGAACCAGAATTAGCCAGCATTCGATTAGCTGACCGTGCACATACTTACTATGATGCTGTGCTTGCTTATCAAGCATCAAACGAAGATGAATTAGCAGCTAAGCTGGAACATTTTGGCAAGCAACTAGAGCATTGGCGAGAACTTGCTCGCCGTTCTTCGATCACTGACTTGTTATGGGATATCTATTATGAGACGGGATATCTAGAGTATGTGGTGGGTCTGCCAGCAGGGGCACAGAGACAAGCCAATCTTTATGCATTGGTTGATCGTGCCAAAGCTTACGAGCAAAGTTCTTTCAGAGGATTATACCAGTTCGTGCGTTTCATTGAAAAAATGCAAGAAAAAGATAAAGACTTAGCAGAACCAGTCATTTCAATAGAAGATAATGCTGTTCGCGTTATGACGATCCATGCAAGTAAAGGCTTGGAATTCCCAGTTGTATTTTTGTTAGATATGACAAAGGAGTTCAACTTACAAGACTTGCGCAATCGGTATGCTTTTGAAGAAAAACTTGGAGCAGGAATTCGCTATATGGATCCTGAAACACGAGTGTTATATGATACGTTACCGTTTCAAGCCATCAAATTGGCAAAGCAAAACAAATTGTTGTCGGAAGAAATGCGTAAATTGTATGTAGGATTGACTCGGGCAGAACAAAAGCTTTTCATTGTCGGTTCCTATAAAAATAAAGAGCAAATGATCCAAACGTGGTCTGAAGCAGCTGATCATGAGGAGTTGGTTTTTGATCCTGCGCTACGTTTGAAGGGCAGAAGCAGCTTGATGAATTGGATTGGTTACGGATTGATCCGTCATCCTGAAATGCAGAAATACTTAGAGGAAGAAATTTCGACTTCTCTTCTTCAACATTCAAATGCACAGTTTTCTATTTCATGGATGAATCAGCAATCGATCATTGAACAAAGACAGTTGCTTGCTGAAAAAGAACTGGTTAACTTAGATCAGCAGATGAAAGAAGATGAAACTTTATTAGCAGATTCGTTACAAAAACGTCTGGCATATGAATATCCTTATCAAGCTTCTTCACAAACCACAAGTTATCAATCTGTATCTGAAATCAAACGATTATTCGAAGATCCAGATGATACACAAGAATCACGTTTGACTCTGGAAAGCAGTCAGAACAAAGCAGCATCCCGTCAATTTCGTTATACGCAAGAACAACTAGCAGAACCAAAATTTTTGCAAAAAGATCGGCAAGTGTCAGCAGCTGCTGTTGGAACTGCTACGCATGCTTTGTTACAATTACTGCCATTAGAGATGCCAACTACAGAGAGTATCCATCAAAAATTACAGGAATTGGTAAGGAAACGGTTAGTAGACGAAAAAGTCGCGAAAAAAGTAGATGTTTCTTCTATTATATGGTTCTTTCAAACAGAACTTGGTCAACAGCTGATTGCCAACAAAGAAAACGTAAAACGAGAACAACCTTTTTCCATGCTGCTTCCTGCTGACGAAGTATTTCAAGACTATCCAAATCAAGAAGATGAACTATTAATCCACGGAATCGTCGATGGATACCTAGAAGAAAAAGATCATCTCAATATCTATGATTTTAAAACAGATTTTATTTTACATCCGGATAATCCAGCAGAAATAGATGCAATCGTCCAAAAATATCAAGGACAGCTAAGACTTTACCAACAAGCAATGTCAGAAGCTTTGAATAAGCCAGTAGAAAATGTTTTCCTAATTTTGCTTCGAGTGAAACAAATTATAAACATTAACAAATAATTATAATTGAGCAAACTTGACTTATGTTTTGTAAGGATTATGCTATACTCTGGGAAGAGGTGAGTATGATGGAGCTAACACAGACAGAATTCGTTTTATGCCCTAAATTTGAAAAAACATTCTCTATTTTAGGAAAAAAATGGAACGGATTGATTATCGATGTACTACTTGAAAACGGTCCGCAACGCTTTGTTGAGCTTGCGGCAAAAATCCCGATGGTCAGTGATCGAGTATTAGTCGAACGCTTGAAGGAATTAGAAAAAGAAGGAATAGTCACTCGAAACTTTGCCTGTAGCGAAAAGAGCCGTTCAGAATATCTCTTGACTGAAAAAGGAGCAGACTTGCAAAAAGCGATGCGTCAAATACAAGTTTGGAGCGAAAAATGGGTCACAGAGGAAGAATGCGGTTGATTTTGTAAAAAAAATCTTGTAAACTATAGTCCATACGAATAAGTAAAGAACGATGACGAAAAAGAGTAGTTTGGCTAAACCAGTTCAGGGAGATCTGTCGCAGACTGAAAGCAGATCCTGTGTTTGAAAAATGAAGTTCACTTTCCGAGTTCGTCTGATAAAATCAGACCGGCAATTGTCGTTAACGAAGTAAGAGTGCGGTGTAAGTCATTTATCCGCAAATTAGGATGGTAACGCGAAGACCTCGTTCCTTAACAGGAATGAGGTCTTTTTGTTTTGTATTTGGAATTTAAAGGAGGAACAAGCACATGTCTCTACAAGCACAATTAGAGAGCTTGAAAGAAGCAACGCTCGTCAAAATCACAGCGGCACAAGATTTAAATGAATTAAATCAAATACGTGTTGAAACGTTAGGAAAAAAAGGACCGATCACAGAAGTATTACGTGGGATGAAAGATCTAAGTCCAGAAGAGCGACCAAAAGTCGGAAGTTTCGCAAATGAGATCCGAGATCTTTTGACAGAAGAGATCGAGCGAAAAAAACAAGTATTAGAAGAAGAAGCGTTAAATGCAGCTTTGGCAAAAGAAACAATAGACGTGACACTACCTGGTAGAAAAGTAAAACATGGTACACGTCATATCGTGACACAAATCATGGAAGAAATTGAAGATATTTTTGTGGGTATGGGGTATCAGATCGTAGAAGGTTACGAAGTAGAGTCTGACCATTACAATTTCGAACGGATGAACCTGCCAAAAGACCATCCGGCAAGGGACATGCAAGATACTTTCTATATTTCAGACGAGATACTCATTCGGACACATACTTCACCAGTCCAAGCACGGACAATGGAAAAACATGATTTCTCTAAGGGTGCTCTACGAATGATCTCGCCAGGGAAAGTCTTCCGCAGAGATACAGATGATGCGACCCACAGTCATCAGTTCCATCAAATTGAAGGGCTAGTTGTTGATAAAAACATCACGATGGGCGACCTTAAAGGAACATTAGAAGTCGTAATGAAAAAAATGTTTGGGGAAGATCGTGAAATTCGTTTGCGTCCAAGTTATTTCCCATTTACGGAGCCATCAGTAGAAGTAGATGTCAGCTGTTTCAAATGTGGTGGTGCCGGTTGTAACGTATGTAAATACACTGGATGGATCGAGATTTTAGGAGCTGGCATGGTGCACCCGAATGTGTTGAAGATGTCAGGAATCGATCCAGAAGAATATTCAGGCTTTGCTTTCGGCCTTGGACCAGACCGCGTAGCTATGTTGCGGTATGGAGTGAATGATATCCGTAATTTCTATCAAAATGACTTACGTTTCTTAAGTCAGTTCAAGGGGGAGTAAGAAGATGTTAGTTTCATATAAGTGGCTCAATCGTTATGTAGATTTATCGAATGTAACACCAAAAGAATTAGCGGATAAGATGTCTGTGACAGGAATCGAAGTAGAGGGAGTAACGGTTCCAGAAGAAGGCTTGAAAAAAATCGTTGTCGGTGAAGTCAAGGAATGCGTACCACATCCAGATTCTGATCACCTTTCTATTTGTCAAGTCGATATTGGCGAAGACGAGCTGTCTCAAATCGTTTGTGGAGCGCCTAATGTGAAGGTTGGAATCAAAGTGATTGTTGCACTTCCTAACTCACGTATCGCTGGTAATGTAAAAATCAAAAAAGGAAAAATGCGTGGCCAAGTATCAAATGGCATGATTTGCTCATTACAAGAAATTGGCTATTCAGATAGTGTTATACCGAAAGAGTACGCTGAAGGTATCTATTATATGCCACAAGAAGCTGTAAATGGCGATCCAGTTTTTCCTTATTTGGATATGGATGATTCGATTATTGAATTATCTATCACACCGAATCGTGCGGATGCATTGTCAATGCGTGGCGTAGCTTATGAAGTTGGGGCAATTTATCGTCAGACTCCTACATTCGATGACGAAAAGCTGGTAGAATCCTCACGTCCTGCTAGCGATAAAATTCAAGTGGAAGTTGAAGATAAAGAAGCAGTTCCTGCTTATCAAATCAGAATCATTGAAGGAGTAAGAATCCAGCCAAGTCCTCAATGGCTGCAAAATCTTTTGATGAACGAAGGCATTCGTCCAATCAACAATGTAGTAGATGTGACGAACTATATTTTGCTTTTATTCGGACAACCACTACATGCATTTGACTACGACAAATTGAAATCAAAAGAGATCTTTGTCCGCCGTGCAAAAGAAAATGAAACATTAGTAACACTAGATGGAGAATCTCGGGAATTGACAACTGACAATCTCGTCATTACTAACGGCAAAGAACCAGTTGCTTTAGCTGGTGTCATGGGAGGGTTAGACTCAGAGATCACGAATGAAACAACAACAGTTGCACTAGAATCTGCTTTATTTGATCCAATTTCGATTCGTCGTACAGCAAAACAATTTAATTTGCGTAGTGAATCCTCTGCACGTTTTGAAAAAGGAATCAACCATGCGACTGTTGGAGAAGCCAGTGAGGTTGCTGCAGCAATGATCGTTTCTCTTGCGGGTGGGGAAGTTCTACAAGGCGCGGTCAAAGGCTCAGAGATCAAAGCAGAAGACGTATCAGTGAAGATTTCACTTGAACGCATCAATCAATATTTAGGAACATCTCTTGTCGTTAAAGAAGTAAATGAGATTTTTGAAGCACTTGGATTTAGCTATGAAGAAAAGGAGCATGTTTATTCCGTAGTAGTACCACCAAGACGCTGGGATATCCAAATCGAAGCAGATATTATCGAAGAAGTTGCTCGTATTTATGGATACGACCAGTTGCCATCTACACTTCCAAGTGGAGAAACGGTTGCTGGAAGCTTGTCAAAAGAACAAGAAACTACTCGTAAAATTCGTACGATCTTTGAAGGAAGCGGATTGAGCGAAGCAATCAGTTATTCATTGACAACAGAAGAAAAATCAAGACAGTTTGTTATAAAAGAAAGCAATATTACACGTTTGGACTGGCCAATGAGTGAAGAGCGTTCTGTATTGCGAATGAATTTGATCAGCGGATTATTAGATGATATCAGTTATAACACTGCCCGAAAAAATACAGAGATTGCTTTATATGAAATTGGTCGGGTGTTCTTCCAAGAAAATGATCCACGTACACATCTGCCGCAAGAAGTAAAACATGCAGCAATCGCTATTTCTGGTATTTGGGAAGAAAAAGATTGGCAGACGAAAGCTCAAAATGTAGACTTTTTCACCATCAAGGGTCTTTTAGAAAACTTATTTGAACAACTAGGCATCACTGAAGATATCCATTATCAAACAGTGACAGAAATGAAGGAAATGCATCCTGGAAGAACTGCTGCGATTTACCTTGGCGAAAAATTTATTGGTTTTGTCGGTCAAGTGCATCCAACGATTGCAAAAATTTATGATATTCCAGAAACATATGTTGCTGAGTTTGATTTATCTGCTGTAGTGGAAGCTGCTCAAAAAGGGATCGTTTTCGAAGCAGTGACAAAATTCCCAGCAGTCAGCCGGGACATCGCTTTGCTTGTAAAAGAAACTGTGACAAATCAGGAATTAACAGAAGTTATCCGTTCTGCTGCCGGAAGATTTTTAACAGATATTCAATTATTTGATGTCTATCAAGGAGAAAACATTGAAAAAGGACATAAATCCATGGCGTATAGCCTGACATTTGTCAACCCAGAAGCAACATTGACAGATGAAGAAATCAATAAAGGAATGGAAAAAGTCGAAAAAGCGTTGGTAGAAAACCTAGAGGCAAGTATTCGCTAAGAGGGAAAATATAGTAAGTAACGATCAAGTAGCTTTTGAAGACCATGCATTTGAAAAAGAGATGTGACACAACTTCGTCACATCTCTTTTTTTGATTTTAAAAAAGGAATAGCACAGAGACGAGATAAAAAAACAGGCCTTTACAGCCTGTTTTTTTAGAGTAAATGAATTAATGGAAGTAATTGATTCCCATTGCTGATTTTACTTCAGAAAGTGTTTGTGCAGCTACTTTAGCAGCTTCTTCACTACCTTTACGTAAGATTTCCATAACAGCTGAAGGATCTTTTTCCAATTCTTCTCGGCGCGCACGGATCGGTGCAAATTCAGCTTCCAATACATCAATGAGGTATCGTTTGATCTTTACATCACCAAGTCCGCCGCGGCGGTAATGAGCTTTCATTTCTTCAATTGCTTCTTTATCTGTTCCGAATACATCCAAGTAGGTGAAGACCATATTCCCTTCTACTTGTCCAGGATCTTGTACATGGATGTGGTTTGGATCAGTATACATACTCATGACTTTTTTCTGTAAGACATCGGCAGGATCGGAGATATAAATACCGTTTCCTAACGATTTACTCATTTTGCCATTTCCATCGATTCCAGGTAATCTACCCATTCCTTTTGGTGGGAATACGCCTTTTGGTTCCACCAAGACTTCACCATATGTATGATTGAAGCTTTGTACGATTTCCTGTGTCTGCTCTAGCATTGGTTTTTGATCCTCACCAACAGGTACAAGATTCGCTTTGAATGCAGTGATATCTGCTGCTTGAGAAACAGGATAGATAAAGAATCCTGTAGGCACGCTTTCACCGAATTTTTTTTGTTCGATTTCTGTTTTGACAGTCGGATTGCGCCGAACGCGTCCTACGCTGACTAAGTTCAAATAATACATGGTTAATTCAGCTAATTCCGGAATTTGTGATTGGATAAATAAAGTAGATTTTGCAGGATCTAATCCCACGGCTAAATAGTCTAAAGCAACTTGCAAGACATTTGATGAAACCTTCTCAGGATTTTTAGCATTATCTGTCAGTGCTTGCATGTCAGCAATCATGACAAACAGTTGGTTGTCTTCATCTGCCTGCATAACCACTCGGGTTTTTAGAGAACCGACGTAATGCCCTAAATGCAGCTTCCCAGTTGGTCGATCTCCCGTTAAAATAATATTTTTCAAAAAAGACACCTCTTTACGATTTGTAAGTCTGAGCACTTAATATCTTACCGTTTTTCCTGAAAAGAAACAACAGTTCCTAATGAAAAAACAAGGAAAGAGGATAAAATAACTAATAGATTAGAAATGGAAGAAATATTTATGGGAGAATAAACGTTCTAAGAAACTTTACAAATTACTAAACTATCAGATATAATGTATTTTATTATACATCTTTAAAAGAAATCTTACTAAATAATAATGGGAGTGTAATTCTATGGCAATGATTAAATTTGATCACGTGGATAAATATTATGGCAAGTTCCACGCATTAAAAAATATCAATCTCGAATTCGAGAAAGGAGAAGTTGTCGTTGTCATTGGTCCTTCTGGTTCAGGAAAGAGCACGATGCTTCGCTGTATCAATGGATTAGAGACGATTTCTTCAGGCAAGCTACTAATTAATGATACTGACTTGCATGATAAAAAGACAAAGTTGACAGAAGTCCGAAAGAATATCGGCATGGTTTTCCAGCATTTCAATTTGTATCCTAATAAAACCGTTCTGGAAAATATTACATTAGCACCAATCAAAGTGTTAAAGCAAGACCAGGCAACTGCAGTCAAAAACGCTGAGAAATTTCTGAAAACTGTCAATATGTTAGATAAGAAAGATTCTTATCCTTCCATGTTATCCGGGGGACAACAGCAACGGGTGGCAATCGCCAGAGGTTTAGCGATGAATCCTGAGATGCTGCTGTTTGATGAACCTACTTCTGCTTTGGATCCGGAAATGATTGGTGATGTATTAGACGTTATGAAAAAATTGGCTCATGACGGTATGTCAATGATTGTCGTGACACATGAAATGGGCTTTGCCAAAGAAGTGGCGGATCGTGTTATCTTCATGGCTGATGGAGAAGTATTGGAAGACAGCAGAAATGTGAGAGACTTTTTCGAAAATCCAAATGAAGTCCGAGCACAGCAATTTATCAGTAAAGTTATCAATCATTGATAGGAGGAAAAAGATGCGCAGGTTAAAAAAAATACGCCTGATTTTCCTTTTAGGCATTGCTTTTCTTGCACTAGCCGGATGTAAAGGAAATGGGTTGGCAAATGAAGATATTTTAGAGCGAAGCAAATCTACCAATGAAATCATCTGGGGTGTCAAGTATGATACTCGATTATTTGGAATGATGGATATTGAGAGCAGAACTGTACAAGGATTTGATGTAGATATTGCAAAAGCAATCACTAAAAAGATCCTTGGTGACAATGGAAAAACAGAATTTGTTGAAGTCACTTCTAAAACTCGGATTCCATTATTGAAAAACGGAAATATCGATGCAATTATTGCAACGATGACGATCACAGATGAACGAAAAAAACAGGTCGACTTTTCAGATGTCTATTTCGATGCTGGCCAAGCTTTGTTGGTAAAGAAAGGAAGCCAAATCAAAAGTGTAGATGATTTGAATGCTTCTACAACGGTTCTAGCAGTCAAGGGTTCTACATCGGCTGCGAATATCCGACAGCATGCACCAGATGCAAAAATTTTAGAATTAGAAAACTATGCAGAAGCATTTACTGCTTTACAATCTGGTCAGGGAGACGCGATGACTACGGATAATGCGATTTTGTTAGGGATTGCAGATGAAAATCCAGAGTATGAGTTAGTTGGTGGAACGTTTACTAATGAGCCTTACGGGATTGCGATCAACAAAGGGCAAGAAAACTTCTTGAAAGCTGTTAACCAAGCGCTAGAGGAAATGCATGCAGATGGCACATATGATAAAATCTATCAAAAATGGTTTCCAAATGAAACTGAAGGAAAAGTAGAGTAAGGGGGAGAGGCAATGAGCGAATTGATACAGACTTATGGACCAATCTTTGTCGACGGGTTCAAGATCACATTGTTTTCGAGTGTCTTAGCACTTGTGTTTAGTTTGATTATCGGAACGTTAATGGCAATCTTCCAATTATCAAAGAATAAAGTAGTGAGCGCCTTAGCAAAGGCATATGTAGAATTTTTTAGAAACATTCCATTATTAATCATCGTGATGTTTTTTTATGTTGTCGTACCGATTTATTGGTTTAATCTAGATGGATTCCAAGCAGGTACGATTGGATTAACGATCTATACATCTGCTTTTATTGCTGAAACAGTACGTTCAGGGATTCAAACCGTACCAAAAGGTCAAACAGAAGCAGGACTATCTTCTGGTTTTACCTATTCAGAAATCATGCGTTATATTGTTTTACCGCAAGCATTCAAAATCGTTATTCCGCCATTAGGCAACCAATTTATCAACCTCGTAAAAAATTCATCTATTTTAGCAATCGTAGCTGGTTTAGATTTGATGTATCAAGGAGACTTGATCGCCAGTGAAACATTCAATACCTTCGATACGTATATCATCGTTGGGTTATTTTACTTAGTTATCACGCTACCGTTATCTTACTTAATGGTTTATCTTGAGAAAAAATGGGCGGTTCGTTCATAGAAGGAGGGGAAATACATGGATTTTAGCGGCGCTTTTTCATGGATGAATATCCGTTTTTTATTGGAAGGATTAAAGGTTACTGTTGAAGTTTCATTGTTTTCGATCATTTTTAGTTTCTTGATCGGTGGTCTGACAGGTGTGATTCGTTTTGCGAATATCCCTTTCTTTTCCAAAATCCTTGGTGTAGTGATTGATATTATACGGAATCTTCCATTATTATTGATCATTTTCTTCACTTACTTTGCCTTACCTCAAATCGGCATTCAGATGAACATCTTCTGGTCCGCTGTCGCAGCATTAACGATTTTTGAGTCAGCTATGTTGTCGGAAATTTTCCGAGCTGGACTCAATGCTGTTCCAAAAGGACAGATGGAAGCAGGATTATCAACGGGACTGACTTATGTAGAATCGATGCGAACGATCGTGTTACCGCAAGCATTTAAATCAATGATCCCGGCAATTGTGAGCCAATTGATTTCACTGATCAAAGATACTTCATTAGCAGTAATCATTTCTTTACCTGAACTTTCTCATCAGGCACGTATTATTTATGGACAGAACACCAATTATGTGCTTCCGATGTTCATCATCATGACACTTATGTACTTCGTGGTATGTTACGCGCTTTCTCTGCTTTCCGGTTACTTGGAAAAGAGACGGTACAGTTATTAATAGATGATTCTTTTAGCGGTTGTGGCAAACTAAAGTCACAACCGGCTTTTTTTCTTTAAAATTAGAAAAGCAGAGGTTTTGATTATTTTAAAAAAGGGAGAGCACTTGAAAAATCACGCTAAAAAGTACACAATAGGGAGGATAGAATTTATTGAAAAAAAGGATGATACGATTGACAGATAATCGCCCTATCGGATTTATTGATTCAGGTGTCGGCGGCTTGACTGTAGTAAAAGAAGCCCTGAAACAATTACCGAATGAAAATATTTTATTTGTAGGAGACACAGCACGCTGCCCATATGGCCCTAGACCCGCGGAACAGGTAATCCAGTATACTTGGGAAATGACGGATTATCTAGTGGATCAAGGAATCAAGATGCTGGTGATCGCCTGCAATACCGCAACTGCGGTGGCTTTAGAAGAAATCAAAGCTGCTCTTTCTATTCCAGTCATCGGTGTGATCCTTCCCGGTACAAGAGCGGCAGTAAAAAAAACACAAAATAAACAAGTTGGCATTATCGGTACGATTGGTACGGTAAAAAGTCAAGCTTATGAAAAAGCACTGAAAGAGAAAGTGCCAGAATTGACTGTGACAAGTCTTGCTTGTCCAAAATTTGTCTCAGTTGTCGAAAGTAATGAATACCATTCATCGGTGGCGAAAAAAATTGTGGCAGAAACATTAGCTCCTTTAACCACTAAAAAAATCGATACATTGATTTTGGGATGCACCCATTATCCATTATTACGCCCCATCATTCAAAATGTAGTGGGAGAAAATGTTCAACTGATCGATTCTGGAGCAGAAACAGTAGGTGAAGTATCTATGCTGTTAGATTATTTCAATCTGAGCAATTCACCGCAAAATGGTCGGACATTATGCCAGTTTTATACAACTGGCTCTGCCAAACTTTTCGAGGAAATAGCTGAAGACTGGCTTGGAATCGGACACCTAAATGTAGATCATATTGAATTGGGGGGGAAATAAGGATGCGTCATGACGGGAGAAAAGCCCAAGAGCTTCGCAAACTGGAGCTTCAAACAAATGTTTTCAAATATCCAGAAGGATCGGTTGTGATCCGTTTTGGTGATACAACAGTTATTTGTTCTGCAACAATAGAAGATTCTGTACCTCCCTTTTTGAGAGAAACAGGAACAGGATGGGTGACAGCAGAATATAGTATGCTGCCTCGAGCAACGAGTACGAGAAATCGTAGAGAAAGCAGCAAAGGGAAACTTTCTGGTAGAACAATGGAAATCCAGCGTCTTATTGGTCGTTCCTTGCGTGCAGTAGTAGACTTGGAAAAATTAGGAGAACGTAGTATCATCGTAGACTGCGATGTGATCCAAGCGGATGGCGGTACTAGAACAGCAAGTATCACTGGGGCATTCGTGGCATTGAAATTAGCCATTGAAAAACTTTTAAGAGAAAAAGAATTGTCAGAAGATCCAATCAAAGAACATCTTGCTGCAGTTAGCGTAGGAATCTTACCAGATGGGACTTGCGTCACAGATTTGGATTACCAAGAGGATTCCGCAGCACTTGTGGACATGAATCTTGTAATGACAGAATCTGGAAAATTCGTGGAGATTCAAGGAACTGGAGAAGAAGCAACGTTTGATGGTGAACAGTTGAATGAAATGCTCTTTTTTGGAAAAAACGCGATTGAAGATTTGATCAAAGAGCAAAAACATGCTTTGCTAACAGAGTTTGCTCAAAATGATGAGCGGATAGAAGAAACAAAAACAATCATCATTGCGACAAGAAATCCAGGAAAAGCAGAAGAGTTTCGAAATATGTTCAAAGAAGCGGGATATCATGTAAAAACATTACTTGACTATCCTGAATTGCCAGATGTGGAAGAAACTGGCAGCACATTTGAAGAAAATGCCCGATTAAAAGCAGAAACGATTGCACAATTGCTTGATCAGCCAGTCTTAGCAGATGATTCAGGTTTGAAAGTCGATGCTTTAGGCGGTATGCCAGGAATCTATTCTGCACGTTTTGCAGGGGAACAAAAAAGTGATGCGGGGAATAACGCCAAATTATTATATGAATTGACAGATGTGCCGGATGAAAAAAGAACAGCACAATTCCATTGTACATTAGTATTCGCGGCACCCAAAAAAGACAGCCTTGTAGTAGAAGCGGAATGGCCCGGTCGAGTAGCCCGTATACCATCTGGCGAAAATGGCTTTGGGTATGATCCTTTATTTATCCCAGAAGGTAAGAAACAAACAGCAGCAGAATTATCGAGCGAAGAAAAAAACAAGATCAGTCATCGGGCTCAAGCAATGAAAAAATTGAGTGCCGAGTGGAAACAATGGCTGGAAGGAGAGAGATAGATGCGGTATTTAGTAGTAAGTGATAATCATGGAGACAGAGATATCCTCGTTGACTTAGTAGATCGTTATCGTTCTGAAGTGGATATCTTTTTCCATTGTGGTGATTCGGAATTAGAAGCTTCTGACCCATTATGGGATACATTCCAAGTGGTTCAAGGTAATTGTGATTATGGACCAGGATTCGAACAGAAAAAAGTGATCCAAACTGGTCAGGATACAGTATTCATGACTCACGGTCATTTATCGAATGTCCGATTTGGTTTGACACAGTTAGCAATCGAAGCTCGAGCTGCAACTGCCGATATGGTGTTTTTTGGTCATACCCATCAAATAGGCTGTGAGATGGATCAGAAAATCCTGTTTTTGAATCCTGGTAGCATTTCTCATCCTAGAGGCCCGATCCAAATCCCATCATATGCTCTTATCGAAAGTTTAGATGACCAAATTTCTGTTCAATACTATAACCGTGCCCATCAGGCAGTTGAAGAGTTGGCCTTTTCTTTTTCGAGAGAGCGCTGAATAAAAAAACTCTAATTTTTAATAAAAATAAGCTTTATTTTATGAATTTTGCATCCGGTTTCGGTAAAATAGTAGTGTTGAATGAAATAGAAATGGAGGCCATCAGATGATTGGACCTATAGTAAGAGAAATGCTGCTGGAAAATCAGGAAACGTTTTTGATTCCTGCAGAAAATGTGGCAAATGTTATGTATCATCATCCATTATCCCATGGTTTACTTGTGTTATCGAAGGTCGGTTATTCCAAAATTCCTGTATTAGGAAAAGATGATCACTTTGTAGGACTAGTAAGTTTATCAGATGTGGTCAATAAAATGATTGACTTGCAAACAATCAGCATGGACCCGTTAGAAGGACTAACGGTTGCTGATGTGACAGAAACAGATGTTCCGACAATTGATGAAAATTGGGAACTAGAAGAAGTACTCCATTTGTTAGTCGATTCGCCTTTTTTACCGGTTGTCACAGAAGATCGGATTTTCAAAGGAATCATTACAAGAAAAGAGCTGCTTAAAGCCGTAAACTTCATGGTGCATGAATTAGAACGTCGTAATATATTGTCTCCGAAAATCGAAGAATTAAAAGAACAAATCGATGTACCAGTTTTGACTTTATCTTGAAAAAGAGGCTGGGACAAAAGCGTTTAACTCCAAGAAATAAGAAGGAATTCACTAAAATTGCTTTTCAAATTTTTGTGAATTTCAGCTTATTTCCGAAGGAGTTGCTTCTGCTTCCGCCGTTTATACGTGTTTAGAGCGTGGGACAAAAGTGTTCTTTACTTTTGTCCCACGCTCTTTTTAGTGAGATTCGTTGCATCGTTTGTCCAAATTATTTTCCGACAGCAATTGGACTGTTCGGAATCGTGAAACCAGAAGCTGTCAATTCTTTGACATAGGAGCTCAAGAACTCTTCTTTTAAGGCATATTGTTTTCCGTTCAATGCGTAGCAGACCGTACGAATCGCAAAATTGCTGTTTCCAAGATCCACTAATCCAAAGATAGAAGGTTCAGTTTGGAGCTCTTCTTGGTATTTTTCAGCTAATGTACGATTTACTCGATCAATGATCTCATAGATTTTGTCATATCCTTCTTCAGGAACAATCCGGATATCTAAAAGTACTTGCATATTTGCACGAGAGAGATTGCTGATCGTGGTGATGTTTCGATTCGGGATGAAATGGACAGTACCATCCGTTGCTTTCAGCTGAAGGGTACGGATACCAACAGATACGACGGTTCCTTCAATCGTTAAGTTTGCTAGCTTGATGTAGTCCCCAACATCCATCTGTTGTTCCATGATAATAAAAAATCCGGTAATAACATCACTCATGAACCCTTGGGCACCAAGACCGATTGCCACACCTGCAATTCCGGCACCAGCCAAAAGTGATCCGATCGGCACACCGATAGCAGATAAAATTGCATAGATAAAAAAGAAACCAAGGGTATAATGAAAAATAGTATTTAAAAGACTATGTAAAGTCTTTAAGCGGCTCTCGTTTAGAATGGCTTTTTTAGAATACTGATTAAAAGACTTATCAATCAGATATTTTCCCACACGGTGAAGAATCCAAAAAAGGACGATCAAAAAAATCAGATATAAACTTTTTTGGATAAAGGCAGCCAAAATGGCGTCCCAATCAATCCCGTCCCAAAACCGCTGAAACGCATTTACTTTGCTGACAGCTTGATCTGTCAATGTCTCGCCAGAAGAGTCTGTCGTACCGGCAGTTGCTAATAATGAAAACATAAAATCCTCTTTTCTAAAATTTGATTCTTTCTGTATTGTACCAAGAAGTTTTCAAAAAAGGAAATAGCAAAAATAACTATAATGAAGGAAAAAAGCTGAAAATAAAATGACAAATAATATGGATAATGATAAAATGTGGAGAAAATAACGAAGGTGGTAAGTATATGCAAATCGATTGGAACAATCTAGGTTTTTCTTATATCAAAACTCCTTGGCGTTTTATTGCCAAATGGAAAGACGGACAATGGGAAGAAGGAGAATTGACAGAAGATAATTACCTGACGATTCATGAAGGCTCTCCAGCGCTTCATTATGGTCAGCAATGTTTTGAAGGTCTAAAAGCTTATCGTCGAAAAGACGGCAAGGTCAATCTCTTTCGACCTGAACAAAATAGTCGACGGATGAATCAAAGTGCTAGACGATTGCTGATGCCAATGGTCCCTGAAAAGATGTTCGTTGATGCTGTCAAGCAAGTGGTAAAAGCAAATGAAGATTTTGTGCCGCCCTATGGAACAGGCGCTACATTATACTTGCGCCCTTTACTGATTGGGGTCGGTGAAAACATTGGTGTCCATCCAGCTCCAGAATATTTATTTGTCGTCTTCTGTACGCCAGTAGGAGCGTATTTCAAAGGTGGACTAAAACCAACGAATTTTATTGTATCTGATTACGATCGTGCTGCTCCTAAGGGGACTGGTGCAGCAAAAGTCGGCGGAAATTACGCAGCGAGTTTACTTCCAGGAACAGAAGCAAAAGAACTGGATTACTCAGATTGTGTTTATCTTGATCCAGCCACACATACGAAAATCGAAGAAGTAGGTGCAGCAAATTTCTTTGGAATTACAAAAGACGGAAAATTCATCACTCCGCAATCGCCCTCTATCTTACCAAGTATCACGAAATATTCCTTGTTGCAGTTAGCTGAAGAACGACTAGGACTGCAAGCAATTGAAGGAGATATTTTCATTGATGATCTAGATCAATTTGCAGAAGCTGGTGCATGTGGTACAGCGGCTGTTATTTCTCCAATCGGTGGGATTTATCACAATAACAATCTTCATGTATTTTATAGTGAAACGGAAGTAGGACCAGTAACAAAACGGTTGTATGATGAATTGACAGGTATTCAATTTGGAGACATAGAAGCACCAGAAGGCTGGATTGAAGTCGTGGAATAATTTCAAAGTAATGAGTTGAAAAAAACGTAAAAAGAAAAAATCAGGAAGAAACTTTAAAAAGTTTTTTCCTGATTTTTATATGTTTTACTTTAAAGAATGCAACAAAAGTTTATGAAAGATGGACACCTTTGTCAACGTAGATAATATCACCGATGATTCCGCTGGAAAGTGGGCTGATTAAGAAAGCACAAGCATTACCGACTTCTTCGATCGTCACACCTTGCTGATCAGGCGTACGAGATTCAGATAACTGGATCAGTTTTTGATAGTCTTTAACACCTGTGACAGCTAATGTTTTGATTGCCCCAGCTGAGATTCCATTGACCCGAATTCCTTTAGGCGAGAACTCAGCTGCCAAATAACGGATAGCAGCTTCAAGAGAAGCTTTCGCAATACCCATCATGTTATAATTCGGGATTGCGCGTTCTGAACCTAGATAAGTCATGCTAACGATCCCGCTGTTTGGTGCAAGAAACGGTTGTGCGTATTTTGATACAGCAATTAAAGAGTAGCTGCTGATATCTTGAGCTAATTGATAGCCGTCTCTGGAAATATCAGACACATTTCCGGACAATTCTTCTTTGTTGGCGTAAGCAACTGCATGGACAAGGCCGTGGATCTCCCCAGCATATTCACCGATGGCATTCATTGCTTTTTCGATGCTTTCGTCGCTAGAAACATCACATTCTACAGTGAATGCTTCTTCGCCGACCAATTTGACTAATGATTTTTTCATTCGTTCATTTTGGTAAGTATAGATAATTTCTGCCCCTTGTTTCAACATTGCTTCAGCACAACCCCAAGCAATGCTTTTTTTGTTAGCGACGCCCATAATGACGATTTTTTTTCCTTCTAGAAATGACATAATGACTCTCCTTTGTTTCTGATAAAAATTTGATAGTCGTAAAAAAATAGAGAATAATAGCTAAAATAACTTCTTGATTTCTTAATTATTAGTCAAAATGTTTTGATTGTCAAACTATTTTTTCTTAAATTAAAAAAAGATTGCTAAATATTTAGGAATATGATACTTTGATAGTCAAAGTAATGAAAATGGCAATTGCCTGAAAGAAGGAGTTTAATTATGTCTTACGTATTATCTGCTACTGAAGTAATGGAATTGATTCCTAATCGTTATCCTATTTGTTATATTGATTATGTAGATACTTTAGAACCAGGAAAAAAGATCGTTGCGACAAAAAATGTAACAATCAATGAAGATTTTTTCCAAGGTCACTTTTCTGACAATCCAGTGATGCCGGGTGCGTTGATTCTAGAAACACTGGCACAAGCAGGTTCGATACTTATCCTAAAATCAGAAGAGTTTCTAGGAAAAAGAGCTTATATCGGTGGGATCAATAAGGCCAAATTCCGTCAAAAAGTTGTTCCAGGAGATGTGCTGAAATGTCATTTTGAAATCACCAAAATGAAGGGATCAGTCGGTACAGCGTTATCTGCAGCATATGTAGATGATAAAAAAGTCTGTGAGTGCGAGTTCACGTTCATCGTCAACCAAAATGCTTGACTATAAAACCTGATATAGCAAAACAAAAGGAAGCTTACTTGCTTTTTATGTAAAAAGAAGACGCCTGAATCTTAGCATACGTTGTCATCTATGCAGGATTCAGACGTTATTTTTTTATTTTTGTTTTGCTTCTTGCAGTATATTGATTTTATCGATTTTTACTTCTTCTTTTGGTTTGTCTGAACTATCTGTTTCGATATTTGCAATAGCATCCACGACATCCATTCCTTCAATCACTTGGCCGAAGACAGTATAATGGCCATCTAGTGAAGGATAACCGCCGTTTTTATAAGCGTCGATGATTGCTTGAGGATAGTCGTCTTTTAAAAGACCATCATGCATATCATCTGTATTTTGAACGATAAAGAACTGGCTGCCGTTACTGTTAGGATCTTGTGAGCGAGCCATAGATAACGCACCTCTTATATTATAAAGGTGGTTGTTGATCTCTGTTTCAAATCCTTCTCCCCAAATGCTTTCCCCTCCAGTGCCATCGCCTTTAGGATCGCCACCTTGGATCATGAAATCTTTGATGACGCGATGGAAAGTCAGTCCGTTGTAGTAACCGTCTTTTGCATGTGTCATAAAGTTTTCAACCGCTTTTGGTGCATATTCGGGAAATAATTTGATTTTGATTGTGCCTTTATTCGTCACCATTTCGACCAGATCTTCATTTTCGGCGACATCTTTCGTCAATTGTGGTAATTCCAATGCGTTCAAATCGACGCTACTGGCAGTCGTGCTTTCCGCAGTAGATGTACTTTTTGAACTTTCTGTAGACGAACTAGAAGAAGTCGTGTTGTTTGCAGAACAACCAGCAGCAAACAGCAATGCTGCTGCTAAACTAATACTTAAAATAACTTTATTTTTCTTCATAACTGTTCCTTTCCAATTTACTATTTTGTTATCTTTAATGATAACAAAATAGAGGGAAAATACCTACTTAAATTATTGGAATTTATCATTTATTTTAAAAGAAAAAGAAAAGGTGTAGACCATTTACTTTGTGTTTGCTATAATGTAAGTGGATACAAAAACGAAAAGATGCAGGAGGAAATGGTAATATGGGAAAATTAGGAATCTCGATTTATCCAGAACGGTCAACATTTGAAAAGGACAAAGCGTACTTGGATTTAGCTCATAAGTATGGGTATAAACGGGTTTTTACCAGTTTGCTGCAGATCAATGATGATAAAGAAAAAGTTCTTTCAGAATTTAAAGAAGTAGTTGATTACGCGAATAGCCTAGGCATGGAAGTAATGGTTGATATCAATCCAGCGTTATTTGAACAGTTGGAGATTTCTTACGATGACTTATCTTTTTTCCATAAGATGGGTGCTTACGGGGTCCGCTTAGATATCGGATTCACAGGAGCAGAAGAAGCAAAAATGACGCGCAATCCTTTTGGTATCAAAATCGAGATCAATATGAGTTCGGGCACGAATTACGTTGACAACATCATGAGTTATTCGCCAAACACGGATAATTTATTAGGTTCTCATAATTTTTATCCTCATCGATACTCTGGTTTAGGATACGAACACTTTGTTTTTTGTTCAGAAAAATTCAGAAAATATAATTTGAATACGATGGCATTCGTCAATTCGCAATCTGCTGAGTTTGGCCCTTGGCCTACGCAAGATGGCTTGTGCACGCTGGAAGACCACCGAGATCTTGAAATTGCGACACAAGTGAAGCATTTAATCCTTACGGGATTGATTGATGATATTTCTATTGGAAATGCGTACGCAAGTGAAGAAGAATTGAAAGAAATGGCAGAAGCATTTAACGCGGATTATCCAACATTGAAAGTAGATACGGAAGAAGGTATTACAGAAAACGAACGAATCTGCTTGTTTGATAACCTTCATAGTTATCGAGGGGATCGCTCAGAATATATCCTTCGTTCAACGATGACTCGTGTATACTACAAAGATAAAGATTTCCCGCCTCATAATACGCGAGATATGCATCATGGGGATGTACTGATTGACAATGAAGGGTACGGTCAATACAAAGGAGAAACACAAATCGCCTTGAAGGATATGAAAAACGACGGACGTGTCAATGTTGTAGGAAGAATCTCCGATGACGAATTATTCCTCCTTGACTTTTTGAAACCATGGTCAAGCTTTAAATTAATTGAAAATAAAAAATAGATAATTAGTTATTGCAGAAATAATCCGCTAGAAATAGCCAGTTATTTCTGCTTTTTTATTTTGTTTTTTTATAGGTTATAAAAATGAACATTGCATAGTAGAGATTCTTTGATTATACTAATTCAAGGTTATATGAAAAAAGAGAAATGAGATGGATGATTTATGAAACTTTGGATGAAAATCCTTTTAGGCGTCGCTTTAGCTCTGATTGTTGCGTTAGTGTTTGCAGGGAATTATTTTTATAATTATGCTGTTGTGCCTTCTGAGAAAGACTTTTTAGACGAAGATACACCTGGTACAACACAGACATCCAAAGAAACGGATGCACATAAATGGTTTAGTTCAAAAGAAAACCGAAGCGATTGGACCATCACTTCAAAAGACGGTCTGAAATTATCAGCGATTTATCTTCCTGCTGAAACGAAAAGTGAAAAAACAGCTCTTGTGGCTCATGGCTATATGGGAAACGCTGAAACGATGACCAATTACGCAAAGATGTTTCATGATATGGGTTACAATGTCCTTGTTCCTGATGCAAGAGGACATGGAAAAAGCGAAGGGGATTACATTGGATTTGGATGGCCAGAGCGTAAAGACTATGTACAGTGGATAAACAAAGTGCTAGAAAACAATGGAAAATCGCAAGAAATCGTTCTATACGGTGTCAGCATGGGAGCAGCAACAGTTATGATGACTAGCGGAGAAAAACTACCAGATAATGTGAAAGCAATCATTGAAGATTGCGGTTATTCTTCCGTCCATGATGAGCTTGCCTATCAGCTAGACGATATGTTTAGTCTTCCAGCATTTCCGCTTATGCAAGTAACAAGTCTAGTGACAAAAGTCCGTGCTGGCTACTTTTTCGGTGAAGCAAATGCAGTGGAACAATTGAAGAAAAACCAGCGCCCAATGCTCTTTATACATGGAGACGAAGATACATTTGTACCATTTGAAATGTTAGATAAGGTCTATCGTGCAACGAAGGGACCAAAAGAAAAGTATGTTGTAAAAGGAGCCGAGCATGCGGAAGCATACAAGACAGATCCTGAAAAATATCAGCAAGTAGTCCAACAATTTTTAAGCCAATATGTTCATTGAACGAGTTTAAAAGTAGGGGATGAAAAGAAAGAAGCCTTTGACTGGATCCAGTCAAAGGCTTCTTTTATCGATTGATCTATCAAATTACAAGTTAGCGAATTTTTCTAGTAAGCGAATCATTTGGCAAGTAAATCCATACTCATTGTCATACCATGCAACAGTTTTAACAAGTTGGAAATCACCAGCAGTTGTTACTTCTGTTTGCGTTGGGTCAAAGATCGAACCTTGAGTTGTTCCAATGACATCGCTAGAAACGATTTGACGGTCATCATACCCGAATGAAGGATTGTCAACTGTGTGTTTTTTGATTGCTTCGTTTACTTGATCAGCAGTTACTTTTGTTTTCAATACTGAAACCAATTCAGTTAATGAACCATCAACGACTGGAACACGTTGTGCGTGTCCTTGTAATTTTCCTTGTAGCTCAGGGATAACTAAGCCGATTGCTTTCGCAGCACCAGTAGAATGTGGGATAGTATTGTCAGCAGCTGAACGAGCAGCACGCAAATTACCGCCTTTTACAGGTCCATCTAAGAGCATTTGTGTGGAAGTGTAGGCATGAACTGTTGTCATTGTACCAACTTCGATCCCAAATTCATTATTTAAGAAATAAGCCATAGGTGCTAAACAGTTTGTTGTACATGAACCTGCTGAGATGATTTTGTCGTTTTCATCTAATGTATCATCATTGACGTTATAGACGATGGTTTTCATAGCACCAGCTGGGGCAGAAATAACTACTCGTTTGACACCAGCATCTAAATGCGCTTTTGCTTTTTCTTCAGATGTATAAAAACCAGTACATTCTAGTACGATATCTACACCGTTTTCTTTTGCCCAAGGGATTTTGCTTGCGTCGGGTTCTGCATAAACACGAGTTGCTTCGCCATCCACTACGATTGAGTCTTCTGTTGCAGTAACTGTGCCAGGATAAGTACCATGAGTAGAGTCAAATTGCAATAATTGTGCTAACATAGTTGGACTTGTTAAGTCGTTGATTGCTACTACTTCAATATCATCTGAGACTTCTTTGATGCGGCGGAAAGCCAGACGGCCAATACGCCCAAATCCGTTAATACCTACTTTTACTGTCATATCAAAAGTTCCTCCTTTATTAGGTGTGCTGTGAAACGGCATCCTCAATTAATACAATTAATACACTGTTATTCTGCTACGCAAAGAATATTTTGTCAAAAAATTATACTTGGTAGCAGAAAAAAGGTTGGAAACCTTACCAAATGATAAAAAAAGAAGAAGGTAAACAATCTTTTTGCTGAAATGATAGACAAAATCAGATTTCACCGATAAAATAAGTAAGACTTTTGTTTATTGTGGAAATTCAGGCAGTCAAATAAATAAATGAATAATAGGAGGACTTAATTATGTCCATGTTTTTAGATCAAGTAACGATCGATGTGAAAGCTGGCAAGGGCGGAGACGGAATGGTTGCATTTCGTCGCGAAAAATACGTTCCTGACGGCGGACCGGCTGGCGGAGACGGTGGTCGTGGCGGCGATGTCATCTTGATCGTCGATGAAGGGTTACGTACATTGATGGATTTTCGGTTCAATCGCCATTTCAAAGCGCAGCCAGGTGAAAATGGGATGAGTAAAGGGATGCACGGTCGTGGTTCAGAAGATACCTATGTTAAAGTACCACAAGGAACCACTGTCCGAGATGCGGAGACTGGTGCTCTTTTAGGAGATTTAATTGAAAATGGTCAAACACTAGTTGTGGCAAAAGGTGGACGCGGTGGACGAGGGAATATCCGTTTTGCCTCTCCTCGGAATCCTGCACCGGAAATTGCTGAAAACGGTGAACCAGGACAAGAGCGAAAAATCGAACTAGAATTGAAAGTATTGGCAGACGTTGGACTTGTAGGTTTTCCATCTGTCGGGAAATCGACTTTACTATCCGTTATTTCATCTGCTCGTCCAAAAATCGGCGCTTATCATTTCACGACGCTCGTCCCTAATCTAGGAATGGTTACTACAAGTGATGGCAGAAGTTTTGCCGCAGCAGACTTGCCAGGCTTGATTGAAGGAGCTTCGCAAGGTGTTGGGCTGGGTACACAATTCCTTCGTCATATCGAAAGAACACGAGTAATTTTACATGTGATCGATATGAGTGGGATGGAAGGACGAGATCCTTATGAAGACTATCTTGCCATCAACAAAGAATTATCTACTTATAACTTACGCTTGCTAGAGCGTCCGCAAATCATCGTGGCAAACAAAATGGATATGCCGGATGCACAGGAAAATCTAGTGAAATTCAAAGAACAGCTGAACAAGGAAAAAGAAGATGAATTTGCTGATGACATCCCAGTATTTCCAATTTCTGGAGTGACTCGACAAGGATTGGACGCGTTATTGAATGCTACAGCAGATTTGTTAGAAGTAACGCCAGAATTCCCATTGTACGAAGAAGAACTGGAAGAAGAAACTGTACACTATGGATTCAATCCAGAAGGTCCTGAGTTCCAAATCGATCGTGATTCAGATGCAACGTGGATCTTATCTGGTGAGAAGATCGAAAAATTATTCCAAATGACAAATTTCGATCATGATGAAACAGTGATGCGTTTTGCTCGTCAATTACGTGGTATGGGTGTGGATGAAGCTCTTCGGGCACGCGGTGCGAAAGATGGCGACCTTGTACGTATCGGTGAGTTTGAATTTGAATTTGTCGAATAGGCAAGCAAATAAAAACAAATACCAAAAAATATAGATTCAGATTTAAGGGAGGTTGTGACAGAAGTGGTCAGCTTCAAGAACGTCGTTTATTCGGAAAAAGGAGCTGTGATACGACTTTTGTCACAGCCCTATTTTATTGGAAAAAAAGAGTGCTTTTCTTTTCTTATTTTACAATTAAAGGTAAAATAAATAACAAGAAGGTATGAAAGGGGCGTTTTTAATGAGCAAACGAGTAATCATTTTAAATTTTCAAGTAGAAAGCCAGGCATATCAGGCATTTTCAGAAATCAAAAAGTTACATGCTGTTCGTTCGATTAAAGGAGAACAGATGGCAGTTGTCAGCCATGATCCTAATGGGACACATCAATTCAAAATAGAAGATTTTATCGACTTTACCGGTAATAACAAATCTTCTACGGGTGGATTAATCGGAATGTTGGTTGGTGTATTAGGTGGTCCGCTAGGGATTTTATTAGGATGGTTTGCCGGAGGAATGATCGGTGCGACACAAGATGCCAAAGAAATAAAAGATGCCCAGACCGTGTTCGACTTTGTAGGAAATAAAATCGGTGAAGGAGCTACAGGACTGATCTTGATTGCTGATGAAGAGGACAATCGCCCACTGAATCAATTGGTAATGATGGAATTAGGCGGAGAAATTACCCGCTTGGATTATGAAGATGTCGAAAAAGATGTGCATGATGCGAAAGAAGCTGAAAATCATGCGAAAGAAGCTGCACAAAAGACTTGGAAGGACAAACATCCGCAAACTTCCAACGACAATGAAAGTTCTGGATCTTCAAATTAATAAAAAACAGCAGAGGATCTCAAACGGGTTCGCTGCTGTTTTTATAGTAATTTTCAAAGAAAACGCTATCGCTTTAGAACGTTATTTTTAATTTGAACCCATTCTCGACTTACGGTTGATTATCCCTTCTTTTTACCCTAAAATTAAAGAGGAACTTAAAGAAAGTCAGGTAGATTATGGAATTACAATTTTTAGGAACAGGTGCAGGTGTTCCTGCAAAACATAGAAATGTGACAAGTATAGCATTGAAACTTTTAGACGAGCGCAATGAAGTTTGGTTGTTCGACTGTGGCGAAGGCACGCAAATGCAGATTTTGCGAACGACTATTCGTCCGAGAAAAATCGGTAAAATTTTCATTACACATTTACACGGCGATCATATTTTTGGACTTCCCGGGCTCATCAGTAGCCGGTCATTTCAAGGTGGGGATACGCCATTAGAGATTTACGGGCCAAAAGGGATAGAGGAATACATAAAAGTCTCTTTAGGTATTTCGCAAACGCGTTTAAGTTATCCGCTAAAATTCATTGAGCTAAATGAAACAGCCCCGATTTTTACTGATCAGCAATTTTCTGTTTATACAAAAAAACTAAATCATGGGATCGACAGTTTTGGTTATCGTGTGGTTGAACATGATCATAAAGGAGAATTGCAGGTGGATCGTCTAAAAGAATTAGGTATTCCAGCTGGACCACTGTACGGCAAACTGAAGCAAGGTGAAACGATCCAACTAGAAGATGGGCGAACGATCAATGGAAAAGATTTCGTAGGTCCAGATAAAAAAGGACGAATCGTGACTATTTTAGGCGATACGAGAAAAACACATAATTCCGTTGTGCTTGCGGAAAATAGCGATATTCTGGTACATGAAAGCACATTTAATAAAGATGAAGCAAGAATGGCGCACAACTATTTCCATTCCACGACTCATCAAGCTGCTGAAGTTGCAAAAGAAGCGCAGGCAAAACGGCTGCTACTTACTCATATTAGTGCGAGATATTTAGGAAAAGCAGCTTTAGAGCTTGAAAAAGAAGCACAAGAAGTGTTTGAAAACACGACGATCATGAAAGATTTTGATAGCATTGAGATTCCATTTCGCGAGGAGGAAGAGGCATGAATTTAGAAGATAAAGTTGTTTTAGTAACAGGTAGTTCAGGCGGTCTGGGCGCACAAATCTGTTATGAAGCAGCAAAGCAAGGAGCAATCGTTATAAGTTGCGCACGAAGAATGGCATTTGTAGAAGGTGTCAGAGACGAGTGCAGACGCTTGAGCGGCAAAGAGGCTTATGCTTTCAAGGTAGACGTCAGCAATCCTGAAAGCGTGGACGAATTATATGAAAAGGTGATGGAAGAAGTCGGGCGCGTCGATATTCTGGTAAACAATGCGGGTTTTGGGATTTTCGAAGACTTCCTTACATTCGACCTTGGAAAAGCATACGATATGTTTGAAGTCAACATCTTAGGAATGATGGTTTTGACACAAAAATTTGCGATCGATATGGCAGAAAGAAGACAAGGTCATATCATTAATATCGCCTCTATGGCTGGAAAAATGGCAACTGCAAAATCAACGGTTTATTCTGCCACGAAATTTGCAGTCCTTGGCTTCTCCAACGCTTTGCGATTAGAATTGAAACCACTTGGCGTAGCTGTTACGACAGTGAATCCAGGTCCAATCGAGACAGATTTCTTCGATAAGGCTGATCCAAGCGGAAGCTATTTGGAAAAAGTCGGACAAATCGTTTTAGAACCTGCCAAGTTGGCAAAAATGATCGTCCGCAATATGAGACATCCAAAACGGGAAATCAATCAACCGTTTATTTTAGAAGTTGCATCAAAATTTTATACGCTGTTTCCAACGATTGGTGATTATTTAGCCAGCGGAATTTTTAACAAAAAGTAGGTGAAGGAATTGAAAAAGCAAAGCAATGTGATTCTTGGATTTGTTTTAGTTTTGATTATTGTTCTTTTTGCTGTATTGAACAATAAAAATGTTCCTGTAAGTTTTGGCTTCACTTCCTTTTCTGCGCCATTGATCTTAGTGATCATCGGTTCTGCGCTGATTGGTGCACTGATTGTATTTTTGACTGCTTCGGCAACACTATGGCAGCAAAAAAAGCAAATCAAACAGCTGACTCAGGAAATGTCAGAATATCAAACAGAACTTCAAAAGAAAATTGAAGAAGCAAAAGAAGAACAGCAACGCGAGTTTAGAAACGAACGTGCGGAGTTGGAAGCTGCTTATCAGGCGGAGTTACAAGCGAAAACCGCACAAATCAGTCAATTGAAAGCGCCGGAAGAACAAAAAACTCAATCGCCCAAACAAAGCTTCAATTATTTTGACTAATAGGGATATTTCATAAATGGTCGTACAAAAGATCAGGTCCTGCTGAACATCTGTCTAGCGGATCTGATCTGTTTTTATTCTTTCTTTCTGCTTTTTTTTGCTGATTTCCTTTGCTATAATAACTAAGTTAGGAGTGAGAAAGTGAGACAAGCAAATTTTGATTGGAAGTTAAGCGAGACAGAGCCTTCTGAATCCTTTCTCCAAATGATCCGTGAACTGAAATTATCTCCATTTGTCGGTAAGTTACTGTGGCAAAGAGGTTACCATGAGGAAAAGGATATCAACCGATTTTTACATCCAAAGGAACAAGAATTACATGATCCGTATCTGATGCACGATATGGATAAAGCAATCAGCCGAATCCAAGAAGCTGTAATCAGTGGAGAAAAAATCCTCGTTTACGGTGATTATGACGCAGATGGGATCACCAGTGCAACGGTAATGAAAGAAACACTGGAATTACTTGGTGCAGAAGTAGAAGTATTCCTGCCAAATCGATTTGAGCATGGGTATGGACCAAACCAATCGGTATACCAAGAAAAGATCGAAGAAGGAATCCAGTTGATCATCACTGTTGATAACGGGGTAGCAGGAAATGATGCGGTAGCATACGCTCAGCAAGCTGGTGTAGACGTGATCATTACAGATCATCACGAACTACCTGAGAATTTACCAGACGCTTATGCGATTGTTCACCCTCGTCATCCAGCGGGGCACTATCCATTTCCAGATTTGGCAGGAGTCGGAGTAGCATTCAAAGTAGCTTCTGCATTATTGGAAGAACCGCCTGCAGAATTTTTGGATTTAGTAGCGATAGGAACGATCGCCGATTTAGTTTCATTGACTGATGAGAATCGAATCCTTGTTTCATTAGGAATCGATGCCATTCATCATTCAGAACGGATAGGACTTCAGGCGCTATTTGAAGAAAGCGGCATAAAAATGAGGGATGCAGACGAAACAACGATCGGTTTTTCGATTGCTCCCAGACTAAATGCAATCGGTCGGATGGGCGATCCACGTCCTGCCGTCTCGTTACTTGCGACGTTTGATGAAGAGGAAGCATCCGTTCAAGCAAAAAAATTGAATGAGATCAATGAAGAAAGAAAAGCAATCGTAGAGCAGATAACACAAGAAGCATTAGCGATGGTCAATAAGGAGAATCATATCCATCTATTGGTAAACCGAGGATGGCATGAAGGCGTTTTGGGCATTGTTGCTGGGAAAATAATGAATGAAACGGGTAAACCAACGCTTGTCCTTACTTTAAAAGAAGATGGATCAGCTAAAGGATCTGGACGTAGTATTGAAGCCTTGAATCTTTTTGAAATGCTTGACCAGATGCGAGATTTATTTACTTACTTCGGAGGACATCATGCAGCAGTCGGTTTAACGATGCCAAGTGAAAATGTCACTATACTACAGGAGAAGATGAACCAATATATAGTCGATCATCAAATTGACTTGATGAGAGGGCCTGAGTTGAGAATTGATGAAGTATTGCTGCCAAATGAAGTAACAGTAGAGCGAATTGATGAGCTGAAACTATTGGCGCCATTTGGTACGGATAATCCTTTGCCTCAGTTTTTATTTCGACAAGTCCAAGCAGAAAATATCAAAAAAATCGGAGCAAACCAACAGCATCTGAAATTTGTCCTTTCCGATGCATCGAGTCAGCTTGATGCGGTCGCTTTTGGTTTTGGTACTCAAGAAGAAGAACTGCTGAATAATCAGGTAGATGTGGTAGGAAAGCTTTCGATCAATGAATGGAACGGGCGTAAGAAACCGCAGCTGATGGTATCTGATTTTTCTGTGGGTGGTCTGCAAGTATTTGATTGGCGGGCAAAACGTTTCCGTGAACAGAGCCGAACGTCGGAAGGTAGCCTTTATTTAGCATTTGATTCTTCGACGTTGAAATTCGTGCCTGAGATTATCCAGGAAGCTGCGATTGTTTTCGAAGGACTAGATTCTGTAAAGGCAATAATTGAAAAAAGAAAACCGAACTCTCTAGTTGTTATGGATTGTCCAGATGATTTAGCGGATCTGAAAGAAGTTTTTCGGTCTTATTCATTCAATCGTGTTTATCTGATGGGGATTTCGCCTGATGAGGCCTATTTGAATGGGGTAGGCACAAGAGAACAGTACGCAAAATTGTTTAAACTGATCCATTCTCAAGAACGAATTGATATACGTCATAAAATAAAAGCAATAGCTCAATATTTGCGTATCCCTGAAAAATTATTAATTTTTATGATACAGGTGTTTTTTGAATTGAAATTTGTTACAATAGAGAACGGTGTTTTACAAAAAGTCGCTAGCCCAGAAAGTCATCCTTTGACTGAGAGCAGATTATACCAGCGGCGGCTCAATAAAATCAAAGTTGAGGAATTTTTGCTTTTGAGCGATATTCCTACCATAAAGAAATGGTTAACAACCTAGGAGGAAACAAAGAGTGGATTTAAAAGATTATATTGCCAGTATTCCCGACTATCCGTCAAAAGGAATTGTGTTTCGAGATATTTCCCCACTGATGGCAGATGGTGACGCTTATCGGGAAGCTACGAAGCAAATCGTAAATTATGCAAAAGAAAAACGAATTGATATGGTAGTTGGGCCAGAAGCCCGTGGATTCATCGTAGGATGTCCTGTTGCTTATGAGTTAGGAGTCGGTTTTGCCCCAGTCCGCAAAAAAGGGAAGTTACCTCGAGAAACCATCGAAGTGACTTATGGATTAGAATATGGAACAGATACATTGACATTGCATAAGGATGCCATTAAACCAGGTCAACGTGTGCTAATTTGTGACGATTTACTAGCTACTGGAGGAACAATCAAAGCGACGATCGAACTGATCGAACAATTAGGCGGTGTAGTCGTAGGCTGCGCATTTTTGATCGAATTGATGGATCTTCATGGACGCGACAAAATCAAAGGATATGACATCATTACATTAATGGAATATTAAGCAGAAAAAAGAAGCTATTCTTGATGTTATTCTTAAAGAAGCGATTTTAAAGCGACCCTCAAAAGTCAGATTCTCTATCTGACTTTTGAGGGTCGCTATTTTTTTATAAATGGAAACAAGCAAAGACCAGTAGAAGTTTAAAAAATCACTTTTTCCGCAATTTGACTTAATACCGAAAAACTGGCTTTAGAACACCGTTTATTCGAAAAAAGGATGTGACCGATTTTTGTCACACCTCCGTAAAAGTTTAACTTCTTGTCTTTTGAATAATTAGCAGTCAATCCTTATTATGATTGCCTGGATCTGTAGTAGGGCTCATGATAGAAATGATCTTCATGAATTCTGCGCCGCTCAGATTGACGGTACTTCTTTTCATCCCACAACATGAACCACAAAGTAAATAACGGAACAAACACAAGTAAAGCTGGACGTATGCCGAAATTACCAATAATAATACCTAAAAACAAAACAGTTAATACTAAGCCAAGACGTCTCATTGATTTCATGAATTCTCACCTCGTTAATTTATGCGAACAATTGTTCGTATATTTAGTATACGAATATTTGTTCGGTTTGTAAAGAGGGAAGTGATAAAAATTTGAAAGAAGAAGAACCTGGGCGAAAAAAGAGTTTGAGACCATCGTCTCAAACTCTTTTAAAAAAGTTTTCTTTTATTAGTAGCAATTAATAGATATGACTACGATAAAGTCCTACTACTCGTCCTAATATAGATACTTGATCTAAGATGATTGGTTCGAGCAAGTCGTTTTCAGGCTGCAGACGGAAAAAGTTCTTTTCTTTATAGAATCGTTTGCAAGTCGCTTCGTCCTCGGCAGTCATTGCAATGACAATATCGCCATTTTGAGCAGTTTCTTGCTTCCGAACGATCACGTTGTCACCATCCAAGATCCCAGCATTGATCATACTATCTCCACGAATTGTCAGCATAAAGAGACTGCCTTCTTCGGAAGAAAGATTAGGAGGGATTGGAAAGAAGTCTGAAGCATCCTCTACTGCTAAAATGGGTTCTCCAGCTGTTACGACGCCAAGTACTGGAATAGTTGTTGGACGAATCCCAATCTTTTCTAAACCTTGTTTTGTCAACTCGATTGCACGAGGTTTCGTCGGATCTCTTTGGATAAACCCTTTTTTTTCAAGCCGTGCAAGATGACCGTGAACAGTAGAAGTAGAAGAAAGCTGAACAGCTTCCCCGATTTCACGGACAGTCGGCGGGTATCCTTTTTGGGTTACTTGTTCATGGATATATCGTAAGACTTCGATTTGTCTTGATTCAGTTTGTCGGGCCACAAGGTACACCTTCTTTCACTTGATAAATAAATAGTACCATATAAAAAGCGCTAAATCAAACGAATGTTCGTATTTTATTTAGTTTATCTAGTTGTTTTTTTTTCAGTTTTTATATAATATGAAGGAGAGTAAAAGGAGGGCTGAGCATGCTGTCACCTGAAAAAATAGAGCGGATCAATGAACTTGCACGTAAAAAGAAGGAAAATGGTCTCTCAAAAGCCGAAGAACAAGAACAAATCAACTTACGCAAAGAGTATTTGGAAGCTTTTCGTTCCGGTATGCGTCATCATATCGAAGGAATGAAAGTCGTCGATCCTGAGGGCAATGACGTGACCCCGGAAAAATTAAAAGAAATCCAAAAGAAAAAAGGCTTACACAACCGAAATGACAACTTTTAGTAAAAAATACTGAAAAAGATTGCTTTTTCGTGTGACATCTTATAGAATGAAAGTGTAAGAAATAAAGGTAAAAAAAACCTAAATTAATAGGAGGGGTTATTTTGTTTGACAAAATTGACCAACTTGGCGTTAACACAATTCGTACACTAAGTATTGAAGCAGTCCAAAAAGCAAACTCAGGACATCCTGGATTGCCGATGGGCGCAGCACCTATGGCATATGCGTTATGGACAAAACACCTGAAAGTAAATCCAACGACATCAAAAAACTGGGCTGACCGCGACCGTTTCGTTCTTTCGGCAGGACATGGGTCAGCAATGTTGTATAGCTTGCTTCATTTAGCTGGCTATCAAGTGACAATCGATGATTTGAAACAATTCCGTCAATGGGATTCTAAAACACCAGGACATCCTGAAGTACATCATACAGATGGTGTAGAAGCCACTACAGGGCCATTAGGACAAGGGATTGCAATGGCTGTCGGTATGGCAATGGCAGAAGCGCACCTTGCAGCAACGTATAACAAAGAAAACTTTAATGTGATGGATCACTATACGTATGCAATATGCGGTGACGGAGACTTGATGGAAGGGGTATCTCAAGAAGCAAGTTCGATGGCAGGTCATATGAAACTAGGGAAATTGATCGTTTTATACGATTCAAACGATATTTCACTAGACGGTCCAACTTCAAAAGCTTTCACAGAAAACGTTGGTGCTCGCTATGAAGCATATGGCTGGCAACATATCTTAGTGAAAGACGGAAATGACCTAGAAGCAATCTCTAAAGCGATTGAAGAAGCAAAAGCTGAAACAGACAAACCAACATTGATCGAAGTAAAAACAGTCATCGGCTATGGTGCTCCTAAAGAAGGAACATCTGCTGTTCATGGTGCTCCTATTGGTGAAGATGGCATCAAGATGGCTAAAGAAGTTTATGGTTGGGAGTATCCAGATTTCACTGTTCCAGAAGAAGTAGCTGCCCGCTTCCATCAAACGATGATAGAAGAAGGACAAAAAGCTGAAGATGCATGGAATGAAATGTTTGCCAATTATAAAAAAGCTTATCCTGAATTAGCACAACAATTTGAAGATGCTTTTGATGGCAAACTACCAGAAAACTGGGATGCAGAATTGCCAACTTATGAAGTTGGAAGCAGTCAAGCAAGCCGTGTTTCAAGTAAAGAAGTCATCCAAGAATTATCGAAAGCTATACCAAGCTTCTGGGGTGGTTCAGCGGACTTGTCAGGTTCCAATAATACAATGGTGGCTGCAGATAAAGATTTCACTCCTGAACATTATGAAGGACGCAACATCTGGTTCGGTGTCCGCGAATTTGCAATGGCTTCGGCTATGAATGGTATCCAACTTCATGGCGGAACTCGTATCTACGGTGGAACATTCTTTGTCTTTGTCGATTATCTAAGACCAGCAGTTCGTTTAGCAGCAATCCAACATACTCCTGTTGTTTACGTCTTAACACATGACTCGGTTGCTGTCGGAGAAGACGGACCAACGCACGAACCGATTGAACAACTAGCATCTGTTCGCTGCATGCCTGGTGTTCAAGTGATTCGTCCGGCAGACGGAAATGAAACACGTGCTGCTTGGAAAGTAGCGATGGAGACAACAGATGCGCCTACTATCCTTGTATTGAGTCGTCAAAACCTTCCAGTATTGCCTTCTACAAAAGAAGTAGCAGATGAAATGGTGAAAAAAGGCGCGTATGTTCTTTCTCCATCACAAGGAGAAACACCAGAAGGTATTTTGATTGCAACAGGTTCTGAAGTTGATTTGGCTGTGAAAGCTCAAAAAGAATTGGCTGAAAAAGGCAAAGATGTTTCTGTTGTTTCTATGCCAAGCTTTGACCTCTTTGAAAAACAATCTTCTGAATATAAAGAAAGTGTACTGCCTAAATCAGTGAAGAAACGTGTGGCTATCGAAGCTGCTGCATCATTTGGATGGGAACGCTACGTAGGAACAGAGGGCGCAACGATTACAATCGATCATTTCGGTGCATCTGCCCCTGGCACTAAAATTTTAGAAGAATTTGGATTTACAGTAGAAAATGTCGTGAATACGTACAATCAACTAACATAGATCCAAGCAATTGTTTGACTGATAAGAACAGCTGTCTGCAAGTTGGAGACAGCTGTTCTTTATGTGTTAGAAGAATAAATCAATATTACTTTTCGTTTTCGGCTATGTTACATTTAAATGACAAAACAAAGAATTCTTCGGATTAGTTTGTGTTTCTTGAGAATTAAAAGTATAATTTAATTAATTAAGTTTGTTTTAAGAAGAGAACTTTTTATTAAGTTTTTTTATTTTGAGGAGGAATTTGAATGCAAGAGCTGAAGACCCGCAGTGCCCGGCACCATAGACCTAAAAGAAAAATGGTGATCAATAAAAAAGCGATTGCTCCTTTAATTGGAACGAGTCTTTTAGTTGGGCCGATGATGGTTACAGCGGTACCGCAACATGTTTATGCAGATGAACAAGGATCTCAAACAGTCGCTGATCCTCAAGCGTTTATCGATCAAATCGGCTGGTCTGCGTCAGAAGTTGCTGCAAGTAATGACTTGTATGCTTCAGTCATGATCGCTCAAGCGTTGTTGGAAAGTGCATATGGCACTTCCGGATTAGCTAGTGCGCCAAATTATAATCTATTCGGTGTGAAAGGAAGCTATAACGGACAGGTCGTTTATATGGCAACCAAAGAATATGTAAACGGACAATGGGTAACGATGAATGAACCATTCCGAAAATATTCTTCTTATTGGGAATCCTTCCAAGACCATGCGAATGTTCTTCGTTCAACCAGTTTTTCCACGGGCGATTATCATTATGCTGGCGTGTGGAAAAGCAATACAACAAGTTTTTATGATGCAACAGCGTACTTGACAGGTCGTTATGCTACCGATCCAAATTATGGGGCCAAATTGAACTCATTGATTAATACTTATAATTTAACCCGTTTTGATACGCCATCAACAGGTTCGGCTACAACAACCACAATTACAACAACAACGACTACTACGACGACTTCAACGTCATCATCTTCAACAACAGATGTAAATACAAATAATGGTCAGACATATACAGTCGTGTCAGGTGATACGCTATGGGATATTGCACAAAAATTTGGCATGTCTGTTGATGATCTAATGGCGAAAAATGGCATGTCTATGTCCAGTTATTCTTTATTAGTTGGTCAAGAACTAAACGTTTGATTTAGATAAAAAGGCAAAGAAACTACCATATATGGTATATCTTTGTCTTTTTTTTGCTAGTTAAAGACGAATCACTCGCCATAAATGAACAGATTGTATTATGATAAGTAAGAAGAGCAAAGACAAGGAGGAATTGAAGATGACAGCTATCTATAACTCAGTCACCGAATTGATTGGCAAAACGCCAATCGTCAAATTAAATAAAATCGTACCAGAAGATTCAGCAGATGTTTTTGTAAAGCTTGAGTTTTTTAATCCAGGAGGAAGTGTAAAAGATCGTATTGCTTTAAGTATGATAGAAAAAGCAGAACACGATGGTCTACTGAAACCAGGTGATACTATCATTGAACCTACTTCTGGAAATACAGGAATCGGATTGTCGATGGTAGGAGTTGCAAAAGGATATAAAGTAATCATCGTGATGCCTGAGACGATGAGTATCGAAAGACGTTTATTGATGAAAGGGTACGGCGCAGAGTTGATTTTGACTCCTGGTGCGGATGGTATTTCTGGATCAATCAGAGAAGCAGAACGTTTGGCAAAAGAAAACGGCTACTTTTTACCATTACAATTTGAAAATGAAGCAAATCCTCTTGTGCATGAGAAGACGACTGGTCCTGAGATACATCAAGCATTTGGAGTAAATGGCTTGGACGCGTTTGTTGCAGGTATCGGTACAGGAGGAACGATCACTGGCGCTGGCCGAGAATTAAAACGTGTGTATCCGAAAATCGAATTAATCGGGGTAGAACCAGCAGAATCTGCTATTTTAGAAGGGAAAGAAGCGGGACCTCACAAAATCCAAGGAATCGGTACAGGTTTTGTTCCTAAAACACTGGATACTTCTGTGTATGATAAAGTCCTTTCTATTAGTGGAGACGAAGCGATGGAAACAGCTAGAGAAGTTGGGCGAAAAGAAGGGATTTTAGTAGGCATCTCATCTGGCGCTGCAATTGCTGCCGCGCTAAAAGTCGCAAAAGAATTAGGAAAAGGCAAGAAGGTATTAGCTGTGGTTCCCGACAATGGTGAACGTTATTTATCTACAGCCCTTTACCAAGAGATATAAGGCACTTGGTTTTTCTCCAGATAGGTTTATGTAAAAAACTTTTAAAGATGAAAAGAACACACAAAAATTTATGATGAGAAAAATTATTTGAATAGAGACGTAGAATAGTGAACGCGACTGTTTTACGTCTTTTTTCATTAAAATACAATAAAATTGAATTTTCTTTTCATGTTAAGTGGATTTTAAAATGTAAAAATAGTATGATAAGACGAGAATAACAACGTGGGGTGTTTACATGGAAAATAAGTTAGTCGAAGAGGTTATCGAAAAGTTAAAAAAAGAGAACGTTCGAATCACACCTCAACGGTACGCGGTTTTAGAATATTTGATTGAACATCATTCCCATCCAACGGCTGATGAGATTTATAAAGCACTTGAACATCAGTTTCCAAATATGAGTGTTGCGACTGTTTACAATAACCTTCGCTTATTTACTTCGATTGGATTTGTTCAAGAAATGAAGTACGGCGATGCTTCTAGCCGATTTGATTTCAGTTCAAAGCGTCATTATCATGTAATTTGTGAAAACTGCGGTAAGATTGTTGATTTTCATTACCCAGGGCTTGAAGATATAGAAATGGCTGCGAGCAGACTGACTGATTTTGAGATTAATGAACATCGGTTGGAATTGTATGGACTCTGTCCGGATTGTAAAGAGTCAGCAAAAAAGGTGCAAATGTAAAAACAGTTTCTATAAGTGTTATACCTAAAAAAAGCTAGCTGTGTAAAAAAAACGCTAGCTTTTTTATTTTTTTGTCTTTTATTCACAATCTTAGATATCAAAGTGAATATTATCACAATAAGAATCTTGTAGATATTGGGTTCTTATGCTTGAAAAGGAATGAAACTACAAACAAACCTTTGTGAATTCACAAGCATTAAACTGTTGTATCCGTTTTATTTCTGTTATAGTAGTTTTGTCGAAGGACAAAATGTTAATCGGAGGGACCATAAATGAAAGTAGTAGTAATTGGCTGTACTCATGCAGGTACTGCAGCTGTAAAAAGTATTTTAAAAAATCATCCAGAAGCAGAAGTGACAGTATATGAAAGAAATGACAATATTTCTTTCTTATCTTGCGGTATCGCACTTTATGTCGGAGGAGTAGTAAAGGACCCAGCAGGCTTGTTCTACTCAAATCCTGAAGAATTATCTTCATTAGGAGCAACAGTTAAAATGGAACACGATGTAACAGACGTCGATACAGAAAATAAAACAGTAACGGCAAAAGATCTGAAAACAGGAGAAACAGAAACGGTTTCTTATGATAAATTAGTGATGACAACTGGTTCATGGCCTATTATCCCACCGATTAGTGGAATCGATGCGAAAAATGTACTCCTATGCAAAAACTACAATCAAGCAAATGAAATTATTGCACAAGCAAAAGAAGCAAAACGTGTAGTAATTGTTGGTGGTGGATATATCGGTATTGAATTAGTAGAAGCTTTTGTCGAATCTGGAAAACAAGTGACATTGATTGATGGATTAGATCGCATCTTGAATAAATATCTAGATAAACCATTCACAGATATCTTAGAAAAAGAATTGACAGACCGCGGTGTTACTCTTGCGCTAGGCGAAAATGTTACTGAATTTATCACAGATGAAGAAGGAAAAGTGAAACAAGTAGCTACACCAACAGATACATTTGATACAGATATGGTCATTTTATGTGTGGGCTTCCGTCCAAATACAAAACTGATCGAAGGAAAAGTAGATACACTGCCAAACGGGGCAATCAAAGTGAATGAATACATGCAGACAAGTAATCCAGACATTTTTGCAGCTGGAGACTCTGCAGTAGTCAACTACAATCCAAGTGGCACGCAAAACTATATTCCTTTGGCAACAAATGCCGTTCGTCAAGGTTTGCTTGTGGGAAATAACTTGACAGATCATAAAATGGCGTATCGTGGTACTCAAGGAACTTCAGGACTTTACCTATTTGGCTGGACGATCGGTTCGACAGGTGTGACCAAAGAAAGCGCAACTTTGAACGATCTAGAAGTCCAAGCGACTGTATTTGAAGATAATTATCGTCCAGAGTTCATGCCAACTACTGAAAAAGTAATGATGGAGCTAGTCTATGAAAAAGGAACGAATCGTATCGTAGGTGCTCAGTTCATGTCCAAATACGACATTACACAATCAGCAAATACTATGTCTTTAGCTGTTCAAAATAAAATGACTGTAGAAGATCTCGCACTTTCAGATTTCTTCTTCCAACCACATTTTGACCGCCCATGGAATTACTTGAATCTACTTGCACAAGCAGCGCTAGGCGAAATCGAAACTGCACAATAAAGAAAAAGGGTTGTGACACAATTTTGTCACGACCCTCTGTCTTTTTTGTGAAAAGTACAATTAGTTGTCTTTCTTCGAATTTTTTGTCACAATAAGCAGCAAAGATAAAGCTGTTACATAAAAGAACAAGCAGCTTTATTTGATTTTGAAAAGAAAGGTGAGAAAGAAGATGAATAAAGAATATTTTGTCCAACAAGATGCATTTTTAGAAGATTATAAAAGTGCTTCGAAGAAATCAACGATCAATATTGATGAGTTGGCAGATCAAGTACTCTCTCAGTTGAATGAAACGCAAGAGGAATATTACACGATGCCAGCAAAAGACGCCAAAGATAATGTTTCTCATCGTTTTCCTTTCAGTAGACGCATCTACTCAGATGAAAATGACGGCACATTGAATACAGAGTACACATATGAAGGTCAGCCGTATGTGCTAGAAACTGATGGTGATCTTTAAAGACAGTTTTTGAAAAGGCCGCTCATCCTTAAGTGATGACAAAAAATCATCACAATTACCGATGACTGTCTCTTTACTATCTTTTAATCAGAAAAAGGGGTTATGACAAGCTTTGTCAACCCCTTTTTTTCTTGGTTTCAGATTGGGTTTTTCTGCAAAATATTTTTATCTTTGTTGAATAGGAAACAAAAAAACAATATAATGAAAGAAAAAGAAGGTGTAGAAATGGATAAAAGACAACTGCTAATAGAAGAATATCTGGATTTAGCTAATGAGATTATTCATCGTAATAAACCAGAAATGGAAAAAGAATTTGCAGGATTTACTCTAAATGAACTAGAAGTGATTGAACATATCGGGAAAATCCCTGATCCTAACGTGACAAAATTAGCGAATGCTAGTTATATGACTAGAGGAGCCATCAGTAAGCTAACAAAAAAACTGATAGCTAGAGGGATCATAAACACTTATCAAAGCGAAGAGAATAAAAAAGAAATCTATTTTCAATTGACGCCAATCGGACAAAAAATAAGGAATAGACACGAGCAACTCCATCAAAAATGGGTACAGCGAGATGCTACTGTATTTGAAAATATGTCAAAAGAAGAATTTGACACAGTATTTCGTTTTATCGGTCAATACAGAGAATTTATACGAAGTAGCAAATGAAGCTACTATTTTTTATTGTAGTGATAATAGGCAAAAATCATAAGCAAAAATCCGAATACCGTCGGAAGAAATGGTGCTGCAGCATAAAGCTGTCCTGCGATTAGCGGGCCGATGACGCGCGATAGAGATTGTATACTTTGGGTACCGCCCATTACAAGACCTTGCTGGTTATCTGAGACAGAATTGGATAGTTGGCCATTGAATACAGGAGTAAAAATAGAATCACCGAAACCATAACAGATAATCCCAAATAAAAACAAAATCGGCAGCAGAAGAATTCCAGATAATGTGATGAATAGATAGGCGAGGATTTCACTGAACATCCCTATTCTTGTGATCTGCTGTTCTGAAAATTTTTTGAGCAATCGAGGCATAATGAACAATTGCGAGACAGTATCCAAGATTCCAATCAAAGAGAAGCTTAAACCAACCAACCCAGCCTTCCACTGAAAGGCGTCAATCGAAAATTGAGAAAAGATAGATTGAAGAGAGCCAGCTGCCAACCAAACAGCAAAACCTGCTGTCAATAAAGGAATAACGGATGAAATCTTGAATAATTGTTGTAATTGGTGAAAAGGTCTTACATGGGAGAAACTTAAATCTACTGAACGTTTTTTTATTGGAAGGCTTTCTAGCATAAATGTGTAGCCATAAACGGCATTTAAGAAAGTAAAGAGTGCTCCAATAAATATAGGAACAGAATTCCCCAACTCAGCTAATAGACCCCCTATAATAGGACCCAGCGTTGTTCCTATACCGACTAAAGCACCCATCCATCCAAAAACTTTGGTTCTTTCATTAGGTTCCGTGATGTCGGCAAAGTAAGCATATAAGGTGGAGATTTCTCCTGCCGTCAATCCTTCAATGATACGACCAAGGAACAACATCCATATCGAATTTCCTAAACCAAAAAGCAAATATCCGATACTTGATCCTAATAAACTGATAATAAGGATCGGACGACGCCCAAAATGATCACTTAAGCTACCGAGAATGGGGGCAGATAAGAAGGCAGCTAGAGCATAAACAGACATGAGCAAAGTGATATAGAAAGCTTGCTGATGTATGGAGTGAGAATAAGGCAGCGTTAAAAACGGAAGTACAGGACTGACGATAGTAAATCCTAATCCAGTGAATAAGACAGAGACGTATCCAAAAACTTTAGAATGTTTATTTGTGAAACTGTACATGTAAAAACTCCTTTATGCAATAATGTTAACTTGGAAACAAAAATAGTGTATAGTAATTTTGTTTCCTTGTCAACATTCTAAGGAACAGCGAAATCTACTTAATTTATTTATTCCGAAAAGTGAAGATGCGCATCAAAAACATGAACAAACAAAAATCAAGTAGACGACATTGTAAATCTGACCGATCAGTGAAGTAAATAGAAAAGAAACCTGTTCTTGCTTCCCATGTTTTTTTTACGTATACTGTGATTGAGCGGAGGAGAAATCATGTTGAATTTAGAAAATTACTTAAGCGCTGGACAAACAGTTATATCTAATCTTTTACTTAAAAATTACCATAGGATCGGTCTACAATCTGAAGAATTTTTATTTGTTCTACAGTTGCATATGGCACAGCTTGAAGGAGATACTTTCCCTGATTTGCAGATGATTGCTATGGATATGGGAATCAAGCAAGATCAGATTTTTCAAATACTGGATCGTCTCGTAACAAATGGATTTATCAAGATAGAAACGACGATTGTCAACGGTAAAAAAGCAGATCGATATAATCTTTACCCCATCTATGATCTATTAGGTGAGTATTTAAAAACACAAGAAAAAAAATACGAAGAAAAAACACAAGAAAAAGAAATCCAGTCAGTGTATCAATTATTTGAACAAGAATTTGGACGCCCGCTTTCTTCGATCGAGTTCCAGCGAATCGGTCAATGGCTAGAAGAAGACCATTATCAGCCGGAAATTTTGAAGCTAGCACTGCGGGAAGCCGTATTAAATCAGGCTTATAGTTTTAATTACGTTGACCGCATTTTGCTATCGTGGGAAAGAAAAAATCTACGTACAAAACAACAAGTGGAAGAAGACCAAAAACGAAGAAAACAGCAGATTCTTCAAAGAGAAGTAGAACAGTCAGCTCAACAAGAAGAATTGCCGAAAGTCTCACTGAAAAATTGGTTGGAGGAGTAGCGGAATATGTTAAGCAAACAAAAAACAATGGAAGCTCTAGAAACGATGTATGGAATGTTTCCCGAAGCACATGGAGAACTCAAGCACAATAATCCATTTGAGTTATTGATTGCAGTGATCTTAAGTGCCCAGGCGACAGATGTATCAGTGAATAAAGCAACGCCAGATTTGTTTGCCTCTTTTCCGACACCCGATGCGTTAGCAGAAGCTTCAATCGATGAAATCATTCTTAAAATAAAAACGATTGGTTTGTATCGAAATAAAGCAAAAAACATCAAAGCGTGTGCACAGCAGCTGATTGAACGTTTCGATGGGCAAGTGCCAACGTCAAGAGAAGAATTGATGTCTCTTCCTGGTGTAGGCAGAAAGACAGCAAATGTCGTATTGGGGGATGCATTCGGGATACCAGCAATCGCAGTAGATACCCACGTGGAACGTGTCTCAAAACGCCTGAGGATCTGCAAACTAGATGCTACGGTCATGGAAGTAGAAGAAACACTGATGCGGAAAGTACCACAAGAATTATGGGTAAAGACACATCATACACTGATTTTTTTTGGTAGATATCATTGCACGGCAAGAAATCCCAAGTGCGAGGTATGTCCTTTGCTATCAATATGTCAAGATGGGAAAAATCGGATGCGTCTAAAAGAAAAGACGCTAAAAAAGAAACCACGCCTGTAGACGTGGTTTCTTTAATTGCAAATAAATGTATGAATTATCTTGTTATTATGGAGAAAAGCTGTTTCGTTTATCTTTTTTGCATGAAAAAGTAAATGTACATACTCAGTAGCTAGGATGGTAACTTATTACAATTTATTGCGATAAAAATAAATATTGTTATTTTTTCTTGGGGAAATACCCGATGTAGAAAATAATGCCTTCCAATATACCTATAAAATAAGTCCAGTATTCCAAAGGATTATATAAATAAGTGACGTATCTATCTAAAGGTGTAATAAAAATGATAAGTGATAATAAAAAAATACCATTTATAACTAAACATAAACTAATGGATTTGGGCGGTTTCAGGCTCATCAGAAAAATATAGATTCTGGTGAACAACAACCATAAAAAAGTGAGAATCATTGCATGAGAGCTTCTTTCCATAAATTTTCCTTTAAGGGTAGTGCTTAAAAGTACAGAAAAAATAATAAATGCAAGGATAGGAGCAACTAAAGTAAATTTATTTAATAATAAACTAAATTTTTCAGCTTTTTTATTCTTGGAATAACGAGGTATTGTTTTCGATAAAAAAAGATGGTGCAGACAAATTATGATAATTAAGCATACTATCAGATAACTCAAAATGAAGCCTTCTTTCAAAAAATTATTCAAAACCATATATTGTATTTTTTATTTGATAATAACAATGGGATTATTAAGAAGTGGCGCTAAATAAAAGACTAGTGTGTATTTAGCCGATTTAATTATAAACAAGTAAATGGATAAAGTATATGTAATGATAAAAGAAAAATGGATTTTCTAATTTTTAAGCTAAATGTTAGATCACACATGTATATGCTGGATAGTCTTATAAAAAATCATGTAATATAGCTTGGTACATGATTTTTATTTGTAGCTGTTTTTTACATAGACACAAAAAAGAAACCACGCTTGTAGACGTGGTTTCTTTTTTACTATCTGTTTCCAGAAGCTGAGGAGCTGCTGGATGGTGTATGGTCATTTGCAGCATCCGCTCCGCTAGTTGCTGGCTCACTGGAAGAAGCAGGAGGAGCGGATGAAGACGGTGTCGAGCTTTCTTCGGATGAAGAAGAAGGAACCGTTGTTGAAGACGCTGGCTCGCTTGTTTCTGCTGTCGTGCTTTCTTTTGAGGACTCAGCTGTTGATTCGCTTTGACTAGTAGAGCTAGAGCTTTGAGTCGTTGTCTCTGTTGTTGAGCTTCCAGGAGTCTGGATATAGCTGGAAGATGGAATAGTTGTTGATGGTGTAATTGCATTCGATCTAGCTGTATATTGATCTTTGTAGTACAGTTCACCGCCCACACGAATTAATCCGCTTGGCATCTCCCAGTCTGTATTTGTCACGTTAGCTGAAACATACTGCATAAGCTCGCGATAAACATCAGAGGCTACGTGTGACGATTCTGAAGTGACAGGTGTCATTTTTTTATTGTAACCTGTCCACACGGAAATCGAATAATTTGGCGTATAGCCCGCAAATAAGATATCTGGATACACCCCAGAAGAAATACCAAGTTTTGCATACTCGTCATCTGTGTAATTGGATGTTCCGGTCTTACCGGCTTGATATAACCCAGCGATTTGCGCATTCGTACCAGTACCTTCAGTGATCGTATCTTTTAAAATGTCTGTGATCATATAAGCTGTTTCTGGAGACATGGCTGTTTTTCCATCTGGCTCATAAGTTTCTTCTGTTCCGTCTTGGAAGACGATTTTATTAACATATTGAGGTTTGTAATAAGTCCCTCCATTGGCGAAAGCCGCATAGGCTGCTGCCATTTTTAAGGAAGAAGCTCCGTATTTTGTCCCATCTTGTTCTTCCGTATTACTAGAGATCGCATTCGATTGATGGATCGTACTGTATTCGATCCCAAGATTTTTTAAGAAAGAAGCCACTTTATCTGAACCGACTTCATTGAATAATTTGACTGCTGGAACATTACGGGATAAGTAAAGTGCTTGGCGTAAAGTAATGGTGCCCATATATTGATTATCCCAGTTTCCTACAGGAGTCGAAGTCCCTTCATAGTTATACGGTGCGTCAGTAATAGTTTTTCCAGTAGAATATTTCAAATATTCAAAAGCTGGTCCGTAATCTGTGACAGGTTTCATCGTAGAACCAAAATCACGGGAAGTATTCACTGCTAAGTTGTTGCCTAAAGTTACATCTTCTGCGATGTGACGTCCGCCAATCTGGGCTTTTACTTTCCCGGTATTGGTGTCGATAAGGGTGGAGGCAACTTGCATCTCGTCGTCTGGGTAAGAGACATACTGATCCGTGTTGACGATATCATATAGTTTCTTTTGGGCGTCCAGATCCAAATTCGTATAAATCTCTAAACCGTCTGTGTAGACATTCTTATCTGTTTTTTCTTGTACTTCATTGATGACTTCTTTGACATAATTATCGACGATCTTAGTATTGTCATCGGATTGAGTTAGTTCTTGCAGACCATCCGTTACCGGTACATTAACAGCTTGATCATATTCTGTTTGAGAGATTTTTTCGTTTTGAAGCATCGTATACAAAACAGTATCTCGTCTTTTCTTCGCCTGATCTGGATAAACATAAGGATCATAGGCAGAAGGGGCTTGAGGCATCCCAGCAAGCAATGCTGTTTGCGGTAAAGAAAGTTCTGATAATTTCTTGCCAAAGTACATCTCAGAAGCTGTCTCCATCCCGTACAAGCCGTTTGACATATACACTTTATTTACGTAGTAGGTCAAGATCTCTTGTTTCGATTTTTTTTGTTCCAATCTTACAGCCATCCACGCTTCTTGGGCCTTGCGTTTCAGGGTCTGATCCTCGGCACTGGTGGAGAAAAAGGACAGTTTGATCAATTGCTGTGTCAAAGTACTTCCGCCTTGCAGTCCGCCAGAGGTAAAGTTAGAGAGGGCAGAACCGATGATCCGAATAGGGTCAACCCCGATGTGTTTATAAAAACGGCGATCTTCTACCGACACGATCGCATCTTCTAATGTTTTCGGTAATTCATTCGCAGAAATTTTTTCACGCTTTTCTGCGCCTAAATCTTCGAATAGTTCGCCATCTTGTGTATATAGTTTGGAAGATACGGTAGCGTCTAATTTTTTATCCGTCAATTCGGGCGCATCTTTTGCGTAATACCAGAAAAGTCCTATACCTGCTAAAAAGAGGATACAGAAAAATGAGAGTATTCCTAAAAGGATCTTGATAAATAATCCTTTTTTATGTGTTCCAGAGGACTTTCCAGAACCTTTGCCAGAATTCTTCTTCACACTCTTTTTAGGAGTAGGCTGTTTCTGTCGTCTAGAGCTTCTAGTTTGTTCATTTGCCATTCTTGCTTTCTCCTTCAATAGATAATGTTGATAAATAGAAGTCAACCGCGTCCAAATAAGGAATCCGCGGAGAAATACCAGTTTTGATCTCTATTCCTAGTTCTTCGATCAAAGATAAAGGTAGTGATTTGCGTCCTTTTTCCTTTTGGGCGTCCCAGTAAGCAATCAAATGAACACTATTCAAATAAAAACAGCGCTTCAAAGACGAAAACCATAACAAGACAAAGCAGACCCCATTTTGTTCGAGGCATGCTTTCATATGTTCGATTTGATGGGCATGGAAGTTTTTAAAGGGAAAAGATGTTTTGTTCTTGGTTTCTTTTGCTTCAAAGTCCAAGTAAAAGCCTCGATAGACGCCATTATAGTCTGTAGTTGAGGCTTGGGTAAAGTAGGCTTCCTTGATCACAGCAGCACTTCTCTTAGGATAGTCTACTTTCACGATTTGGATAGGGGTAGGCTTTTTATGGATAACCGCCAACCCGCGGGAAAGATAATATTTATTACTTTCATTGATTGCTTCTTCAAAGCGCATCCCCCGATTGCCGAATTCAGTGATCTGATTTCTTTTTTCTTGAATTTTTTCGACGGGAGAGGCATTCTTATAATAAGGTTGGCCATTTGGATAGCGCAATACCATCTTTAATCACACTCCTAGGCCACATTATAGCAAAAAAGCGGATAGAAAGAAAAGGAATCTGAGATGGATAAGTCAAAAGTAATCTATGTGTCTGGGTATCGAAGTTTCGAACTCGGTGTTTTTAAAGAAAATGATCCTAAAATCCAAGTTGTTAAAAATGTTTTAAAAAAAGAACTCCATCAGTTAGCAGAAGAAGGGCTGGAATGGGTACTCGTTAGTGGAAATCTAGGCGTCGAACTATGGGCTGTGCAAATAGTAGCGGAATTGAAAGAAGAATATCCGGAACTATCCCTTGGTATTTTGTATCCTTTTGCTGATTTTGGTAATAACTGGAATGAAGGGAACCAAGAAAAAAAACAATTAGCAGAACAATTAGCAGATTATGTCGAAGCTGTTAGCCATCAACCCTATCAATCACCTAGTCAGTTAAAGAATCACACTCGTTTTATACTTGAACATACAGTGGGCTGTTTGCTGATCTATGATGAAGAATTCCCTGGAAAAACGAAGTATTTTTTTGAAGATGCACAGAATTACCAAGCAGATCATCCCTACGAAATTCGGCTGATCAGTATGGACGATCTTCAAAATTTTAGTGAATAATCGATATTGTGTTTGATTTATCAACTTTTTTCCTATACAATGAAAAAGGTAGAAATGTTATTACGTAAATGAAAACTAGAGGTGTAAATATGGCGAATTTGGTTTATAGTCCTAAAGACATTTTACAACAAGAATTCAAAACAAAAATGCGCGGCTATGATCCCGTTGAAGTTGATGAATTCTTAGACAATATCATCAAAGATTATGAAACTTACAGCAAAGAACTCCTTGCTTTACAAGAAGAAAACGATCGATTGAGTGCAAAAGTAGCTCAATTATCTAAAACTCAAGGAGCAGCTCAAACACGCGTGCAACAAACAGAGGCACCAAAGAGCGCAGCAGTGACCAATTTTGATATCTTAAAACGCTTGTCAAATCTTGAACGTGAAGTATTTGGTAAAAAGCTTGATCAACAAGCAAGTGCAGTCAAACCAGCACAACCTAATCCAAATAACTACACAAATGCAGACACAAGCTTAGATGACAATGAAAAAACACGTCAATTTTAATTTTTGATTAATGAATTTGCGGTTTTCGGGTAATCGCGGTCTGACTTGATCAGGCTGAGGAAAGTCCATGCTCGCACAGGCTGTGATGCCTGTAGTGTTCGTGCTTAGCGAAACCATAAGCTAAGGTACTCTTTGGAGTAACGGCAGGAAAACAAGCTAAGGCTTCGGCTATGCTTAAGTATCCTTGAAAGTGCCACAGTGACGAAGCGGCTGGGGAAACCCATCCGGTGGAACGCGGTAAACCCCTCGAGCGAGCAACCCAAACAATGGTAGGGGCGCTTTTTGTCTGGAAGAAGAACAGGACAAAAAGGCAGTATAACTGCAGATAGATGGTTACCGCTTTGTTTTTTCTCCCTGGAAAAGCAAAGTACAGAACATGGCTTATAGAAAACCGCAAACATCAGGGAATTAGGTCGTGACAAAAGTAATGCGTTATAAGAAACAAGAAAAACATTTGAAAGCTATTTTTCAATACTTCAGATGAGTCGTTCTTATTACAAAACAAACTTTTGTATCACCGGTTATTCGGAATTTGAGTAAAAGTGTGGGGTAGGACTGATGTCCCACCTCCTTTTTTTATAAATAAGGAGATTGTGTATGGAAAAAAACAGGAAGTTCAACCTCGTCGCAACTGCGGCAAGCGGGCTAGAAGCACTGGTTGGTAAAGAATTAAGAGATCTTGGAATCGAATGCCAAGTTGAGAACGGACGTGCACGTTTTGAAGGAACAATGGAAACGATCGCTACAGCTAATTTATGGTTACGTACAGCAGATCGAGTAAAAATCGTGGTTGGGGAATTCGATGCGTATACGTTTGATGAATTGTTTGAAAACGTAAAAGCATTGCCTTGGGAAGATTTTCTTCCACTAGATGCAGCTTTTCCTGTAGCTGGAAAATCGATCAAGTCGAAACTATATAGCACACCTGATTGCCAAGCGATCACAAAAAAAGCAATCGTTGAACGTCTCCGTACCTATTATCACCGTCCAGCTTCTGTACCACTGACGGAAACTGGCGCACATTTTCAGTTGGAAGTAGCTTTGCTGAAAGACCATGTGATGGTAACTCTGGATACGACAGGACCAAGTTTATTCAAACGTGGTTATCGCTTAGAAAAAGGTGGAGCACCATTGAAAGAAAACATGGCAGCAGCACTTGTTATGTTGACAAATTGGCGAAAAGACCGTCCATTTTATGATCCTGTATGTGGTTCAGGTACGCTTTGTATTGAAGCAGCCTTAATAGGCCATAATATCGCACCAGGATTCAATCGTGAGTTTGCTTGCGAATCTTGGGATTGGTTCAGTCAAGAAATCATGGAAAATGTTCGATCAGCAGCCGAAGAAAAAGCAGATTATGATATTGAATTAGATATTACTGGTTCAGATATCAATGGACGGATGATTGAAATTGCCAAAGCCAATGCAGAAGAAATCGGATTAGGCTCTTCGATTACCTTTAAGCAACAAGCAGTCAAAGACTTCAAAACGGATAAAGAATACGGGGTCATCGTGGCTAACCCGCCTTACGGGGAACGTCTAGGAGAAGAAGAAACCGTTCGAAAATTATATAAAGAAATGGGCGATGTGTTCCGTCCATTAAAAACATGGAGTAAATATATCTTGACTAGCGACTTAGCGTTTGAGGAATTTTACGGACAAAAAGCAACCAAAAAAAGAAAATTGTACAATGGTGCATTGCGTACGGATCTATTCCAGTATTGGGGAACTCGTCCGCCTAGAAAAAAAGAGAAAGACGAATAATCTTACTAATTGATTCATTCAATTGGATGTTTGGAGGAATAGGGAATGAAAGAAAAAGAGTTTTTACAAGAAGTAAAAGAAATCAATCTTCTACAACAAGCTTTAGGAATCCTCGATTGGGATACACAAACAGGTATGCCTGAAAAAGCTAGTGCATACCGAAGTGAAGTAGACAGCTATCTTTACAGCATTTATTTTTCAAAAAAAATCGGTCCAAAAATCAAAGAAGCCATTCGCTATTTTTCTGAACATCCGGAAGAATTGTCGGAAGTTGGAACTGCCGTTTTTGCCAAAGTAAAAGAAGAGTATGATTTGGAACATCGCGTACCGGAAGATCTTATGAGAAAATATACAGCTGCCGTTTCTTCAGCACACGGACAATGGCAAAAAGCTAGAGAAACACAACAATTTTCTGATTTTCAACACGCATTGAATCAAAATATTGAATTAACAAAACAGTTGATACCTTACTGGAGAAAAGATGAAAAGACGAATTATGATGTTTTGCTGAATCAATACGAACCCGGGATGACTGTCGAAATCCTTGATAAGGTATTTGATCAGCTTAAAGAAGGAATTCTTTCGATCCGCCGTACGCTCCAAGAAAAAGGGACTGAACCTGAAACAGACTTTTTAAATCGGAGAATGACGAAAAAACAACAGAAGAGATTTGTAGTGAAAGTAATTGAACAACTTGGTTATGATTTTAGTCGTGGTCGTTTAGATGACACTGTCCACCCATTTATGACTGGAATTAATCCGAATGATGCACGAATCACGACACGATGGAACGAAACAGATTTCAAAATGGCTGTTTTTGGAGTGATCCACGAGGCTGGTCATGGTATGTATGAACAAGACATCGATGATAAATATGCGTATACACCGGTTTATGAAGGTACATCAATGGGTATCCATGAATCACAATCGTTGTTTAACGAGATCATTATTGGAAGTAGTCGCAGCTTCTGGAAAAAGCAATATCCTTTCTTTCAAGAATGTGCAGAAGGAACATTCGATGATATTCCTTTTGACAAATTTTATCGTTCATTGAACCATACAAAATCAAGTTTGGTTCGTATCGAGGCAGACAGTTTGACTTACCCTCTCCATATCATTATTCGTTATGAAATCGAAAAAATGATTTTCAATGAAGGGGTAGATGTTGCTGAACTACCTGAAATATGGAATCAAAAATATGAAGAGTATCTGGGAATACGACCAACAAATGATGTGGAAGGCATCCTACAAGACGTTCATTGGTCAGGTGCAAGCTTTGGTTATTTTCCCTCTTATGCATTAGGGTACATGTATGCGGCACAATTACTTCATTCTTTGCAGCAAGAAATAGATGTGGAAAATGTTCTAGCGTTAGACGATTATTCTCCAATCAAAAACTGGATGTCAGAGCATATCCATCAATATGGTGCATCTAGAAAACCAAATCAATTAATCATGGATGCAACACATGAACCGCTTAATCCGCAATACCTGATCGACTATATGAAAGACCTGTATTTTAATTTATATCAGGTAAAATAAAATACAATTTACAAAGATAGCTGAAATTCATCTAATCTATAGATGTTTTCAGCTATTTACTTAAGAAAGAAGTGGAACGAATGGATAAATTACAAGTGATCGCTGATTATAGTATGGACCAATTAGCGCATGATCAAACAGGACATGGGAGCGATCATACCAAAAGAGTTGTCAAGTTAGCTGAAAAAATTTTGGAGACGGAACCGCAGGCAGACCGCTTTGTGACGCTTGCAGCAGCTTACCTACATGATACGATTGATGATAAAGTCGTTAAAAATGAGAACGAGGCAAAGCAACAGCTTCGTGTATTCCTTCGCTCTTTGCCAATAGTAGAGGAACAGATCTCGATGATTTTTTCCATTATCGAAAATATGTCCTTTTCTAAAAATCTCTCTGAAGCGGCCGAACTATCTCTGGAAGGTAAGATCGTTCAAGACGCTGATCGTATCGAAGCATTAGGAGCAATCGGCATTTTGCGTACTGCTTATTTCGGCGGTGGACATGGGCACCCGATTTTTGATCCTGAACTGTATCCGCAAACATTCAAGGACAAAGAAAATTACCGAAAAGGCACGACAGTGATCAATCATTTTTATGAAAAACTGTTCTTGCTGTCTGATAAAATGAATACTGATTACGGATATGAAGAAGCCAAACGAAGAGAAACCTTCATGCGTGAATTCTTAGAAGAATTTTTTCTGGAATGGTCTATTGACGATGAAAATTTTACTCCAGACAATTGGATCAAAAATAACAAAAAATGATGGAGGTTGTGACAGAAGTGGTCAGCTCCAAGATATTTCGGATCATTTTCCGTAAAAGTTACTTCTGGAACACTGTTTACCAAGAGGTCGTGAGCCTGCCGTTCAGCTCCGAGTCACAAGGAACAATTTCAAAAAATAGCTTCTCGTGTTTGATGAATATTGTAACTTGTGATTCGGAATTGGCAGGAGAACACCGTTTATTCGGAAGAATAGGACTGTGACAAGACTTTTGTCACAGTCCTTTTTTCGAATTCAACAAGTAAAACTTTTAAGAAATATTCAGAGAGTAAAATTAAAAATTGCTGATAAACGAAGATGGAAATTTTATGTATTTTTATTGGTCTATGCAATAAATAAATTAAATATTCAGAATACAATTGATTTTAACGAAAGGGCTTCTATCAATGGTTGTGTTGTATTTATCTGCCCAGGTAGAGTAAAATAGATCATTATCTAAAAGGTAATTGTTCATACTATATAAGTCATTTGAAAGTAAAAAGATACTGTAAATAAAAAATGTGGTTAAATAATTCTCATAATCAGTGTAAGCGTTATCAAAAATATGGCATACTTGCTTTGTAGATGAATGACACGATATATGTTTGGTATGTTCTGCAAGACAGATGAATATGGAGGTGGAGACAATGTCTTCCAAAGAACTAACAATGTATTTAGAGAAAGAATTGGATCAACTGAAAGAAAAGGGGTTATACAATACGATCGACATACTAGAAAGTGAAAATGGTGCTTGTATCATCGTAGACGGAAAAAAGATGATCAATCTAGCATCCAACAATTATCTTGGATTTGCCAATCGCGAAGAATTGAAAAAAGCATGTATTGAAGCAACCGAAACTTATGGTGTAGGAGCAGGAGCAGTCCGAACGATCAATGGTTCGCTGAAAATCCATCAGCAATTAGAAGAAAAAATCGCAGAATTCAAAGGGACAGAAGCAGCAATCGCCTTTCAATCTGGATTCAACTGCAATATGGGCGCTATCTCTGCAGTAATGACAAAAGAAGATGCTATCTTATCGGATGAATTAAACCATGCATCTATTATTGACGGTTGCCGCTTATCCGGAGCAAAAATCATCCGAATTAAACATCAAGATATGAAAGACCTTGAGAAAAAAGCAAAGGAAGCGATAGAAAGTAAGAAATATAAAAAAATCATGTATATCACAGATGGTGTTTTCTCCATGGATGGAGACATTGCACGATTGCCGGAAATTATTCCGATTGTTGAAAAATATGGACTGATCACCTGCGTTGATGATGCGCACGGCTCAGGCGTAACTGGAAAAGGTGCAGGAACCGTCAAGCATTTTGGATTAAGCGACAAAATCGATATGCAAATGGGCACGTTATCGAAAGCTATAGGTGTTGTTGGGGGTTATGTAGCTGGATCGAAAACACTAATCGACTGGTTGAAAGCTAGAAGTCGGCCATTCCTATTTTCTACTTCGCTAACTCCAGGTGCAGCTGCAGCTGCATTGGCTTCGATTACTTTGATGCAAGAACATCCGGAACTTGTCGAAAAAGTTTGGGAAAATGCTAATTATTTTAAAGAAGAATTGAAAAAAGTAGGCTATAACATCGGTATGTCTGAAACACCTATTACTCCAGTCATTTTGGGAGACGAAAAAGTGACTCAGACTTTCTCTAAGAAGCTGATCGAACATGGGATTTATGCTAAACCAATCGTTTATCCAACTGTGCCTCTTGGGACAGGCAGGATCAGAAATATGCCGACTGCGGAACATACGAGGGAAATGCTTGATGAAGCAGTAGCAGTTTATCAAAAAATAGGAAAAGAAATGGAAATTATTTAACTAAGTTTAGTTTTTTCGTCTATTTAAAATTAGAGAACATGTTCACGCATATATTGTTAATCATCTGAAGATAGTAGTAAAAAAGATCAGGGAGGATCATCATGAAAAAAGTATTGGTGACAGGATGTTTAGGACAAATTGGTTCAGAGTTGATCACACGACTACGTCAAGAACTAGGCAGTGAAAATGTCATTGCGACAGATATACGCATGCCTGAAGTCATTGAGAAAAACGATATCTTTGAGATCCTAGATGTAATGGATTACGAAAAAATGCGCAGCATAGCAGAACAATATCAAGTGGACACATTGATTCATTTGGCTGCTCTTTTGTCAGCTGTTGCAGAAGCAAAACCACAATTAGCCTGGGATTTGAACGTGACTGGGCTGGTCAATGCATTGGAAGTCGCTAGAGAATTCCAGCTGAAACTTTTTACGCCAAGTTCAATCGGCGCGTTTGGTCCAAATACTCCAAAAGATCATACCCCACAAGATACTCTTCAGCGTCCTACAACCATGTATGGGGTAACGAAGGTAGCTGGAGAACTACTATGTGATTATTATTATGTGAAATATGGCGTAGATACTCGTGGTGTCCGTTTCCCTGGATTGATTTCTTATGCAACCTTGCCAGGAGGCGGTACGACAGACTACGCAGTCGATATTTATTATTCAGCAATCAAAGAAGGAAAGTACACTAGTTTCATTGATCAAGGTACATCAATGGATATGATGTATATGCCAGATGCGATCGATGCCATTATAAAACTCATGAATGCAGATCCTGATCGATTGGTTCATCGAAATGCCTTCAATATATCGGCGATGACTTTTGACCCGGAAGAGATCAAAGCATCTATTCAAAAAATCATACCAGATTTTGAAATGGATTATGATGTGGATCCTGTACGTCAGTCAATAGCAGAATCTTGGCCAAATTCACTAGATGTTTCTTGTGCGCAAGAGGAATGGGGCTTTTCGCCGAAATACGACTTAGATGCGATGACAAAGGATATGTTGGAAAAACTGAAAGAAAAATTGGTAGAGACGGTATAAAACAAGAACCACATCCAAAAAGTTTTTTATACTTTTGGGATTGGCTATGGTATGAAAGGGGACAAGGGATGGAAGAATATCAAGCCACGCCAGTAAAAGAAGTAAAAATAGAAAATGAATTAAAACGTACGATGGGATTTTTTACTGCTTTATCGACTGTTATGGGCACAGTGATCGGTGCAGGGGTATTTTTTAAAGCCGCAAGCGTAGCAGAAGTTACAGGATCCGCCAGTTTGCATATGTTTTCTTGGTTTCTCGGTGGTATGATTTCTGTCTGTGCAGGACTAACAGGAGCTGAACTGGCAGCTGCTATTCCAGAAACAGGAGGGATGATTAAATATATCGAACGGATTTACGGAAATACAGCAGCATTTTTTATTGGGCTGGGCGCAAGTCGTGATTTATTTTCCAGTAAATGTAGCAGCCTTGTCGATCATTTTCGGTACACAGTTCGTCAATCTATTTGGTCTTTCCCAGTCAATGATTGTTCCCGTAGCTGTTACAGCTGCTGTATCGATCCTGCTGATCAATTTTTTAGGTTCTAAAGCTGGAGGGGCTTTTCAGTCGATTACGCTTGTCTGCAAGCTTATCCCTTTGTTTGTGATCGTCATTTTCGGTTTGTTCCGACAAGAAGGAGTAGACTTCCAACTGTTTCCGATCCAAGCAGGAGAAAATCTTTCATTTTTCTCAGCCTTGGGAGCGGGCTTGCTAGCAACGATGTTCGCATACGACGGTTGGATACACGTAGGAAATATTTCGGGAGAATTGAAAAAGCCGGCGAAAGATTTGCCAAAAGCAATTTCTTTAGGAATCATCGGAATCATGATCGTTTATTTATTAGTAAATGCGGTGTTCTTAAGAACCGCATCTATCGACGGAGTCGCAGGAAACAGCAATGCGGCAAGTGACGTTGCAAAAATGATTTTTGGCGGCTTCGGTGGAAGACTGGTCACAGTTGGTATCTTGATTTCTGTTTATGGAACCATCAATGGCTATACCCTTACTGGAATGCGTCTCCCTTATGTTATGGCAAAAGAAAACAACCTGCCTTTTAACAAGCTCTTTGCTAAACTTCATGATAAAACTAAAGTTCCTGTAGCCGCAGGTATCTTAGAGCTAGTCATCGCTATTGGCATGATGATGATCGGTGGTTTTGATACACTAACGGATATGCTGATCTTTGTCATTTGGATTTTTTATACGATGGTCTTTGTTGGTGTCATTCTTCTTCGTAAAAAAGAACCTGATTTGTTTCGACCATACAAAGTTCCAATGTATCCGTTTATTCCACTAGTAGCAATCATTGGAGGGACTTTTATCGTATCAAGCACGCTTATCACTCAGACCTTTTTAGCTTCGATGGGGATAGTATTGACACTTGCCGGTATCCCGATTTATCTCTATTTAAAACGTAGATAGCTAAAACATTCGAATTTTATTAGAACTGCACTCTCTGCCAAATAAAATATTTTATTTAAATGAGGAGTACGTGGAAGAAATGTCAAAAGTACTCGTTAATTTTGATCACGTAAATGTCGTTTTGTCTACAATGAAATAGCAAAGTAAAAGACAGAAATCGGGCTCAACCGATTTCTGCCTTTTACTTTGATTTGCGTAACTGAACTATTCGGCGTACGCCGCGATAAATATTTAATAAAACCAAGCAACCAGAAATGAAAATGGGAAGCCAAATCAGATAGACAGGGTAGCCAAGCACTTTAGACAAAGCTTGTGGAGAAATTTTATCCATTTCAAGAAGTGCTTGCTGCCAAGTCTGAAGATTGAAGACTAGCATGAAACCCGAAATAATCAGGAGAATAAATCCTAAATAATGAATTGTAGTTCTTTTTCTTACATAAGCGATCGTAGCATAAAGGAACAGTAAAAAAATAGGTACGCCAAAAACAAAGTACATATTCAGCATCTCGACACCCCCTTTGTGTTTATCTTACTTTACTTTGAAAGAAATGAGAAATAATAGCCTCGTTACTTGCTTGAAACAGCAAAGGACTGCTAAGATAAGAGAGATACAAAGAATCAAGGAGGAGTCATATGGCAAGTTATATCGAACCGATTCGTTTTGCGCTGATTGTTTTTCCATTTTTAGCCTTAGCGATCTCATCTGTTTTTTTTATTTATGAATATCGAAAGTATGGAACATTTCTAGTAACAAGGGCAGTTATTTTGTATTCTTTCGTTTTTTATTTATTGTGTGCGTATTTTTTGGTGATCTTACCACTTCCGGCAAAGGAGACGGTTGCCCAAATGACAGGGCCAAAGATGGAGCTGCATTTATTTGCTTCATGGCAACATTTCAGAGACAACACGGTATTGGTCTTGTCTGAACCTAGTACCTACCTGCCGGCAATGAAGCAGAGTGTATTTTTGGAACCAGCTTTTAATGTTTTATTACTCATACCATTTGGCATTTATTTAAGATATTATTTCCGGCTTTCTTTTATGAAAACGATGATTGCTAGTTTCTGCCTTTCTCTATTTTTTGAATTGACGCAGCTAAGTGGACTTTATTTTATCTACCCAAGACCATACCGCTTATTTGATGTGAATGATTTAGTGACAAATACATTGGGTGGAATCATTGGTTTTGTCGTTATGCCGTTATTTACATTTATGCTTCCTACAAGAAGACGAATGGATGAACTTTCTTATGAAAAAGGAAAGACTGTCTCATTGACTCGACGCTTGGTCGCTTATTTGATCGACTGGACATTTTTATCTCTTATTAATTTGGTAGCGGCGATTTTCTTTAAACTTGCGTTCGATTCAGGGACAGTTACTTCTCATATCTGGTGGCTTTTATTAGAAGTAGGGGTATACTTTATGATTGTACCGTTTATAACCAATGGATGGACACTTGGCAAAAAAATTGTGCGTATCCGTTTGGTGGAAGAAGACCGCGAACGAATTTCTTTAAAAGCATTGATGATCCGCTACGGGTATCTGTACTTTCTTTTTTATGGTTTAAGCTGGTTGGGGCAGTTGCTTCAGCAAATCATGAATTCGACAACGAATACGGTGTTGCAGATGAGTGCAGTATTCATTTCTCTCGGTGTCTTGTTACTGCAAGGTATTTTTATTTTAAATATCTTGCTATCATTTTTGAGAAAAAAACGGATTCTGTTTTATGAAAAAGCTAGTCACACATATACTGTTAGCACGATTGGCCAAACAAAGGATGATGATTCTCGAAATTAGCTGAGCAAAAACGCTTTGTCTGTGTTATAATGCCAAAGTCGTGATAATTTAAAGAGAAGAGGTGCACGAATGAATAATTTTGATATATTCCGCTTCAAACCGTTTATCAATGAAGCGTTAACCGCAAAGGGCTTCAAACAGCCCACAGAGGTCCAGGAACGTTTGATTCCTTTAATTGCAAAAGGAAAAAATATCATTGGGCAATCTCAAACTGGTACAGGAAAAACACATACGTTTTTGTTGCCTTTGTTTGAAAAAATCAATGCAGAAAAAGAGGAAGTACAAGTTGTTATTACAGCTCCAAGTAGGGAACTAGCTGCACAGATCTATGAAGCAGCTACACAAATCGCTAAATTTTCTACACCGGAGATCCGTGTCTCGAATTTTGTCGGCGGTACAGACAAACAGCGTCAATTAAATCGTCTGCATCACCAACAGCCACAGGTTGTAGTAGGCACGCCTGGTAGAATATTAGACATGATGAATGAACAAGCGCTGAAGATTCACACCGCATTTGCATTTGTTGTCGATGAAGCGGATATGACATTGGATATGGGTTTTTTAAATGAAGTAGACCAAATTGCAAGTCGATTACCAGAAAAGCTGCAGTTTTTAGTTTTTTCTGCCACTATTCCAGAAAAACTTCGTCCATTCTTACGAAAATACATGGAAAATCCAATCATTGAAGAAATCAAACCAAAAGCAGTTATTTCTGAAGACATTGAAAATTGGCTGATTTCAACAAAAGGTAAAGATGAAAATCAAATGATTTATCAACTGCTGACAATTGGTCATCCTTATTTAGCAATCGTATTTGCCAATACAAAACAGCATGTGGATGAAATTGCCGATTACTTGAAAAACCAAGGCTTGAAAGTAGCAAAGATTCATGGAGACATCACCCCAAGAGAGAGAAAACGAGTGATGCGACAAGTACAGAATCTGGAGTATCAATATGTTGTAGCGACTGATTTAGCTGCTAGAGGGATCGATATCGAAGGTGTTTCTCATGTTATCAATGCAGAAATTCCAGAAGATCTAGACTTCTTTATCCATCGTGTCGGACGTACTGGACGTAATGGCTTAAAAGGAACGGCCATTACGTTATATTCGCCAAATGATGAGCAAGCCATTGATGCGATAGAAAAATTGGGCGTCTCATTTGAACCAAAAGAAATCAAAAACGGGGAAATCGTCAAAACATACGATCGTAATAGACGTGCCAAACGAGAAAAATCAAAAGATGTATTAGATCCCACGCTGATTGGTCTTGTGAAGAAGAAAAAGAAAAAGATCAAGCCTGGTTATAAGAAAAAAATCGATTGGGCAATTGCAGAAAAAAACAAAAAAGAACGCAAAATCGAACGCAGACAGCAAAGCCGTACTGCTCGTAAAAATAAGAAAAATTCACATAAATAAAAAACAAGAGGTTGTGACAAAAGGCGTGTCACAATCTCTTGTTTTTAAGCTAGACTTTTTTCCATTCCGATACAAAGTACTTCATCTTCAATAAAAGGTTCTGTGCAAGTATGATACCCTTGTTTTTCATAAAAATCTACAGCCGTCATTTCAGCTACTACATAACTAGTCTGACAACCTTCTGAAACCGCCCGTTTTTCAGCAGCTTCAAGCAACTGACCGCCTAACCCTTTTCCTCGGTATTCTTTTGCTACGCAAAATCGTTCCGGCTTGAAGCAAGTAGGTGTTTTCTTTTCATAACGCAAAGTAGCTACTGGTCTTTTTTGATCAAGAAATAGATAATAGGTTTGTTGCGGGATATCTTTTCCGTCGAATTCTAGTTCTGCAGGAATCCCTTGTTCTAATACAAAAACTTGATATCTCAAAAAGCAGCTAGCTGCGCGTATCCATTCATCCGCTCCAACTATTTTTTTCATCATATTCCTCCTTGTCATGAATAGCAGAGATGTATTGATTCCTTTATTCTTATCGTACCAAAAATCGTGGAATATGACCAAAAGGAAATGAAAATAAAAATTGAGATATTGACAGTGATCAATAGAATGCGTATACTAATTAAGTACGAAAAGGATATGATTTGTTTTTTAAGACTCACAGAAAATTCTTTCTTGGCTGAAAAAAGAATAGTCACTAATCAAATTGCTCCCTTTTTCTATTTTGGTAGAAATACCGACGCAGCTCAGCGTTATCGAGTTTAAGAGGTAATGATTACACATCATTGCAATCAAGGTGGTACCGCGAGTTTTCGTCCTTGGCTGTGATGGTGTTTTTTTGTATTTAATTTATAGAAAGCAGGTAATGATATGAAACAATTAAGTAGTGCACAAGTTCGACAAATGTTTCTTGATTTCTTCCAATCTAAAGGACATACGATTGAACCTAGTGCGTCTTTGATCCCCGTGAACGATCCAACCTTATTGTGGATCAACTCTGGTGTTGCAACATTGAAAAAATATTTTGATGGTTCAGTTGTGCCAGAAAATCCAAGAATCACAAATGCCCAAAAATCTATTCGAACAAATGATATCGAAAATGTCGGTAAAACAGCACGTCACCATACGATGTTTGAGATGCTGGGTAATTTTTCGATTGGTGACTATTTCAAAAATGAAGCCATCCACTGGGCATGGGAATTTTTGACTGATCCAAAATGGATGGCATTCGATCCAGAAAAACTTTATATAACAGTTTATCCAAAAGATACAGAAGCAAAACGCATCTGGCATGAAGAAGTTGGCCTGCCACTAGATCACATTATTGATGTAGAAGACAACTTCTGGGATATCGGTGCAGGCCCATGTGGTCCGGATACGGAAATTTTCTATGACCGTGGAGAAGCTTATAACGATTTAGCAGAAGATGATCCTGAAAACTATCCAGGAGGAGAAAATGAACGTTATTTAGAAATCTGGAACTTAGTATTTTCAGAATTCAACCATAAGCCTGATAACACATTTGAACCACTTCCTCATAAAAACATTGATACGGGGATGGGATTGGAACGCATGGTCTCAATCGTTCAAGATGCGCCAACGAACTTTGAGACAGACTTGTTTATGCCTATTATCCACGCCGTAGAAAAGCTAAGCAAACAAGTAAAATATGGTGAAAACCCAGTAACAGATATTTCTTACAAAGTAATCGCAGATCATATTCGCGCCCTTTCATTTGCTATTGGCGACGGTGCATTGCCATCGAATGAAGGGAGAGGGTATGTCTTACGCCGTTTGCTTCGTCGTGCTGTCATGCATGGGAAAAAATTAGGTATTGAACAAGCATTCTTATATCGTTTAGTCCCTGTTGTTGGGGAAATCATGGTAAGTTATTATCCTGAAGTACTTCAACAAAAAGAATTTATTGAAAAAGTTATCCGTACAGAAGAAGAACGTTTCAATGAAACAATCAATGAAGGTTTGGAAATCTTAAATCAAGTGATCCAAGAAGTAAAAAACGAAAACGGGACGACTCTAGCAGGAAAAGACATCTTCAAACTATACGACACATATGGCTTCCCAGTAGAATTAACGGAAGAGGTGGCAGAAGATGAAGGACTGAAAGTTGATCATGCTGGTTTTGAAAAAGAAATGGATGCACAACGCGAACGTGCTCGCTCTGCCCGCAGTACTGAAAAATCAATGGGGGTACAATCTGCTTTATTGACAGATATCAAAGTAGAAAGTAAATTCATTGGATACACAGAACAAGAATCAGATAGTCAATTATTGGTCATCGTTAAAGGTGAGTCTCTTTTGAATGAAGTCGCAGAAGGTGAAGCTCAAATGATCTTTGATCAAACACCTTTCTATGCAGAAATGGGTGGGCAAGTAGCGGATCAAGGATGGATCATGAATGAAGTAGGCGAAATCGTAGCAGTTGTTACAGATGTTCAAAAAGCGCCTAATGGTCAATTTATGCATACCGTAGAAGTAAAAGCACCAATGAGCGAAGGACAAACCTATCATCTATTGATTGATCAATCGATGCGCAATCGGATCATCAAAAACCATACAGCAACCCATCTACTGCACAAGGCATTGAAAGAAGTACTTGGCGAGCATGCAAATCAAGCTGGTTCTTTAGTCGCTCCTGGACATTTACGATTCGACTTTACCCACTTTGGTCAAATCACTTCAGATGAATTAGCTGAAATGGAAAGAATCGTCAACGAAAAAATCTGGGAAGCTATCCCAGTTGAAACAATTGAAACAGATATCGATACAGCCAAAAACATGGGTGCGATGGCTTTGTTTGGTGAAAAATACGGACATGACGTTCGAGTAGTAAATATCGGCGGCTGGTCAATCGAACTGTGCGGAGGCACACATGTAGCAAATACAGAAAACATCGGAATCTTCAAAATCGTTTCTGAATCAGGAATTGGTGCAGGCGTGCGACGAATCGAGGCTGTAACAAGTAAAGAAGCGTACGAACTACTTGAAGAAGAAGAAAAACAACTAAAACAAGTAGCAACAATTGTTAAATCACCTCAATTGAAGGAAGTTGTTTCAAAAGCGGAACAATTGCAACAGCAAGTAAGAGAGCTACAAAAGGAAAATGAACAATTAGCTAGCAAGTTAGCGAATCAACAAGCTGGTGATGTATTCAAAGATCCAGAAACGATCAATGGAAAAACAATCATTGCAGCACAAGTAAAAGTGAAAGATATGAATCAGCTGCGTCAATTAGCTGACCAATGGAAACAAAAAAATATTTCAGATATTCTTGTTTTAGCAAACGAACAAGAAGGAAAAGTCAGTCTGCTAGCAGCAATGACGAAAGAATCAAATGAAGCTGGACTAAAAGCTGGCGACTTGATTAAAGCAATCGCACCGAAAGTAGGCGGTGGCGGTGGTGGACGTCCAGACATGGCACAAGCTGGCGGGAAAAATCCTGCTGGTATTCCAGATGCACTTAAAGCTGCGAAAGAATGGGTTGCGCAACAATAGGGCGTTTACGTTTGACAGAAAAACAAAAGTTCAAACATTGAACGAAACATGATTATGGGGGCGAAGACAAACAAGTCTTGCCCTCATACTTTTTTCAATTGGCTGGCGCATCTAATCAAATGGTCGGATTCGGATGGTCTTTAGTTGACGAAAGTGACAGAAATTTTTACGATTAGTATAAATAAAAAGGGGTGAAAAAATGAATAGTAGAAATAAGACCTTTCGACTAGTCTTACGTGCGATCTTGTTAGCAATCATCATCGTACAAGCGATGGTTCCTTGGCTGGGGTTTATTCCATTAGGATTCATTAGTTTAACAATTATCCATATCACAGTAATTATTGCTGCAGTAGTATTAGGCCCAAAAGATGGCATGGTGATTGGCTTGTTTTGGGGAATCGCTACAATTGTTCGTGCCTATGCCATGCCAACAACGCCATTTGATACATTAGTGTTCACGAATCCGATTATCTCGGTAGTTCCCAGAGTACTTGTTGGCTTAGTAGCAGGCTTGGTTTTCCACTGGATTTATCAAAAAAATAAATCAATAACGATCAGCTCAGCCTTTGCAGGGATACTGGGTTCATTGGTCAATACAGTCTTAGTGTTAGGATTCATGGGATTATTTTATACAGGTGCAACGGCAGATGCCTATGGTGTAGATTCTGCTCTTTTATTTAAAACCTTAGCAGGGGTTGCAGCAATCAATGGGATACCAGAAGCAATAGGTGCGGGAATCATAACACCATTACTAGCAAAAGCGTTATTTGCAGCAACACCGTTGAAACCAGAATAATGACCATCTTTTAATAGTAATAGGACGCACGATAGATAGAAAAAGGAAGAGAGGAGAGGAAAACAATCGTCCTCTCCATCTTTTTACCTGAGCAACAAGCAAACTAGAAGGGGTAAAAAACTTGGCTAAGAAACAAGAAGAAAAAAAGAAACAAATACCGCAACAGCGGACAAAAAAAGGAGTACTAGCGGGTATCTTAGGATTGGTTACGAATCTGATCTTGTTTGTCTCTAAGCTAATGATCGGGCTTTTTTCAGGAAGTGTCTCCATTATGGCTGATGCAGTGAACAGTCTATCAGATACTGCTTCATCCATATTGACTTTGATCGGATTTAAAATTGCTGCAAAGCCAGCAGATCAGGAACATCCTTATGGACACGAACGCTTCGAATATATCAGTGGGTTATTTGTTTCGATCATCATTACTTATGTAGGATTTCAATTTTTAGAGTCTTCTGCTGAAAAAATCATCCATCCAGAAAATGTCTCTTTAACACCCATCGTCTTTTTTGTCCTAATCATTTCCATCTTTTTGAAATTTGCACAAGGCAAAATGTATCAGGTTATTGCGCAATCCATTGATTCTGAAACATTGAGAGCTACAGCAACAGATAGTTATAATGATGTCTTTACTACACTGGCTGTATTGCTTTCAGCAGCAATCGAATGGGTAACTGGATGGCGTATCGATGGATATATAGGTTTTGCTTTAGCATTATATATCCTTTATAGTGGATTGACGATGCTTCGAAATTTTGTATACGAACTATTAGGAAGTCGCCCAACGCCAGCAGAGATTGAAGAAATGGAAGAGCATTTAAATGCTTGCGATGATATACTTGGCTATCATGATTTATTGGTGCATAACTATGGACCCAATAAACGCTTTGCATCAGTCCACATCGAAGTAGATGAATCAATGAATTTGAATGTGGCTCATAAGATTATTGATCTGATAGAAAAAGACTTTAAAAAGTCTTTGGATGTGGAACTTGTCTGTCACTTGGATCCAATGCCTGTTGATAACGAAAAATACTATAATATCTTGCGGCAGTTAAAGCAAATTCTTCTTGAAACAGGTACAGGGCTTAATATTCATGATTTTAGAGTAATTCATCAAGGAAAAACGCTGCAATTTGATGTAGTGGTCCCTGAGAAATTCCAGTTTGATGATACAGAACTAGAAAGAATCTTACGTAGTCAAATAGAAGAAAAAATTGGAGATTACCAATTGGAAATTACGTTTGATCACAATTATCTTTTATATTAAATGAGAAACTATAAAAAGACTCCTTAAAGTTTTTGATTTAAAGAGTCTTTTTTTCTTTTAATTGTTTATAGAGAGCCTGACGTGCAAGATTATCTGCTCCTTTATTTTTGTTTTCGGGCAACCATTGCAGGATCAATAAAGAAAATTCGGATAGAAGTTCTTGGATTCTTTGAAGGTAGGGAAGGAAGAGCTCGTTCTTCGTTGCGTTTTTGTCGACCGTAGAAACTAGTGTTTTGCTGTCTGAAAAACAGAAAATCGTTTCATTCTGTAAGTCGTTTTTCTTTAGAAATTCTAAAGTTTTTAAAAAGACTTCGAACTCTGCTTGATGGTTTGTCCCTATAGAAAGCGGGATAGATAGCTGTTCTTGTTTACCTTGATAGACAATCAAGATTCCGCCTCCACTAGGACCAGGGTTGCCTTTTGTAGAGGCATCAATGTATACTTTTAACATAAAAAGAGATTCTCCTTTTTGTTCAAACTAATGTTATGGTAAGATTATATCATTACTGAATCGGTGAGAGGTTAGAGAATGAAAAAAAATATTCGATGGCAGCCTGAACTGGCACATACGATCATCTATTGGTCATTGACCTTGATCATTCTGTTTTTTAGTCTGATTCTTTCTTTAGAAAACACAGGTCCTTATTGGAAAAGCAATTTTGTTTTAGGTATTTTTCTTGTTTTTCTATTTCTAGGTTTGCGGCGTTCTTTTATTTTAAAATCAAACTCTGTGATCATACGTTATGCTGCTTTTTGGAAAGACCGAGAAATATCTGTCGGACAGATTCGATCTTTGACGCCAACTAATACTGGGGTGCAAATGATATTGCAAGATGAGAAAGCCCCATCTGTTTTCATGATGCGAAAAAAAGATCAAGTAGTCCTTTTTGATCATTTTGAAAAAAACGGACCCAAATCAGAATCAATTCCTTATCCTTATACGAAAAAAAGAAAAAGCTAATTTTAAAAATCAGAACCTAAAAAAACGAATTTTTACAGGGAAAGAAAAGAGTGAGACGTACGGTTCATCCCGTTTAGCGTCTCACTCTATTTGTTTATCTATTCATGCATACTAGTATCGGTAGTCTGAACGTTGCCTTTCTTGACATGGGCAGCTTGTGTTCCTCGATTCCCTTCGATGATCTCAAATTCGACCACTTGATTTTCTTCCAAAGTTTTGAATCCCTCTTCTTCAATCGCAGTAAAATGTACAAAAATTTCTTCTGTGTCATCATAACTGATAAAGCCGTATCCTTTTTTGTTGTCAAACCATTTTACAATTCCTGTGGTCAAAGCACTCACGACCTTTCTAAAGTCTGATCATAGCCTTCATTATAAAGAGTATTTATAAGTACGTCAAATAAATTAAAAACCTGTAATTTTATGTTTTTTTTCTGAATAAAAAAAGGTATAATTGGCATATCTTAACAAAGAAGATATTTTGTTGAATAAAGTTCGTGAAAAGGGGTAATCAAATGAAGAATGATCTGCAAATTTCACAAGAAACAGAGCTAGAACCGATTGTTGAAGTGGCTAGTAAATTAGATCTTAAGGAAGACGATTTGGAACTGTATGGGAAATATAAGGCGAAAATCAATTTTTCTGGAATCAATCGATCAAAGGATAACGCTGAGGGGCATTTGATCTTAGTTACTTCCATCAATCCAACACCAGCTGGCGAAGGAAAGTCAACGATCACTGTAGGGTTAGGAGACGCGCTCAATAAAATCAATAAAAAATCTGTTATTGCATTGCGAGAACCCTCACTTGGTCCTGTGATGGGAATCAAAGGCGGTGCTGCAGGCGGAGGATATGCACAGGTATTGCCTATGGAAGATATCAACTTGCATTTTACTGGTGACATGCATGCTATCACAACAGCTAATAATGCATTATCTGCTCTTTTAGATAATCATATTCATCAAGGAAATGAATTGAACATCGATGCCCGCCGAGTGATTTGGAAACGGGTAGTCGATCTCAATGATCGTGAACTGCGTAAAGTAATTGTTGGCTTGGGTGGGCCAATCCAAGGTGTCCCAAGAGAAGATGGATTTGATATCACAGTTGCCAGCGAAATCATGGCTATCTTGTGTCTTGCGGCAGACCTTGAAGATTTAAAGGCTCGTCTTGCAAGGATCGTTGTCGGCTATACATTTGACCGTCAGCCTGTGACTGCTGGAGACTTGAAAGCAGAAGGCGCTCTGGCATTACTGCTGAAAGATGCAATCAAGCCGAATCTTGTACAAACAATTTACGGAACACCAGCTTTTGTCCACGGGGGACCGTTTGCCAATATCGCTCATGGCTGCAATAGTATTTTAGCTACCAAGACAGCATTGAGATTAGCAGATTACGTTGTCACAGAGGCAGGATTTGGTGCAGATCTTGGCGGAGAGAAATTTTTAGATATCAAAGTACCTAACTTGAAAAAAGCGCCGGATGCTGTGGTGATTGTCGCCACTGTCCGTGCATTGAAAATGCATGGCGGAATGAAAAAAGATGAACTTAAAAATGAGAATCTTGATGCTTTGAAAGTAGGTTTTGCAAATTTAAAGCGCCATATACGTAATATGGAACAATATCAGCTACCTGTGATCGTCGCAATCAATGAATTCGTAACAGATACAGACAATGAACTCACACTGTTGGAGCACTTGTGTGAAAATCAGGGGATTCTTGCCAAGAGAGCGAGTGTATGGGCAGATGGAGCAGAAGGCGGCGTTGATTTAGCAAAAGCTGTAGTACGATTGATTGATAGAAAAGAAGCTAATTACAAGCCATTATACCGCCTAGAAGAAACGATACAAGAAAAGACAGAAACAATCGTCAAGAAAATTTACGGAGGAAATGGTGTTGTTTTCAGCAAAAAAGCGCAAAAACAAATAGAAGAGTTTACGAAGAATGGATGGGACAAACTGCCGATTTGTATGGCGAAAACACAATATTCATTCTCTGATGATCCTTCATTGCTAGGCGCACCTGAAGATTTCACTATCACCATACGTGAGATCATCCCAAAATTAGGGGCAGGATTTTTAGTAGCCTTAACTGGGGATGTTATGACGATGCCTGGTTTGCCTAAAAAACCTGCTGCATTGAATATGGACGTGACAAACGACGGAGAAGTGTTGGGATTGTTTTAAGCTTGATTATTCTACCGTATACTAAATAACTTTCATTAAACATAAGAGGAGCTGTATTTTGACTACAGCTTCTTTTTTTAGACGATAGGGAATTAATTTTGTTTACACTAGGATCATTCTTTTTCTTTATTGTATTTTGAGCTATACTAAAGCATAATAGGAGGGTATGATGAAAACGACATTTATAAGAAAAACCGGTTTTTACGGTATGGGTAGCTCGATTCAGATAAGAATCAACAATGAAAAACGCAGTGTTCTCAGTCATGAACAAAAGATAACGCTTGATCTGGAAGTGCCCTTTACGATGCAGGTCACCTTTTATTGGCTAAAAAGCCCCGTTTATACAGTGAAAGAAGCAAAGCCTGCTTATGTGATCACAATGAATTACTTGATTCTTCAAATCTATCCGTTTTTATTTTTAGCAACTGGATTGGGAGCCGTTTTCCTACAAAATTTATTTTTCAGTTTTTTTGCAGTTATTGTGTTGATTGCGTTCTTTTTCTATATAAAAAACCGGGCATATTTGATCAAGGAGGAAAATTATGGCAAACTCTGATCTTTTTTTAATCAGTTTCAATCGAATCGAAAAATGGATGAGAGACGAGATGGGAAATGCACGAAATATGGGATTTACCGAACTTGTCAGACGCCTAGCTCAAAGAAAACAATTAATGATCAGAAAATACGAAGATGATCTTTTACAGCTTGCTCAGTTAAGGAATGCGATCGTCCATGATCGGATCGCAGTCGATTTTGTCATTGCAGAGCCAAATGATTGGACAGTCAAGCGAATCCAGCTGATCGAACAAGAACTGATTCAGCCTGAAACCGTGCTGCCTCGATTTGCAAAACGTGTAACAGGTTTTGAACAAGATCTTCCGTTACTTGAACTGTTAAAGATAGTAGCAGAAAAAAGGTATTCACAATTTCCGTTATACAATAAAGGAAAATTTGTAGCATTGATTACTTTACGTAATATCGGGTTTTGGCTAGCAAAAGAAAGCCAAAAAGGTCCGGTTGATTTAACAAATAAACGAGCGTTGGATTTGATTATCCAAAACGGAAAGTACACAAATTATCATTTTGTTCCAGCTAAAACACATATTTACGAGGTTGAAGCGATGTTTCGTGAGCAAGGGACTTTGGAAGCCGTACTTATCACTAAAGATGGGAATCCCGATGGTAATCTGCTCGGGATCGTACGACCTCGTGATATTTATAAACAAATAGAAAAGGATTGATTTTTTGTTAATTATTTATTGGATATTCAGCGCTTTGCTAGTAGGAGTGGATCAGTTGGTCAAATGGTGGATCACTGATAATCTAGCGCTTGGAGAGACGAAAAATCTTATACCAGCTATTTTGTCACTGAATCATATTCGAAACACTGGAGCCGCATGGAGTATGCTAGAAGGGAAGATGTGGTTCTTTACTATAGTGACACTCATTGCAGTCGTTGTGATTCTCACATTGATGATTAAAAATCGTGAAAAAGGTAATCGCTGGTTCATGATTGGATTGAGTTTGATTCTAGCTGGTGCGATTGGCAATTTTATCGACCGTATTCGTCTTGGCTATGTAGTAGATATGTTCCAGACAGATTTTATGAGCTTTCCGATTTTTAACGTAGCAGATGTGACACTTGTATGTGGAGTGATTTGTATATTAATTTATATTATTTTAGATGAAAAGGATCAAAGAAAAAAATGACAGAACTTAAAACGACGATTCACCATGAATCTGGTAGGATCGATAAAGTATTGACTAATTTATTCACCGATTACAGTCGTTCGCAAATTCAGCTGTGGCTGAAAAATGGAGCGGTTTCTGTCAATGGACAGCCAGTCAAAGCAAATTACAAAGTAAAACAAGGAGACGAGATTACTGTCTTGATCCCCGAACCAGAAACATTAGATGTGGGCCCAGAAAATATCCCGTTGACGATCGTTTACGAAGATGAAGATGTAGCGGTGATAAACAAACCTCAAGGAATGGTCGTTCATCCTTCAGCAGGTCATACGCATGGCACAATGGTCAATGCGCTGATGTACCATATCAAGGATCTTTCTACGATCAACGGCGTTATTCGTCCAGGTATTGTTCACCGAATCGACAAAGATACTTCCGGACTGCTAATGGTTGCCAAAAATGACCAGGCACACGAATCATTAGCTCAGCAATTAAAAGATAAGACCTCTTTGCGCAAATACGTTGCTTTAGTCCATGGAGAGATTCCTCACGAAAAAGGAACCATCAATGCGCCAATCGGCCGTTCGAAGGAAAACCGGAAAATGCAGGCGATAAGAGAAGATGGGAAGCCGGCTGTCACACATTTTACTGTATTGGAACGTTTCGAAGGATTTACTCTGGTTGAATTAAAACTAGAAACCGGAAGAACACACCAGATCCGTGTGCATATGAAGTATATCGGTTATCCGTTAGCTGGAGATCCAGTATACGGACCGAAGAAAACTTTGAAAGGCAATGGTCAGTTTCTCCATGCGCAAATGTTAGGTTTTACGCACCCGACTACAAACGAAAAGATGATCTTTGAAGCACCTCTTCCAGAAGTTTTTGAAAAAACTTTAGAAAAATTAAGAAAAAACATTGCATTTTAATTTAGATAACGGTATAGTAATTAACAACGAAAGCATAAAACTTAATAGAATTCCTTTAAGTTTAGTCCCGTGAGGCTAAGAAGGGTGGGAGCAAGGATACGTATGGTGCGCCATAAGTAGATTGCTCATTGACATAGTATAGCTATCAGTGTATCAGTATACGCTCAGTCTAAACATTCCTCCTGTCCTCTTAGGGCAGGAGTTTTTTTATGCAAAAAAGTAGGGGGAATGAAAATGCAAGCAAAAGAAGTAGTAGATCAGGTAACCATGAAGCGAGCATTGACTCGAATTACTTATGAGATTATCGAGAGAAACCATAGTATCCAAGATATCGTATTGGTAGGTATCAAAACACGAGGAATCTACATTGCATCAAGAATTGCCGAACGCCTGAAGCAGCTAGAAGATATCGATATTCCTGTAGGAGAACTGGATATCACTTTATACCGAGATGACAAAAAAGAAAATCCAGAAGAACCGGAACTTCATTCTTCTGACATCCCAGTTTCCTTAGAAGGAAAAGAAGTTATTTTGATTGATGATGTTTTGTATACAGGACGAACGATTCGAGCAGCAATGGACGCAGTAATGGATTTTGGTAGACCAAGAAAAATTTCATTAGCAGTCCTGGTCGATCGTGGGCATCGAGAATTGCCAATCCGTGCAGATTATGTTGGGAAGAACATTCCAACATCTCGGGCGGAAGAGATTTTAGTAGAGATGCAAGAGCTTGATGGACAAGATCGCATCATGATTTTGAAAGAGGAAGATTAGAGGAGAGAGAAACATGTCGGAGAAAAAAGGATTTCATAATGATGACGTGGTGTTAGATATCCACGATCGCCCAACCCCAGGACATTGGGTAGGATTAAGTTTACAACACTTGTTCACGATGTTCGGAGCAACCGTGTTAGTCCCCATCTTAGTAGGTATCGATCCAGGTATCGCGCTAGTCAGTTCAGGACTAGGTACATTGGTGTACTTATTTACTACTAAAGGAAAGATACCTGCGTACTTAGGAAGCAGCTTCGCTTTCATTGCAGCGATGCAGCTTTTGATGAAAACAGATGGTTATCCAGCGATTGCACAAGGAGCAGTCACAACTGGATTAGTCTACTTGATTGTTGCGCTGATCATCAAAAAGATCGGTTCAGCATGGCTGGATAAAATCTTGCCTCCAATCGTCGTCGGTCCAGTCATCATGGTTATCGGGTTGGGACTTGCGGCAAATGCAGCAACAAATGCTATGTATAATCAGGGCACGTATGATTTCAAGTATATTGCTGTAGCACTGATCACATTAGGATTGACCATTTTCTTCAACATGTGGCTAAGAGGTTTTCTCGGATTGATTCCGATTTTACTAGGTATCATTAGCGGATACATCGTAGCCTTGCTGTTTGGAATCGTGGATACTAAGCCAATCGTAGACGCTGCCTGGTTTGCTGTTCCTAACTTTGAGATTCCCTTTGTACAATATGAACCAAAACTATATCTTGGAGCAATCACAACAATGGCACCCATCGCTTTTGTGACGATGACAGAGCATATCGGCCATCTTATGGTATTGAATAAACTAACTAAACGTAATTTCTTTGAAGAACCGGGTCTTCATAAGACGTTGACAGGTGATGGGTTAGCACAAATCGTGGCAGCCTTTGTCGGAGGTCCTCCTGTAACAAGTTACGGTGAAAACATTGGTGTTCTGGCTATCACACGTGTCCATAGCGTGTTTGTGATCGGTGGAGCTGCAGTATTTGCAGTCATTTTAGGATTCGTAGGAAAATTAAGCGCTTTGATTTTAAGTATCCCTGGACCAGTCATCTCAGGAATCAGTTTTATCTTATTTGGAGTAATTGCGGCAAGTGGAATGAAGATTTTAATCGAGAACAAAATCGATTTTGATAAAAAGAAAAATCTGTTGATTGCTTCAGTTATCTTAGTAGTAGGAATTGGCGGACTCGTCTTTGAAGTAGGCACATTTACATTGTCGGCAATGGCATTAGCAACTGTACTTGGCATCATTTTAAATCTTATCTTACCAGAAACTTCACGAAGCGAAGAAAACTAAGGAGGAAACATTATGATCATCAAATCAGAACGTATCAGCTTAAAGCATTTATTGACCGTTGAGGCACTTACTGATCAAGAAGTTATGGGCTTGATCCGCAGAGGGCAGGAATTCAAGCAAGGTGCTAATTGGACTCCGCAAAAGCGCCAGTACTTTGCTACAAACCTCTTTTTCGAAAATAGTACTCGCACACATAAAAGCTTCGATGTAGCGGAGAAAAAACTAGGGCTAGAAGTGATTGAATTTGAAGCAAGCACAAGCTCTGTCCAAAAAGGGGAAACACTATACGATACAGTACTGACGATGTCAGCATTAGGCGTAGACGTAGCGGTTATCCGTCATGGTGATGAGAACTATTATGATGAACTGATACAAAGTAAAACAATCCAGTGTTCGATTATCAATGGAGGAGACGGAAGCGGACAGCATCCAACCCAATGCTTGCTTGATTTGATGACCATTTACGAAGAATTTGGTCATTTTGAAGGTCTGAAAGTTGCCATCGTAGGTGATATCACTCACTCTCGCGTAGCTAAATCCAATATGCAGATGTTAAAACGTCTAGGCGCACAAGTATTTTTCTCAGGTCCTAGAGAATGGTACGACGATGAATTCGAAGTGTACGGACATTATATGCCATTGGATGAACTACTAGATCAAGTTGATGTCATGATGATGCTTCGGGTGCAACACGAACGCCATGATGGAAAAGAAAGTTTCTCAAAAGAAGGCTACCATCAGGAACATGGGTTAACAGTTGAGCGTGCGAAGAAGTTGCAAAAACATGCAATCATTATGCACCCAGCACCAGTTAACCGCGATGTAGAATTAGCTGATTCATTAGTGGAAGGATTACAGTCGCGGATCGTTCAGCAAATGAGCAATGGAGTATTCGTCAGAATGGCAATCTTAGAAGCAGTGCTAAATGGAAAAGCGTAATTATAGGAGGATGAAAAAATGAAAACACTCATTAAAAACGGTCAGATCAATACACGAAAAAATATGACGACACCAGCAGAAATTTGGATAGAAGATGGGCGAATCAAAGCAATCGGTACAGGATTCTCAGAAGCCGAATTTGATGAAGTGTTTGATGCAAAGGGACAATTGATCACACCTGGTTTAGTGGACGTCCATGTTCATTTGAGAGAGCCAGGATTTACATACAAGGAGACGATCGAAGCTGGGACTCGCTCAGCTGCTCGTGGTGGTTTCACTACTGTATGCGCGATGCCGAATTTAAATCCTGTACCTGATACGGCAGAAAAGCTGAGACAAGTATATGACATCATTAGAAAAGATGCAGTTGTGAAGGTATTGCAGTATGCGCCAATCACAGAAAATCTGCGAAGTGAGAAATTAGTTGATCAAGAAGCACTGATTGAAGAAGGTGCTTTTGCTTTCACAAATGACGGTGTAGGTGTCCAAACAGCTGGGACGATGTATCTGGCTATGAAAGAAGCTGCAAAAAACAATAAAGCCCTAGTAGCCCATACAGAAGATGAATCTTTATTATTTGGCGGCGTTATGCACGCTGGCAAGAAGGCAGAAGAACTTGGTCTTCCCGGGATCTTAAGCGTAACCGAGTCTTCTCAAATTGCTAGAGATCTGTTGCTAGCTGAAGCAACTGGTGTTCATTACCATGTTTGCCATGTTTCTACTAAAGAAAGTGTCCGTGTAATCAGAGACGCAAAAAAAGCAGGAATCCACGTAACAGCAGAAGTTTCACCCCATCATCTTATTTTGATCGACGAAGATATTCCCGAAGATTTCGGCTTTTGGAAAATGAACCCGCCGCTAAGAGGACGGGAGGATAGAGAAGCTTTGATCGAAGGCTTGCTTGACGGTACGATCGATTGCATCGCTACAGATCATGCCCCCCATGGATTAGAAGAAAAAAGCCAAAGTTTCATGAAATCACCATTTGGTATCGTAGGAAGCGAAACAGCGTTTCAACTGATCTATACTCATTTTGTAGAAACTGGTCGATTCACGTTGGAACAAGTGATCAATTGGTTGGCAGTTAAACCGGCTGAGATTTTTGGTTTGAATGCAGGAACGCTAACGGTTGGTGCCCCCGCTGATGTAGCAGTTTTTGATATTACACAAACTTGCACGATCGATAAAGCAGACTTTTTATCAAAAGGGGAGAATACACCTTTTATCGGCTGGAAAGTAAAAGGCGAAACACAAATGACTTTTGTCAACGGAAAACTTGTGTGGCAGAAGGGAGAATAAAAGTATGGAACGTTTGCTTATATTAGAAGATGGAACAGTTTTCGAAGGAAAGGCTTTTGGTGCAGATGCTAGTGTCTTCGGAGAAATCGTTTTTACAACAAGTATGACTGGTTATCAAGAAACCATCACTGATCAAAGTTTTAACGGTCAAATCATTACATTTACCTATCCTATGGTGGGTAATTATGGGGTAAATAGAGATGATTATGAATCGATTTCTCCAACATGCAAAGGAGTAGTAGTAAAAGAACATGCACGTGTAGCTTCAAACTGGCGAAACCAAATGACGCTAGATTCATTTTTGAAACAAAAAGGAATTCCTGGAATATCAGGTATCGATACGCGCGCCCTTACTCGCAAAATCCGTGAAGTCGGAACGATGAAAGCTAGTATCGTTGATGCTGGAGATTCCTTCGAACATGCATTTGATCAGCTGAAAGCAACCGTTCTAGCAACCAATCAAGTGCAGCAAGTCTCAACTAACAAACCTTATCCAAGTCCAGGAACAGGTCGGAAAGTCATTGTCATTGACTTCGGCTTGAAACATAGTATTTTACGAGAATTGAGTAAAAGAAACTGTAACCTCACAGTACTTCCCTATAACACAGATGCCGAGACGATTTTAGCGCTATCACCAGACGGAGTCATGCTGACGAATGGACCTGGTGATCCAAAAGATGTGCCAGAAGCAATCGAAATGATCAAAAAAATCCAAGGAAAAGTACCGATTTTTGGTATTTGTCTCGGTCACCAGTTATTTGCTTTAGCCAACGGTGCAGATACCTATAAAATGAAATTCGGACATCGAGGATTAAATCACCCGGTACGAGAAGTAGCGACCGGAAGAATTGATTTTACTTCTCAAAATCATGGCTATGCAGTCGATGAAGCCACGATTGATCCAGAAAAACTCATCGTAACTCATGTAGAAGTAAATGACGGAACAGTAGAAGGAGTCAAACACAGAGATTATCCCGCTTTCAGTGTGCAGTTTCATCCAGATGCTGCCCCTGGTCCGCATGATGCACTACATTTATTTGATGAATTTATGGAAATGATGGACGCAGGAAAGGAGCAGTAAACAGATGCCGAAACGTACAGATATCAAGAAAATTATGGTGATTGGATCTGGTCCGATCATCATTGGTCAAGCCGCAGAATTTGACTACGCAGGAACACAAGCCTGCCTTGCCTTAAAAGAAGAAGGATATGAAGTGGTTTTAGTAAATTCTAATCCTGCGACGATCATGACGGATAAAGAAGTGGCAGATCAAGTATATATCGAACCGATCACACTTGAATTTGTATCAAGGATTCTTCGAAAAGAGCGTCCAGATGCTCTCCTTCCAACTTTAGGCGGACAGACAGGCCTCAATATGGCAATGGAGCTGGCAGCATCAGGTATTTTAGAAGAATTGAACATAGAACTTCTAGGAACAAAGCTTTCTGCGATCGATCAAGCAGAAGATCGTGATCTATTCAAACAGTTGATGAAAGAATTGAATCAGCCAATCCCCGAGTCTGAAATCGTCAATACAGTAGAAGAAGCTGTAGATTTTGCAAATAAAATCGGCTATCCTGTCATCGTTCGTCCAGCCTTTACTTTAGGCGGAACTGGTGGAGGTATGTGTGAAAATGAAGAAGAATTACGTATCGTATCAGAAAATGGATTAAGTCTTTCCCCCGCTACCCAATGTTTGATTGAACGAAGTATTGCAGGTTTTAAAGAAATTGAATATGAAGTGATGAGAGATTCGGCTGATAATGCAATCGTTGTCTGCAATATGGAAAATTTTGACCCAGTGGGTATCCATACAGGTGATTCTATCGTATTTGCCCCTAGTCAAACATTGTCTGACCATGAATATCAAATGCTTCGTGATGCTTCTCTTTCGATTATTCGAGCACTTAAGATCGAGGGAGGCTGTAACGTCCAACTCGCTCTTGATCCACATAGTTTTAATTATTATGTGATTGAAGTCAATCCGCGTGTTTCTCGTTCATCTGCGTTAGCAAGTAAGGCGACTGGCTATCCGATCGCTAAGCTAGCTGCTAAAATAGCACTTGGATTAACATTAGACGAAATGAAAAATCCTGTTACAGGAACGACTTTTGCAGAATTTGAACCTGCATTAGATTATGTTGTAGCTAAAATTCCTCGCTGGCCGTTTGATAAGTTCGAAAACGGAGAACGGCTTTTAGGCACGCAGATGAAAGCAACTGGTGAAGTGATGGCTATCGGTCGGAATATCGAAGAGTCTTTATTGAAAGCTGTGCGTTCTTTAGAAATCGGTACACACCATATCGAACTTCCTGAGTTGGCAGACATCACGGACGATGACCTAATCCAAAAAGTGGTTCGAGCACAAGATGATCGCCTGTTTTATGTAGCTGAAGCTATTAGAAGAGGGTACACCATAGAAGAATTAGCGGATTTGACAAAAATCGATTTATTCTTTTTAGATAAACTGTTGCATATCGTAGAAATCGAACAGCAGTTGAAACAGCAGCCGTTGGATGACAAGATATTGAAAACAGCGAAACAAAACGGTTTTACAGACAAAAAAGTGGCGGAGCTGTGGGAAATAAACGAAGAAGCCGTTCGCCAGATGAGAAAAGAAAATGATTTGATTCCTGTATATAAGATGGTTGACACTTGTGCAGCGGAATTCGAATCAAAAACACCTTATTTTTATAGTTCCTATGAATATGAAAATGAAAGTTCACGATCAGAAAAGCACTCAGTTCTAGTACTGGGATCTGGTCCTATCCGTATCGGACAAGGGGTTGAATTTGACTATGCGACTGTGCATTCTGTCAGGGCAATCCAGCAGGCAGGATACGAAGCAATCATCATGAACAGCAATCCTGAAACAGTTTCGACTGACTTTTCTATTTCGGATAAATTATATTTTGAGCCATTGACCTTCGAAGATGTGATGAATGTGATCGAGCTAGAACAGCCGATAGGAGTAATCGTTCAATTTGGTGGTCAGACAGCAATCAACTTAGCCGAACCTTTGACTGCTGCTGGTGTAAAAATCTTAGGGACAACGATCGAAGACTTGGATCGTGCGGAAAATCGTGATTTATTCGAGCAAGCGCTGAAAGAGTTGGATATTCCTCAACCTTTAGGGGATACTGCTACAAGTAAAGAAGAAGCCGTGGTTATCGCTTCGAGAATTGGTTATCCAGTTCTTGTTCGTCCAAGCTATGTATTAGGCGGACGTGCGATGGAAATCGTTGAAAACCAGCGAGATTTAGAAGATTACATGGAACATGCCGTGAAAGCATCTCCAGAACATCCAGTACTAGTGGACCGTTACTTGCTTGGCGGTGAATGCGAAGTGGATGCGATTTGTGACGGTGAAACAGTACTCATCCCAGGGATCATGGAGCATATTGAGCGTGCTGGTGTCCATTCAGGGGATTCAATGGCTGTGTATCCACCTCAAACATTATCTGAATCGATCAAGAAAACGATCGAAGATTACACGATCCGCTTAGCATTAGGTTTGAATTGTGTCGGGATGATGAATATCCAGTTTGTCATCCATGAAAATGAGGTTTATGTGATCGAAGTCAATCCTCGAGCAAGTCGGACTGTTCCATTCTTAAGTAAGGTGACAGGAATTCCAATGGCACAAATTGCGACGAAAGCTATTTTGGGAGAGAAACTAAAGACACTTGGTTATGAAAACGGACTTTATCCAGAAACAAAAGAAGTTCATGTTAAAGCACCTGTCTTTTCTTTTACGAAATTGCAGAAAGTTGATACTTACTTAGGGCCTGAAATGAAATCGACTGGAGAAGTAATGGGATCTGACAGACAATTAGACAAAGCTTTGTACAAGGCATTCGAAGCTTCTGGATTACACTTGCCTGAATATGGAGCCGTATTATTTACGATTGCGGACGAAACAAAAGAAGAAGCACTAGAATTAGCTAAACGTTTTACAGAAATTGGCTATAGTCTGATAGGAACGAAACATACAGCTGCTTATTTCGAAAAAAATGGTCTGGTCGTTGAAACAGTAGCGAAAATTTCTGAGGAAGCAGCAGAAAAAAATGTAGTCGACTTAATAAGAGATGGTAAAACACAAGTGGTTGTCAATACGATTGATAAAGATCGGGGAAATGCTTCTAAAGACGGTTTCATCATCCGAAGAGAAGCAGTTGAACATGGTATTCCATTGTTTACTTCTTTAGACACAGCAGATGCGATCGTTCGAGTGATGGAATCCCGTGCTTTTTCAACTAACCCTATTTAACGGCGAGCACATGTTAAGACAAAAAGACGAAAAACCGTTGCAGGAGGGGACAGATGAAACAAGAAATGATGGAAATCGTTCAGCAAAAACAGCTGGCACCAAAGATTTTTGAAATGACATTGAAAGGTGATCTAGTAAAAGAAATGCAGCAACCAGGACAGTTCTTGCATATTCTCGTGCCGCGTGCAGACTTGCTATTACGCCGACCGATTAGCTTGAATCATATCGACCACGAAACAAATACTTGCCGTATCATTTATCGGGTGGAAGGTGAGGGGACTAGAGTCTTCTCTACTCTTTCTGCCGGAGACCATTTAGATGTCATGGGTCCTTTAGGCAATGGTTTTGATTTGTCCAATCTTCATACAGGAGACGAAGTATTTATAATCGGTGGAGGAATCGGTGTCCCTCCTCTATATGAGTTATCAAAACAGTTAGTCGAAAAAGGAATTAAGCCAACGCATTTTTTAGGTTTTGCCACACATGAAGTCGTTTATTATGAAAAAGAATTTAATCGTCTAGGAGAAACAAGAATCGCTACTGACGATGGAACATACGGTATGCACGGAAATGTCGGTAATTTATTGTTAGGAACGAAGACGGAACCTACAGCTGTTTTTGCATGTGGTTCAAACGGGTTATTGAAGACAGTGGAACAGCTGTTTTCTTCGCATCAAAATGTCCAGTTATCATTAGAATCCCGCATGGCATGTGGGATAGGGGCTTGCTATGCTTGCGTTTGTCATACGCCGGAAGATGAAACAGGAACAAAAAGTGTGAAAGTTTGTGACGAAGGACCGATTTTTAAAATAGGAGAGGTAATTATATGAATGAGAATCCTTTAGCAGTCAAGCTCCCCGGTCTAGAATTAAAAAATCCTATCATGCCGGCAAGCGGCTGTTTCGGTTTTGGCAAAGAATACGGAAAATACTATGATTTGAATCAGCTTGGATCGATCATGGTCAAGGCAACGACTCCAAATGCCCGCTTTGGCAATCCCACACCAAGAGTGGCGGAAACACCATCTGGCATGTTGAATGCAATTGGTTTGCAAAATCCTGGTCTAGACGTTGTTATGCATAAACTTCTTCCAGAATTAGAGGAGTACAATGAGTTACCCATCATCGCAAATGTTGCTGGTGCTTGTGAAGAAGACTATGTAGAAGTTTGTAGCAAAATTAGCGAAGCGCCAAATGTGAAAGCAATCGAGCTGAATATTTCTTGCCCAAATGTCAAACATGGCGGAATTGCTTTTGGAACAGATCCTGAAGTTGCTTTTCAATTAACACAAGCAGTAAAGAAAGTTTCTTCTGTTCCTGTCTATGTCAAATTGTCCCCAAATGTAACAGACATCGTTCCAATCGCTCAGGCAATCGAAGCTGGAGGGGCAGATGGGTTTACGATGATCAATACTCTTCTTGGTATGCGGATTGACCTTAAGACAAGAAAACCGATTTTAGCCAATCAAACAGGTGGACTCTCCGGACCAGCAATCAAGCCTGTCGCTATTCGTTTGATTCACCAAGTAGCAAGTATATCCAGCCTTCCAATCATTGGGATGGGCGGCGTGCAGACAGTGGATGATGTTCTTGAGATGTTTATGGCTGGAGCAAGTGCTGTAGCTATAGGGACCGCGAATTTCACCGATCCGTATATCTGTCCTAAACTAATTAAAGAGCTCCCTGTGCGAATGAGCGAACTAGGCATCGAATCGCTGGAAAGATTAATCAAAGAAGTGAGAGAGGAACGTGAACGATGAATCAACTAGACCAACGACCAATTATTGCATTAGATTTTTCAACTAGGCAAGAGGTAGAAGACTTTCTTCGATTTTTCCCGAAAGAAGAAAAATTGTTTGTGAAAATCGGAATGGAATTGTTCTACCAAGAAGGACCTGAAATCGTACGTTATCTAAAAGAGGCTGGTCATAATGTATTTTTAGATCTGAAACTTCACGATATTCCGAATACGGTCGAAAAAGCAATGCGGGGATTGGCAAAGCTTGGTGTTGATCTCACCTGTGTTCATGCCGCTGGCGGTATTCGTATGATGGAGGCGGCAATGCGAGGATTAGAAGAGGGGACTCCAGAAGGTGGAAAACGTCCGCTACTTCTAGCTATCACTCAGCTTACTTCTACAAGTGAAGAAGAAATGCATGCCGATCAACTAATCGAAGTTTCTTTAGAAAAAAGTGTGATCCATTATGCTAGCTGTGCCAAAAAAGCAGGATTAGATGGTGTGGTTTCTTCTGCTTGGGAAGTAGAAGCGATCAAAGAAATGGCAGGAGACGAATTTGTTTGCTTAACTCCGGGTATAAGACCAGAAGGAACAGTCGCAGGAGATCAGACAAGAGTAGTCACACCTTCTCAGGCAAAAGAGATCGGCTCAACTTTTATCGTTATAGGTCGACCAATCACTCAGTCAACTAATCCTTATAAAGCATATCAAACGATTCAAACAGAATGGAGCTAACCTAAAATGAATGTTGAACAAAGTATCGCAAAAGACTTATTAGAAATTGAAGCAGTATTTTTAAATCCAAGTAATCCTTTTACATGGGCAAGTGGAATCAAAAGCCCAATTTACTGTGATAACCGAATCACAATGAGCTATCCAAAAGTCCGAAAAGAGATCGCAAAAGGATTAGCAAGCAAAATCAAAGAAGCTTACCCTGAAGTACAAGTGATTGCTGGAACTGCAACAGCAGGAATCCCTCATGCCGCATGGGTAGCGGAAATACTGGATTTGCCAATGGTCTATATTCGAAGTAAGGCGAAAGATCATGGGAAAGGTAACCAAATCGAAGGACGTATATTTGAAGGTCAGAAGATGGTTGTGATCGAGGATTTGATTTCTACAGGCGGAAGTGTCTTGGAAGCAGCTGAAGCAGCAAAAAGAGAAGGTGCGGATATCCTTGGTGTTGCGGCTATCTTTACGTATGAGTTGCCAAAAGGAAAAGCAAATTTCGAAAAAGCCGAAATCCCTCTTATGACGTTGACCAATTATTCTGTATTGATTGAAGCAGCTTTAGAAGATCGTTATATCGATGAGCAAGAATTAACTCTGCTAAAAGAATGGAAAAAAGATCCTGAAAATTGGCAGATTTAAGCGCGCTTGATGAAGATAGAGAAATCCGATTTGTGTCTCCAGAATCATCAATTGGAATAGCAAAAATCCAAAAACTGATTGCGAGAAGCATCTTTTCATCAGGTATGAAAAGAAACTTCTATCGTGATCAGTTTTTGATTTTTTTAAAATTCATTTTTCTAAGACTGGTTAGCAGAAAGAAGAGAATAATCTCTTCTCTTTTTTCTATTATATATAGATTTTCTCTATTTTTTGGTAAGGGAGCTGTTTCAAAAATGGTAAAGAGCGGAAATGTTGCGAATATCAGTTATTTAATGATATGATATTCGGAAAAAGAAATCTCAAAGGGAGGTAACTTTTATGGGATTGAATGAATTTATTTTAGGATTGAACAATTTAGAGACGATCACAAGGGCACCTGGATTTTTTAAATATACAGAGCATACAGTTGCAGCACATTCGTATCGTGTAGCATCTATTGCGCAAGTTCTAGGAGACATTGAAGAAGCGAATGGACAACCGATCGATTGGAAACTGCTCTATGAAAAATCATTGAATCATGACTACACAGAGCGTTTTATTGGTGATATCAAAACGCCGGTGAAATACGCAAGCAAAGAGTTAAGAGGGATGCTGCAAACAGTTGAAGAAAAGATGACGGACGAATTCATCAACCAAGAGATTCCAGCTGAGTTCCAAGAAGTTTATCGCCGTCGGTTGTTCGAAGGAAAAGATGAAACCGTAGAAGGAGAACTATTAGCCATTTCAGATAAGGTTGACCTTCTTTATGAATCTTTTGATGAAATCATCAAAAATAACCCGGAAAAAGTTTATAAGGAGATGTTCATTGAGGCAGTGACTACGATTAAAAGCTTTGAACATCGGCCTTCTGTTCAATATTTCTTTAAAGAGATATTTCCGGAACTATTGAACCAGGAATTTTATGGAAAAGAGGCGTTTTTAGAAACCGTCTCAACGATTGTAAAGAAAGAAGAAAAATAAAAATGATATGAGATGCAGGGGGAAGTATAGTTGAAAAAGAATATGGATGTCGAATGGGGCTATTCTGGAGACAAAGGTCCGGAAAATTGGGCGAGTTTATGTGATTGGTTTGCGAGAGGTGCGGAATTTCCATTGCAGTCGCCTATTCATTTGACCAAGGGGGAAGAAACCAAAATAGAAGGAGACACGCTTTCCTTTCATTATCAAAAGCAACGGTTTACTGACAAGGAATTCAAAAACACGATTCATTTAGTACCTTTTGACCAACTCAGTTATGTAGAGTTCAAGAAAGAACGCTATTATTTGACAGATATTCATTTCCACTTACCTTCTGAACATATCATCAACGGAAAACAGGAAGATATTGAATTTCATTTTGTTCATATGAACAGCAAAAAAGAGAATCTAGTCGTGGGTGTCATGTACCAGCTAATGGAACAGGAAGGTTGGATGTATAATCAAGAAAATGGGGAAAGTTGGAACTTAGAAAAACATGAGCATTGGGTAAATCCGGATGTGTTCTTTCCGGAGCAAAAAAGCCATTTCCATTATATTGGCTCATTGACAACTCCGCCTACCAGCGGGCCAATCCAATGGTTTGTAATGGATCATGTAGGAAAACTGAACCAAGAGTTTCTTCTCCCCTTCGATGGTCAGTATGCTCGACCGAACAACCGACCAATCCAGCCCTTGAATGGAAGAGAAATTTATTATTTCGAGGAGTTTGAGCAATGAATATTCAGCAGATGAAATACGTGGTCGCTGTAGCAAACAATGGTAGTTTCAGAGAAGCGGCAAAGAAAATGTTTGTCTCCCAGCCAAGTCTTTCAGCTGGTATCAAAGAATTAGAAACCGAGTTAGGGATCACGCTGTTTACTCGAACGAATCGAGGGGCATATTTAACAGAAGAAGGGCAAGACTTCTTAAATCGTGCCGAGAAAATATTGGTCCAGCTTGATACATTAGAAACTCACTATCTAACGAGTGAAAAGAGAGACAATTTTTCGATTGCTGCCCAGCATTATGATTTCTTAGGTCCTTTGACCGCACAGCTACTCGAGGAATTTAAAGACGAGATCAAACAATTCCGGATCATGGAGACGACAACAGCGAGAGTGATCGAAGAAGTCAAAGAGCAGCACAGTGAGATCGGCATTATTTATATGAATGAGCATAATCAAGCTGGTATCAGAAGATATTTACAACAAGGAGAACTAAGTGGCCGCAGCATTGGAAAATTCAAAACGCATATTTTTTTAAGGCAAGGACATCCATTAGCTGAACACGCAGAGATCACCAAAGAAGAATTGTTATCTTATCCTCAAGTTCGTTTTACACAGGATGGAAATAATTTCCCGTATTTTTATGAAGACCTTATCGAGATCCCTGATCAAGAAACAGTGATTTATACGAGTGATCGAGGTACTTTGATGAATATCGTTCTTGAAACTGATGCTTACGCTTCAGGATCTGGTATTGTGATTGGAGGGATTCGCGAGCATTTGCGGTTAATCCCTTTGGCAGAAGGCGAACTAAATGAATTTTATATCATTTATTCGGCGAAACGTCCGCTCAGTGAAATCGCTCAAAGATTTATCAAAGAGCTTACTCGGTTACTGGACCAGCAGAGCTAAGAAAAGCAGATGAGAACGCTGTTTGTTGAACACCGTTAATCAAAAAAGAGGGGTTGTGACAGAATTTTGTCACAACTCCTCTTTTTGTAGCAAACAATTTATAACTAATTGCTGTTGTGGGGAAGTACGCAAATATGATTCTAGAAACACTCATTGATTATCGGTTTTGTTTCATAGCTGTAATTTTTTCTTCTTCTGGTGTCACGATAATCGTCTTTTGGTTTTCATAAATAACATAACCAGGCTTGGCGCCATTTGGTTTTCGGATATGCTTTACCTGTACAAGATCAACCGGCACTTGGGCAGAATATCGGTATTTTGAAAAATAGGCAGCTAACTCGGCAGCTTCTGTAATTGTTTCATCTGAAGGTTTGTCACTTTTAATGATGACGTGCGAACCGGGTATATTTTTTGCATGAAGCCAATAATCGGTTTTTTTAGCTGTCTTCATTGTCAGCTGGTCATTTTGAAGATTGTTTTTACCAACAAGAATGAGCGTTCCATCAGAAGAAAAGTATTGATCAGGCTGAGATGGTTTCTTACGTTTTTGTTTTTTTAAGTTCTTCTTTTTCAGGTATCCTTCTGAAGTCAATTCTTCTTTGATTGCTTCGATATCCATTGGACCGGAAATTTCAAGTTGAGATAAGACAGATTCAAGATATTGGATTTCATCTTTGGCTTCTTGGATTTGTTCGCCAATCAGCTTAACAGCGTTCTTCAGCTTTTGGTAACGATGGAAATATTTCTGTGCATTTTGATTTGGTGTCAATGCCGGATCTAGTGCTATTTTGATTGGCCGATCTTCTTCATAATAATTAGGTAAAACAACTTCTTTTGCGCCGCGTGGTACTTGTGTCAGAAAAGTAGTAAGTAGTTCGCCATCTCTACGGTAATTCTCAGCGTTTTCGGATTCTTTGAGTGTTTGTTCACGTTTTTTCAATTTATTTTTATTTCGTTTTAGTTCATTTTCGATTTTTCGAATCAGTTCTCCGCCTTGTTGTTTTGCCCGATCTTTCTCTGCTTTTTCGTGATAATAGCTATCTAATAATTGACTGAGTGTTGGATAAGCTGTTACAGCAGATGCCTGTTCGGACAATACCTGATAAGCAATCGGTGTGAAAAAATCTTTATTTTCCGTTTCGTAAAAAGTAGGAATAGGCTGATGGCTGATGGCTGAGAAAAATTCGTCCCATACAACCATCTTTTCATTAGGACGTTCCAGTAATCTTTTGGTCAGCTCTTGAGCGGTATCGAAACCGATTCCCTGAAACTGACGTTGGATTGCTTTTGGCTCTAGTTCAGTTTGGGAAAGCCGCTGAAAGATTTTTTCTTTCTCGGAGCTAAATGGGTTCAAGACCTCTTGTTTTGGCGGAGCAACATATTCTACACCAGGAAGCAAAGAACGATAAGTGTTTTGAGAGCTTCCAATGTGTTTGATCGCATCCAGTATTTTTCCAGTTTCTCGATTAACTAAGACGATCGTACTATGACGTCCCATTAATTCAGCGATCAATATGATATTTTGTAGATCACCCAACTCGTTTCGTTTAGCAAAGTGGAAATGGATCACTCGATCATTTTCGATTTGTTCGATGTCTTCTAAAATAGCGCCATCCAAATATTTTCGAAGCATCATCACGAAGTTAGGCGGATTATCAGGATTCTGATAATCGATTTGGGTAATCTGTACACGAGCATAACTTGGGTGCGCAGATAATAATAATCGATGGTTTTTGCCGCGTGAACGAATCACCAGCACGATTTCATTTTCATAAGGCTGATGGATTTTCGAGATCCGGCCAGATAGTAACGTTTCACGCAATTCGTTGACCATCGCGTGGGTAAATACACCATCAAAGGACATGGTTCATTCCTCATTTCTTTTCATAAGTATATTCATTATAACGAAAAAAAGAAGAAAAACCAATTTGGCCGAATAGTAAAGCAAAAGTCTAGAAAAATCTTGGACTAATTACATAAAAAAAGTGTTTCTATCGTTGAAATCCAAATTTTTAGGTATAATAAAAAATAGGAGAAAAAGTAGAAAAGAAGGTGTTTGTTATTTGGAAAGTAGTTAAATCGAGAGTACAAGAAATGAATGAACATTTCTCAGTGTCATTCGCAGAAAATCCAAGTAAGTATTTTCGACGTCTTGTTTTTCTGCTCATCTTATCATTGCTGTTAACAGTTGCAATGTTTTTATTGCCGGAAAAAATCCGAGAAGAGCAAGTAAATAGTCTCGTTTATTCGTCCATACCAACCAGCAAATTGAAACCTTTTGATTACAGCAAAGCTGATCAGAAAATCAGACAAAGCCGGGCGATATCGGTGATGTTCAGCAAACCGAACGGGAAAACCTATCAGGACATGCTTGATGTTTTTAATGATCCTGAGCTTATGGAAGAATTGAATCGACCGATCTTTTATTATCCGATCGTTTATGATGTACATGAACTGGAACAAAAATATAACATACGAACGGATGAAGTGACATTTATTTTCTTTGATGGAGGAAAAGAAGCAAATCGGATAACTGCGGGTAAGGGAGGAATAACTGATTTTGATAAGGAGTTGATCCCTGAACTGAATCGACTTCCGTTAGCCAATATCAAACAATTAGAAGAAGAATTGGATAGAACGGGAGTAACTTCCCAAAATTCCGAGATTGCTAATTGAGACATTGGCGCGATGAAAAGGTGGGTCTATATAGCGCTATTTTTAATTATCAGAACAAGTGATGTTTGATCTTCAAAATAACAAATAAAAAATTAAAAAATATAGTTGACGAAATTAAAAAATTCGATTAGACTTAAATCAATTCTTAAGGAAAGGGTGACCCGTAATGAACTTATCAAAACGTATTTCAGCAGAAAACAAAAAAAATTGGCGCAGCTGGCGTAGATAAGTTGTATTAATGGTGAGACTTTCCCATAGATACAACTTTTTAGAGTGCATTTCTAAAGCTTGTATCTATGCTAGACATGAACATTGACTGCCGCATAGATTAGAATCTATGCGGTTTTTTGTGTAAAGACAATGACCGCTTTGGCCATTGTCTTTTTTTGTAGACTGGATACTTGCCTGATTATAATAAATAAAAAGATTGACTTTGCAGGAGGAAAAAAATGAAAAACAAACGATTAATAACAGTTGTAGTAATTATTTTAGTTTATTTAGCAGGTGCATTTATTTATGGAAAAGCCTCAGGCGAAAAAGAAAGTACTTCGACGAACCAGACAAAAAAAACAACAGTTGTTGGGGTATTGCAATACGTGAGCCATCCGGCATTAGATGAGATTTATCGAGGAATCAAAGATGGTCTGAAAGAAGAAGGATTAAAAGAAGGAGAAAATCTTGAGATCAAATTTCAAAATGGACAAGCCGATCAGAGCAAGCTAGCCACAATGAGTCAACAGCTAGTACAATCTGATCCAGATGTCTTGATTGGAATCGCAACACCTGCCGCTCAATCATTGGCAAACACGACTTCATCGATCCCAGTTGTGTTAGGTGCTGTAACGGATCCTGTGGGGGCTGGATTAGTCGCTTCTTTAGAGAAACCTGGTGGTAATGTAACAGGTGTTTCTGATCAGCCGCCTGTTGCTTCACAAATCAAGCTTGCTTCTGATTTGTTGCCAAATGCAAAAAAAGTCGGAATCTTGTATGCTTCTTCAGAGGATAATTCAAAATACCAAGTAGCACAAGCAGAAGAAGCTGCAAAAAAAGAAGGGTTAGAATCAGTAAAATATGCGGTGCCTTCCACTAATGAGATTGCACAAACGGTTCAAGTGATGAGCCGACAAGTCGATTTTATCTATGTTCCATTAGATAATACCATTGCCAATGCGATGCAAACAGTGGTAAAAGAAGCAAACAAAGCAAATATCCCCGTCATTCCATCTGTGGATACAATGGTGGAACAAGGTGGACTAGCAACAATCGGGATCAATCAATATCAATTAGGACTTCAAAGCGGTAAGATGGCAGCAGAACTTGCGAGTGGAAAAGAAAAACCGGAAACGACGCCTGTTTATACATTTGATCAAGGGGATACAGTGATCAATCAATCTCAAGCTGATCGCTTAGGAATCATTGTTCCCGAATCGATGAAGGAAAAAGCCAAAATCATTACAGATGACTCGCAGCAAGAAACATCTAAGGAGGATGACAAATGATCGTATCAGCTATTTCACAAGGCATGCTTTGGGCAATATTAGGATTAGGGATTTTCATGACTTATCGGATCTTAGACTTTCCTGATATGACGACAGAAGGGTCCTTCCCATTAGGTGCTGCTGTCTGTGTGACAGCTATTACTCATGGGGTAGCGCCGATTGTAGCTACATTATTAGGCGTAGGTGCTGGCATGATAGCAGGACTCGTTACGGGGTTACTTTATACAAAAGGAAAGATACCGGTTATTTTAGCAGGGATTTTAGTGATGTCAGGATTGAACTCAGTTATTTTGTTTGTGATGCGAACACCAAATCTTTCTTTATTGAATCATCCGATTCTACAAGACAGCTTCCATCGCTTTGGGTTACCTGATTACTTTGACACAGTCCTTCTTGGCTTCATCTCTTTGGGCATCTTGATTGCTGTACTGCTATTCTTCTTCAATACAGATTTGGGTCAAGGCTATATTGCGACAGGAGACAACGAAACGATGGCTCGGTCGTTAGGGATAAAAACCGATCGTATGAAAATTTTAGGTTTAACTTTGTCGAACGGTGTCATTGCATTATCCGGTGCGCTGATTGCCCAGAACGACGGATATGCAGATGTAAATAAAGGGATTGGCGTAATCGTCATCGGTCTTGCTTCCATCATCATCGGTGAAGTGATCTTCCAAGAATTGACGCTAGCAGAAAGATTGATTGCTATTGTTGTCGGCAGTATCATTTATCAGCTATTGATTTTAGTAGTAATCAAACTAGGGTTTGACACGACTTATCTGAAGTTGTTCTCCGCTATCATCTTAGCTATTTGTCTGATGATCCCGCAATTGAAGAAAGCACTGAACTTAAAAACGGGTTTTGAGAAGGAGGCATAGTAATGACTGATATATTGACAATCAAAAATGGCAGAAAAGTCGTAAACAATGGAATGAATGAAGAGAAAGTACTATTGGATGAAATTAACCTTACAATCAGAGAAGGGGACTTCATCACTGTCCTTGGCGGGAATGGTGCTGGAAAAAGCACACTGTTCAATACGATCGCTGGTACGCTTCAACTCAGTCAAGGATCGATCTCTTTTAAAGATCAGCTGATCACAAAAGATTCAGAAGAAAAAAGAGCACGATTCCTTTCTCGAGTTTTCCAAGACCCCAAGATGGGAACGGCTCCTCGGATGACAGTAGCAGAAAATTTGCTACTTGCACAAAAAAGAGGTCAAAAACGGAAATTCCGTTTACGTAACTTGAAAAATCAAAAAGAAGATTTTTTCAGACTATGTCAAGAAGTCGGTAATGGCCTAGAGCAACACTTGGATACTCCAGCGGGTGAATTATCTGGTGGTCAACGCCAAGCATTAAGCTTGCTGATGGCGACGATCACAGCTCCTGAGTTACTATTATTAGATGAACATACTGCAGCTTTAGATCCTAAAACAGCTAAAGCATTAATGCGATTAACAAATCAGCGGATCAATGAACAAAAATTGACTTGTCTCATGATCACGCATCGAATGGAAGACGCCTTGAAATACGGAAATCGTCTGATCGTACTCCAAAAAGGGAAAATCGTTCAAGATATTTCTGAAAAAGAAAAGCAACATTTGACAATGGGCGACCTTTTGCAGTTCTTTGAAGAAGTAGTGGATTGATTTCGACAGAAAAATTCCTTTCAGTAGAAGGACTTGAAAACTCATTGACATCTTCCTTTGATTCATCCTATACTTAAAACAATAAACAATTAAACATATTTGGGTGTTTTGTAGGATCACGTAGTCAATGATTTTAACAATTAAATAGAATATTCTTTGCTCTGACAAGTAAACGATGAGAAAAGAATTTGCTACTTTGCCACCTAGACGTTTCGTACTTTTTCGTATCAAACGCTAAGTGGCTTTTTTTATTGAAGTAAGAACAAAGGAGGAATAAGATGATTTCTGGACAAACCAAATTAGCTGGGCTCTTTGCTGATCCGGCTTCTCACAGTTTATCCCCATTGATGCACAATACTGCTTTTGAAGCAAACAACATCGATGCGGTGTATTTAGCTTTTAAAGTAAATCCAATGAATTTGAAGCAAGCAGTCGAAAGTATTCGAACTTTTGATATGTTAGGTGTAAATCTTTCGATGCCGAATAAAACAGCGGTTATTCCTTATCTGGATGAGGTAAGCCAGGAAGCGCAATTGATCGGAGCAGTGAATACGATCGTGCACGAAAAGGGTCGTTTGATTGGCTATAATACCGATGGTGCGGGCTTCATGCAATCCGTGCAAGAAGCTGGGATTTCGATCAAAAAGAAAAAAATGACTCTACTGGGAGCTGGAGGTGCAGCAAAGGCAGTCACTGTTCAAGCAGCGTTAGACGGCGCTGAGGAAATCGTAGTTTATAAACGAAACAACCAAACATTCGCTCAAGTAAAAGAAACATTCGAACAACTCAGCTATCGAACTTCTTGTAAGATAAAAGTTCGTGACTTTGCCGATACGCATCAATTAAGAAAAGACTTGAAAGAAAGCTGTCTTCTAGTCAATGCAACAGATATCGGGATGGGAAAGAAAATTAATCAGTCACCGCTCTTAGATATAAGCATGATGCATGAGAATCTAGCGGTTTTTGATTTGATTTATGCACCTAGAGAAACATGTTTATTAAAAGAAGCAAAAAAAGTAGGAGCAAAAGGATACAATGGACTTGGCATGTTGATCTACCAAGGAGCAATCGCGTTTGAATTATGGACAAAGGAAAAGATGCCGATCCATGTGATTGAAAAGCTGTTTGATTAAAAAAGGATAATAGATAAAGATCTTTTATTCTCGCATAAACGGTCTCAAGAAAAGTAATCCTTTATGTATCGAAGCATTTATTTCGTTATTTTTTATTAAATTATCAAAAAATGATAGGCTTTTGTCGATTGGTTATCGTATCCTTTATTTATCAGTAAGAAACGAGGAGGAACCACAATGAGTCGGATGGATCGCTATAAGGACATCCATAAGAAGGCGAAACCTCTGAAGCGGGATACGGGGAGTATTTTTGCTAGAAGAGAACGAAAACGAACGCGTATGGAAAATGAGGAAGATGCTACCCGTATTTATGAAAGAGAGCAGCATTCATTTGAACATTTGAACCAATACGAGCAACAGATATACAGAGATGCACCAAGAGCAGAAGAACAACAAAAAAATAAAAAATTTTTCAATCGGCAAAAGAAGAACAAACCGTTAAAACCTCGAAGAAAGCGATCGTGGAAAAAAATCATTCTATCGATTTTGCTTGTTTTGATCCTTTATTCAGGTATCTCATTTTTTATTGGTAAATATGTAGCTGAACATGACACAAGCTTAGAGGCAGCGACTTCAGAAACCTTTCATGGGCAAAAAGCGACGAATGGTGCGCATAATATTTTGATCCTTGGAAGTGATACACGCGGAGAAGATGCCGGGCGAGCCGATACGATCATGGTCTTACAGTTGGATGGTCCTTCCCATAAGCCGAAACTGATTTCTTTTATGCGTGACAGCTTCGTTACGATCCCAGGGGTAGGACAAAATAAGATCAATTCAGCTTATGCATACGGAGGAGCCGATCTAGTGCGTCAAACTTTAGTAGAAAATTTTGGAATCGATTGTCAATACTATGCGAAAGTCGATTTCAAATCGTTTGAAAAAGTGATCGATGCCTTATTCATGAACGGAGTGAAGATCGATGCAGAAAAAGATCTGAATCTGGATGGTGTAGATATTAAAAAAGGGGTCCAGAAGATGGATGGACATGTTCTTTTGCAGTACGCACGTTTCCGAATGGATGAACAAGGAGACTTTGGCCGTGTCAGACGCCAACAGCAAGTAATGAACGCTATTTTCAGCCAATTGAAGAATCCATTGAATCTGATCCGTGCACCTTATGCAGCTGGTAAAGCTTTAGGGTATACATCCACAGATGTCACTGCTTGGTTCTTGACGAAAAACCTCTTTTCGATTGCACGAGGAGCTGGTGGTATTGATCGAATAAGTGTGCCAGTAGACGGTTCGTGGAATTATGGGCAAAGTGATTATGCTGGCAGTATTCTTGAAATTGATAATCAAATGAATCAATCTGCTATTACAGATTTTTTGAATAAATGATCATAAAAAAGATCAAGAAGAAGCTGCGCAAGGCTTTTGTCATGAATCAATCAAACGATTCACTCGTAAAAAACGCTTTCTTATGGTAGATTTAACCAAGAGAGGAGCTGTTTACATTGGATATCTATCTGAACTTCAAAAATGAGTCGCGTGAAGCCATCGCTTTTTATGAAAAAGTTTTTGAGACTGAAGCATCAGGTATCACCACATACGGTGAAATGCCTGGAATAGAACAAATGAACTTGCCAGAAGAAGCAAAAAATCTAATCACGAATGCACGGCTGAACATTTATGATACATTAGTTATGTTTGCAGATACGCCAGAAGGAATTGGTCCTGAATTAGTTGTGGGAAATAATGTTTCTTTAGTCATCCAGACAAGAAATGAAGAAGAAACGAAGCGCCTATTTGAAAGCTTAGCTGAGGGTGGTAAGATTGAGATGCCACTGGATGCTGTTCCGTGGGCTCAATTGTATGGGATGGTAACTGATCGATTTGGCATCAACTGGCAGATCAACCAAGAGTGACAGCTAAAGATGAATATTTTTTGGAAACATCATGCAGCAAACGGAACATCGTTTGTTTGCTTGATGTTTTTTGTGCCTATTTCGACTATACGGTATCTTTTTTTTATTGCCAGATGCGAAAATATGTTCCATAATAGAGAAGTCCGCAAAAATCAAGTAACGGAGGTCAGAAGATGAAGACGGTGATACTAGCTGAAAAACCTTCACAAGCAAAAGCCTATGCCGAAACCTTCCAACAGCGAAAGCGATATGAAGGGTATTATGAAATCAGCGATCCATTGTTTGCTGGTGAAGTAACCATCACTTATGGTTTTGGACATTTGGTAGATATGGTTGCTCCAGGAGCTTATGAAGAGCGTTGGGCAAAATGGTCGTTAGAAAATTTGCCTATTTTCCCAGAAACCTTCCGTTACGAAGTTCCAAGGGACAAACGTACACAGTTTTCGATCGTAAAACGAGAGTTACAGTCAGCTGATACCATCATTATTGCAACAGATGGTGATCGAGAAGGTGAAGCCATCGCGTGGTCGATTATTCGACAAGCAAACACATTTTCTAAGGAAAAGAACTATTTACGTTTATGGATCAATTCTCTTGAAAAAAGAAGCAATCTATGATGGTTTTAAGAATCTTCAACCTGGGAAGAACTATTTTCCAAAATATAAAGAAGCGCAAGCAAGGCATAACGCTGATTGGCTGATTGGCTGATTGGCTGATTGGAATGAATGGAAGTCCATTATATAGCTTGCTACTTCAACGAAAAGGGATTGATGGCAGTTTTTCTCTTGGTCGTGTACAAACACCGACACTCTATATGATTTATCAGCTGCAAGAAGAAATCAAACACTTCAAAAAAGAAACGTATTTTGAAGGAGAAGGTTTAATTACGACAAACAAAGGGCAGTTTTCTGGAAAAATCGTACCAAAAAAAGCATTTAAAACCCAAGAAGAGTTAACGAAGGAAATAGAAAAACTTGGAGCGCATTTAGGTAAGCAAAACGGACGGATTCTTGAAGTTACGAAAAAGGAAAAGAGGTTGCATAGTCCACGTTTATTTTCGCTATCTAGTTTGCAGACAAAGATGAATCAGCTAATGAAAGCAAGTGCCAAAGCTACACTTGATGCTGCTCAAGAATTGTACGAAAGCAAGTTTCTAAGCTATCCAAGAACGGATTTCTTTTACATTACAGAAAATGAGCATCAGTATCTGGTTAAACATCTGCAAAATTATAAAAAATTTTTAGGAATAGAAGAAGTACAGACAACTGAGATCAAAGCAAAGAAACGATATGTCGATGCGAAAAAAGTTCAAGAACATCATGCAATTATTCCGACAAAGACGATTCCGACTTCTGCACGCTTTGCGAAGCTTTCCAAATTACAGCAAGCAATCTATTTGCAAGTTTTGCGCACTACTGTGGCTATGTTTGCTGCAGATTATATCTACGAAGAGACGACCGTAATGACGGGCGTACAGCAATTAAAGCTAAAAAGCATCGGAAAGATCCCATTACAGCAAGGTTGGCAGGAAATCTTACGCATCAAGTCAAAAAAGAAAGAAGCTCAGACTCTTCCTCCTATCGTAGAAAATGAAGAAGCAGAAGTAGAACTGAAAAGTATGGAGAAAGAAACACAACCTCCAAAACCTTATACCGAAGGAACGTTGATCACAGCAATGAAAACTGCGGGAAAAACGCTGGATAATGATGAAGCGCAAGAAATTCTCAAAGAAGTAGAAGGAATAGGGACAGAAGCTACACGAGCCAATATCATTGAAAATCTTAAGCAGAAGCATTACATCGAAGTCAATAAAAACGAAATAACTGTTACGCCAAAAGGAATCACTCTTTGTAAGGCAGTAGCCAATGAACCATTACTGACGAGCGCAGAAATGACTGCGCGCTGGGAAGGGTACTTGAGAAAAATTGGTAAACAAGAGGGGACACCATCTGTTTTTTTAGAGAATATCAAAAAATTCATCCTACATTTATTGGCAGAAGTTCCTAATCAAATCGACAAGGTAGACTTTTCAGATGAGATTAGCGGGACACGTCAGATAAAAGCGATGGAGAAGAAAAACGATCAATTAGGAAGATGTCCAAAATGTAAAAAGGGAATAGTCATGCTTTATCCTAAAATCGCTACATGCTTGAATCCGGAATGCGACTTCAAATTGTGGCCAACAGTAGCTAAAAAGAAGCTGACTAAAACGAATCTCAGAGATTTGCTTTCAAAAGGAAAGACAAGTAAAGTTGTCAAAGGTTTTACTGGTAAAAAAGGGAAATTCGATGCAGTTTTAGTATTAAAAGAAGATATGACAATCGGTTTTTCTTTTCCATGGATCGAAAACAGTGGAACAAAAGCAGTTGATGGAAACAAAGAAACATCAAGAAAAAATAATGAAAACGAAGTAGAGTAAATGAAACAGTGAAATAGCGGAATATTTATTCCGAAAAGTGAGAATATAAACACCAATAAAACTAAAAAATATCAGTGAATCAAGCAAAAATGTTGGGGTAGGCTGATTTTATATAGATAGCAAGGAGTTTTTTTATTTGAAAAAAGTGCATTCATTTTTAAATTATCTTATGGGAGCAATCACGATTGTGGCTGTATACCAAGCATTTCTAAAGTATCCTGATTACGGGACGAAGTTGTTGTCATTGACGCACAATCAAACAGCATATTCACCAACGTTGATTTTATCGACTTTGACTGCAGGAGCTAAAAGCGCTACTTATTTTTTTCATAAAACGACAAGCATGCTAAAGCGAAAGAAACAGCGAAAACAATTGTTGATGGTGGTAGCGGCTATGGTCATTATTTATTTTCTACCAGTTATTACACAAGTATTTCATCAATATTTTGGTTAAGAATACGAGAGTTTGTGACAAAAGTCATGTCACAAACTTTTTTTCTTTGTCATTTTTTCGTAAGAAAAAGCAAAATAAAAGTATATACATTGATTAAAAGTATATACTTGGATATAATGTACTTACTATAGAATGAGAATGGTATAGAGGGTGGCGAAATATGAAAAAAATGAAAAAGTATAAAATTAGAAAATCTGGCAATAGCGATGTAACAACTATCCCACCAGAAGTAAAAGAATTCATGGGTGTGCAGACAGGTGACGCAATCAGTTATGTTTTTCAATCTGATGGTTCTGTACGAATGATCAAAGCACAAGAAGAACCTGATATTGATTCATTAGTTGATTCGATCATGAATCAATATGAAGACGCGTTAAAAGATTTGGTTGATTTATGAGGTATCTTTCGACTAAAGAAATTATCAAAATCAACGCGAAAGTTATTTTACGTCACTCGCCAGGCGAAATGATCGGTGTAAAAGATGCAAATGCATTAGATATGGCCGTCAAACAGCCTTCACAAGCAGTATTCAATCAAGAACTCTATCCCGAAGTCTATGAAAAAGCGGCAATTTTAGCAATTAATTTAGCTAAAAAACATCCTTTTCATAATGGCAATAAACGAACTGCTCTTGTTGCCATGTTGTTGTTTCTTCAATTGAATAATTGTCCAGTTGCTTTTTCTCGTCAAGAAGCTGTTGATTTTATCATAATGATTACCACTAGTTCATTGGATTTCGATTCACTAAAGCCCAAGATAACCAATTATTTACGACAAACCGCAATAAAATGAACGAATTAAAAACTTTATTTCTCAATTAGATCAGTATGTCATTAAGGAATATGCTGATTTTTTTGTATGGTTAATCATACAAAAAAGTTTTTTCATAAAAATATGGATTAATTTTGAAATAATTGATTTAAAAGGAATACAAAAGAGTGGATAGTAGGAAATAGTGGTTTAGAACTAGTGGACTGGTTTTTTATATATTTTAGTTTACATAATATATATTATACAAAGTAGATTCGAAAAATGATAAACCTCTCTCGAACGGTTTTTTATCAAAAATCGTCATTTTTCCATCAAAATCTGCTTATGCAAAATTATAAAAAAATTTTGCAGTTTTTCTTACTTTTTTTGTCGTTTAATTGAATGATAAAAACCAGTTTCTTTATTCAGTTAATCAAATATGAACGAATTAGATATGAATCATTGTATTTGCCGTTGCGGAAGGATTTTTTAATTAACCACAGATAAACATTGATAACGATTCGCTTATTGTAATCAACAGATTAAATTTCATATGTTGATATGTACGGATACATTTTTGGACCGATTAATTTTAACCATTCTGTTTATTTGCTTACCTATTAGATATCAATAAAAAACTGCTTAACAGCTATTTCAGCTGTTAAGCAGTTTTAGGATTTTTAGTTCATATTCATTCTTTCTTATAATACAGTGTTCAATACTTCTCTTAAAGCACTTGTTGATTTGCTGAACATTGCTTTTTCTTCTTCGTTGATTGATAATTCAACAACTTCACGAACACCATTTTCGTCAACGATTGATGGCACACCTGTAAAGATATCTTTTTCGTCGTATTCACCAGTTAAATAAGCAGATACAGGCAATACAGCTTGTTCGTTATTCAAGATAGCTTTTACGATACGTGCAGTACTCATACCAATACCATAGTAAGTTGCTTTTTTACGATCAATGATCTCATAAGCAGCATTACGGACTTTATCAGCAATCACATCTAATTCATCTTGGGCAATACGATGGTCTTTTTCTACAATTTCAAACACTGGTTTACCACCGACAGTTGTATGTGACCATGCAGCAACTTCTGAATCACCATGTTCACCTAAGATATAGCCGTGGACGCTGCGTGGGTCAACTTTTAATTTCAATGCGATTTCTTTACGGAAACGAGTTGTATCCAATGTTGTTCCAGTACCGATAACACGTGATGTTGGCAGACCAGATTCGTTCCAAGCGATATATGTCAAAATATCTACTGGGTTTGAAGCAACAACGATAATACCGTCGAATCCTGATCCCATGATTTCTTTTACGATTTGGCGCATGATTGACGCATTTGTTTTAACTAAATCTAAACGAGATTGACCAGGTTTTTGGTTGATACCAGCTGTGATAACAACGATATCAGCATCTTTACATTCTTCATAGCCACCTGACCATACAGCCACATTTTCATCGCCCCAAGCCATACCATCTAAAAGGTCCAATGCTTCCCCTTCTGCTTTTTCTTGATTCACATCGATCAATACTAATTCATTAGAGATTCCTTGGTTGATCATTGCATAAGCGATACTTGTTCCAACAAAACCTGTACCGACGATTACTACTTTACGACTTGTTTTTTTCATGAATAAACAGCTCCTTTTCATAACTATTTGTTACTTTCATGAAAAGTATAGTCTTGTTTATTCATTTTATCAACATGTTAATTATAATAGTTGTTATTATAATTTTTGATGGAAACGAATTCCTGAATACGCATAACAGATAAATGACAAATGTTTACACCTATATCCCCTGATAATACAACCAAAAGTTTAGAACTGAAAATAAATCCAAAAAAATTCGCTGCAACGATATAATAAGACAGCAATCGCACCTAAAACAATTTTCCATCATATGCTTTAGTGAAAGATTTTCTTCTTAATGTTTGTTTCTCCATTCATTGGGAGTACATGTTGAATACTTTTTGAATAATTTGAATAAAGAAGTCGTTTGTTTATATCCGATACGATTAGCGATCTCTTCCAACGAAAAACTCGTTTCTTGAATCAGTTCCAACGCAAAGTCGAATTTTTTCTTTAGAACCAGTTCTTGAAAGGAAGCATCAAAATACATTTTCAATTTATTACTAAGATAGACCGGATTGTAGCCAAAATGAGCTGCTGTTTCTTTTAACGTACAAGAAGTAAAATGCTTATCGATATAATCTAATACTCTAAGCATCTCATTTTCTGCGCATCCATCTGCTGATGAAAAGCTTTGTTGTTCTAATAAATGAGTCAATTCGATCAGTAATAGTGATGTATAGAGATTTAACGAACGGATCTTATGACTGTATGTATCAAAATAAATCAACAGCATATTTTCAATCAAATGCGTCAAACGACTTGTTTTTCCGCCGCGAAAATGAATGAATTGTGTATGTTCCCCTTTTTCTTTTGATGCATTGATCAAAAAAGAAGAAAGTAGATTATTTGTGCTTGCCAAATGATTCAATATCTCTGTAGATAAGGTTTCTTCTTTTAATAAGATGTTGATTAAAATATCCTCTTGCCCTGTGTATTCGATTCTTTGAGTAGCTTCTTTATCAATGATCACCACGTCACTTTCTTCCATCTCTATCCTTTCTCCATTGATAATTTGTAAACATGTACCGCTATACATATAATTGATTTCAACAAAATCATGTGTATGCTCGGGAACTTCCGCATATCGACGGTGTTTACTGATATGAATATTTCCCTGTTGAAATAGATCCCCTCGGTGGATTTTTGGCGGTGTCTGAAGATGGTAAGCTAAGTTTAAATCATTGATATTCATTCCTTGTTCACGCTGCAGAGTTTCGATTGATTCTTCGTTACGCAAAAAAATGTCTAATTCAGCTAGTTCCAATTGACTCCCTCCTTTTTGTAAGTGGTTTCTTTCGCTTATTAGTTTACGCTGTACTGCTATTATACGCAAAGCTATTTTTGGTTTCATAAAGACTTTCTATGGTTGGGACATGAACTTCCTGTGATTCCGCTATTGAGAGAATAACCACTTCATACTATATTTTTGATAAGCGCTTACAAAAATGAAAGGAACATGCTTATGAATAAAAAGATGATGAAATTTTCTCTGCTGTCAGTCTCTCTTATTCTGACTTCTGCTGGTGCGGTCACGTCTGCAATTCCCAGTATGTCAGCTACTTATGCCACGCGTTCTTTATCTGCTGTTGAATTATTAACGACTGCTCCCTCCTTTATGGTCACTATTTTTGTTTTGATTAGTAGTTTTATTGCTAGGAAAATCGGACAAAAACAAACTGTGATCATCGGATTAGTGATTGCATCGATTTGTGGTATCCTCCCCCTCTTCTCACAAAGTTACAGTATTGTCTTAGCTTCAAGAGCTGGACTAGGTATTGGCTTTGGATTGTGGCAGTCAGCATGATTGCTGCCTTTTATCACGGAGATGAACGAGCCTCTATGATTGGTTTTCAAAGTGCATTTCAAGGATTTGGTGCAGCTTTAATGACATTTGTTGCAGGACAGCTAGTACAGTTCGGTTGGCAATATACCTTTTTAGTCTACGCCATCAGCTTACCTATTCTTGTCTTGTTTGTTTTGTTTGTTCCTACACCTGAAACAACTGAACTTCAATCACATGGCACAGCCCCAACAAGACAAGTAATCAAAACGAATCCTAAAATGATTAGTTATGGTATTTTTCTCTTGCTGGTCATCGTGGTATATAATGCTGTATCGATTAAATTAACCACAGTCCTGACGACTTATTATCTAGGAAACGAAACTAATGCAGCGAATATCTTAACAATCATGCAATTGGCAAGTATGGCTGCCGGAGTTTGTTTTGGCTGGCTTCAGACAAAAGCACATCGCTATATGCTTACACTTTCTTTACTACTGATGGGAATCGGCTTTGTATTGATTGCCACTGTGATAAACCTGTATGTGATTGGGTTTGGTGCGATCCTAACAGGAATTTCTTTTTCGTTATTCATTCCTTACTTATTCAACCAAGTAAGTATCCAAGCGCCCAAGCACGCGGAGAGTTTCAATACTTCAATCTTATTGGTTGGCGCTAATTTAGGTACTTTCATTGCACCATATGGTTTGCTCTTTCTCTCTTTTGCTTCTCTTGGGAGTAAAACACTTGCTGTTTTCGTCAATGGCAGTATCTTGCTGTTGATTAGCGCGCTTATTAGCCTTCTAGTAGTACACAGGACGAATAGAAAGACAGTGATAAGAGTAGATGAAGAAATAAAAGAACAATTGACAACAAAATAAATTTGATGGAGGTCGTGTAAAATGACAAATGAAAAACATAAAGATAGATGGCTTTGGTATCCTGGAGACTTTGAGATCCGTCATGGACTGCTACAAAATTTCCAACGGGAAGAACGAGGTTTTGACTGGCCAGCGTACTGGTACATGGATGATTGCCATCGGAACGTCAAGTTTAAGAGATATTACTTTCTTGATCAACCTTCCATGTTTAAAGTGACGATCCAAGGAGTTGGGTATGTAGAAATTAATGGACAAAAACATCCATGTGGAAAATGGCTGACTTGTCCAGCTGGTAAAGCAAAAATTCGTATCTTTGTAGGACATACATCAGGGCTACCAGCGATGTTTATCGAGGGAGACGAAGTAAAATCAGATATTGGCTGGACAGCAAGTAATTTTATTGAAGAATATCCAGCTGGCTGGAGTCCGCTTTATGTCGATATCGCAAAAGACCCAAATCAAATCTATTATCAAAAAGAATACGTCCATCCAGTCACTGAAACGGAGATTGGCGGAGGAATCTTATTCGATTTTGGGCGAGCAGTGAATGGCTGTGTAGAACTAATATCTCTGGATGACCACATCGAATCTATCACTCTATGTTATGGAGAGTCCGATGTAGAAGCTATGGATATCGATTATTGCTACTATAAGCAAATAGGAATGACAAGAAAAATGAAAGCTCGTAAACGCGCTTTTCGCTATTTGTTTATACCAGAGGTTTCTACTGGAATGGTTCAACTTCAAGTTTTTCATGAATTTTTATCTCTTTCGAAACAAGCTGCTTTTTCAAGCGATTCTTCTTTACTGAATCAGATCTGGTCAGTATCAGAAGAAACCTTCAAGTTATGTAGTGATTTGTTTTTTATCGACGGTATCAAACGAGATCGCTGGATTTGGTCTGGAGATGCGTATCAATCATTCATGATCAATCAATATCTTTTTTTTGACGAGGAAATCAATAAACGAACGATATTAGCATTAAGAGGACAAAATGAAATCAAGCAGCATATGAATACTATCGTTGACTATTCGATCTTGTGGTTGATTGGTATCGAAAACCACTATATGATGACGAAAGACTATGAATTTTTACGCATCGTCTACCCTAAGATGCAATCATTAATGAGATACTTGATGGAGCAAACGAATGAATTAGGGTTTATTTATGGGAGAGCAAAAGATTGGATATTTATTGATTGGTCTGAAATGGATAAAGAAGGAACGCTTGCTGCAGAACAAGTCTTATTACTGAAAGCCTATCATTCCATGATCACTTGCGGAGATATCTTAGCTGAAACATATGGAGAGAACGAAAATTATCATACTCATCTCTATCAAGAAAAATATCAACTATTGAAACAAAACCTATTTGACTACTTTTGGGATGAAGAACTTGGCGCTTTTATCGATTGCTATGAATCTGGGAGAAGAAATGTGACGCGTCATGCGAATATTTTCGCTGTTTTATTCGATTTTGCTAACAAAGACCAACAGCAATCGATCTTAAAGAATGTCTTATTGAATGACACTATCACACAGATTACTACTCCATATTTCAAATTCTATGAACAAGATGCTTTATGCAAACTCGGACAGACGAATATCGTCTACCAAACGATTCTTGATTATTGGGGAGGGATGTTATCTCATGATGCGGTAACTTTCTGGGAAGAATACGACCCTACTCAAACAGGAAATGAAAAGTACAGTATGTATGGAGATCCTTATGGAAAAAGCTTATGCCATGCATGGGGAGCAAGCCCAATCTATCTTTTAGGACGCTATTTTATCGGTTTGTATCCAACAAAGCCAGGTTATGAAGAATTTATGATACAACCTAATCTAGATTCATTTGAAACACTGAATTGTACGCTACCTATCAAAGATGGAAAGATTTCGCTTGAAAAAACAAAAGATAAGATCGTGATTACTTCTGATAGAACAGGCGGAACAGTGAAAATGAATGGTAAAAGTTATCCTCTTCTAGCAAAACAGCCACTTGTCTTAACAAGCTATTCAAAAATAAATGCATAAAACAAAAACCTGCTTGCGACATATCAGAAGACTTTAAATCTTCTTCTGATATTGTCCAAGCAATTTTTATTTTGAAGTTTGCTTAATTCTGTTCTTTAGAAACAATGTTTGTTCTTTTTCCGGCAAAAAGAAAGCTAGATAATACGACAAGTAAAAAGAAAGCGATGATTCCAACTGTCAAGGCCATTTGACCGTATTCTCCTAGTTTCCCAAGTACAAGTCCTGGTACTAGATAATCAGTATCGGCAAATGTAGAAGAAGCGATTTTAAGATCTCCTAATACTGGAAGGATAAATAATGGCAGCCAACTAATCAATAAGCTATTGAAAGCAGAACCTAATACCGCCCCTCTTCTACCGCCAGTCGAGTTGCCGAAGACACCAGAAGCAGCTCCGCAGAAGAAATGTCCTACTACCCCAGGAATGATAACTGTAGTTTGCAAGCCTATCATAGCAAACATGGATAGTGTTCCTACAAAGAAGCTAACAAAAAAGCCAATTAATACAGCATTAGGTGCATATGGAAAAACGATAGGAACATCTAATGCTGGTTTAGAATCGGGTACGAGTTTTTTAGCAATCCCTTGGAATGCTGGAACGATTTCTGCCAACACCATTCGAACCCCTTGAAGGACGATAACAAACCCAGCTGTGAATGTTCCAGCTTGGATCAGTGCAAAGATTACAGCGTTGTCTCCATTGCTTAGTTCTCTTTCAACAAATCCAGGACCAGCTAACAAAGCAAGTGCGACATATACGATCGACATCAAGAGCATGATCGATACAGTAGAATCTCGCAAAAAGCTGAAACTTTTAGGAATCTTTATGTCCTCTGTAGAACGGTCTTTGTTTCCAAAAAACTTTCCGATCCATCCACTAGAAGCATAACCGATATTTCCGGTATGCCCTAACGCAACTTGATTGTTTCCAGTGATGTTCTTCATAAACGGTTGACAAAGAGCAGGCGTAATAGTTAATAGTGTTCCTTCGAAGACCCCGCCTAATAAGATCATCCACAAATTTGCAGTAAACCCCGCGCTTACTAAAATGACTGCTGTTAGACAAGAAACATAAAGCATTGCTTGACCTGTAAGAAAAATGAATTTATATCTTGTGAACCTAGCAAGTAAAATATTCACGATCATCCCTACTAACATGATCAAAGCAGTAGGTGTACCGTATTGTTGCAAAGCAATCGCCACTACTGCTTCATTGCTAGGAACTACTCCTTGAGTATGAAGAGCTGTTTGGAACATCGAAGCAAAAGGGGTTAGTGAATTACTGATTAAACCAGCACCGCCGATCAGTACTAGGAATCCGACAAATGTTTTGATAGTTCCTTGGATCACTTCTGAAAATTTCTTCTTCTGAAGAACGAGACCAAGCAGTGCAATCAAAGAAACGAGGATGGAGGGCTGACTGACGATTGACACAAACAAATTCAACAATTTATCCATTGATAGTTCCTCCCTTGAATCATTTTTATTCTTTTGACAAGATCTTCGTTACTTTTTCTTTTACTTCTTCGCTGTCAATGATCGATTGCAAAGGTACGAGCTTTTCATCAGGTATAGAAGTTAGCGTATCTTTCAAAGAATGCTCAATGAAGAAATAATCAGCCATATCGCTAGATACACTTCCAACATCCGTATGACTTACTTCAAACTCGTCCACATCTGCTCCAAGATCTGCAAGTGCTTGTTTGATGTTCATCTCTACCATAAAACTTGTTCCTAATCCACTTTGACATACTGCAAAAATTTTCATATCATTCGTCTCCTTTTCTTATGATCGCTAATATTTCTTCTTTTGTTGATGCGTGTAATAAATCTTGAAGATTTTGTTTATTAGAAAGTAGCTTTGTTAAATTAGCCAACGCCCGAAGATGCGCCTCATTATCGATAGCAGCTAAACAGATGAACAAACTAATGGGATGGGCTGGATCATCAAGCAGATCCACAGGTTGTTGAAGTTTTAGCAAAGACATCCCTACTTCATTTACGCCATCTTCTGGACGAGCATGAGGTAATGCAATGTGGTCGCCAATATGGATAAACGCACCATACTGCTCCACGCGCTCGATCATAGCTTTGATATAACTTTCTTCTATTTTATTTTCTGATAATAGCGGCTGTGCGGCAAATGTGATTGCTTCTTGCCAGTTTTTTGGTTGATCCGATAATTGGATCATTTCTTCTGTTAATAATTCAGATAGCATAGGACGTTGATCCTCCTTCTTTTCTAAAAGTTTGTTCATTTTACGATTTAATACCTGATAGAGCTTTTCTTCGTCTACGCCTTCTTTTAATTCGATATAAGGCAGTAGCGCCGACAACAATTCTTGGGCAGAAGGCATTGAAAATCCTGGTATCAGCCAATCTCTTTGTACTTGATTGATCAGCTGATTTTTTTCCAAGTCAGTCATGATTGGATGCAGAACATAGAGAGACTTTTTCTTATCAGTAAGTGTGAGAGGTACAGTAGAAAAAATAATATCGTAAGAAGTTTCGTCAACCTCGTGTAAGCGGTCAGCTGAATTAGTCTCTGTAAAAAAGATCATCGGGAATAATTGCTGAAGTTCACTTTTTAAGATCAATGAAGAGCTAATGCCACTTGGACAGACGATCACGGCTCTTATTTTTCTATTTCTTTCTTCTGCGTCCGCTTTTCTGATCTCTCCGCCAAATAGTATAGTGAAAAAACCAATCTCTTCTTCAGGGATGCTCTTCCCTATTCGTCTTTCTAACGGAAGTAATGCTTTTCTTGTCATTTCGTAGATGGAAGCATATTGATGCTTAATTTGATCGATCATCACATTAGGTAAATAAAAAGAATAGGAAATACGAAAATAGGCAGGGACCAAGTGATAAAAGACATTCATCAATAATTCACGAAACGAAGCAAATTCTACGGCCATCAGGAATTCCATGCGATGGATGACTTCTGAAGAACATTCCAGCAAAAAATCAAGTGCAGGCTCCTGGACATCTCCTTCAACGATCGATGCTAAGCAAAGAGAGAAAAATATAATCTCCGAATTTTGATGTTCGGAATAGCCAAGGCCAGTCAATACTTGTCGACTAATGTCAGTGACTGCAAGAGAAGCCAACAGTTCAGCATCTTTTACCAGTTCCATGGATGTTTTTCCAATTCGAATGGTTGTCAAACTCAAATAATAAGCTAATTCATCCATTCGATTTGGTGCGAATCGAAGATCTGATGGTGAAATCGTTTTATCTAGCAAATCTCTAACTTTGGCGTAATAATCAATGGAAAGGGTTGCGGTTAAATACGTGAGCCCAAATCTTCCAGCAAGTGACTGCATCAAACGAGCAGTGCGATTTTTTGCTTCTCTTCTTAATATTGCTTCTGACCCTAGCAGCCTAAAACCAGTTTTCCTAGTATACGACAGCTGACAATCTTCCACTTCTAATTCATTTCTTATCTTTTTGATATCTGACAGGACTGTCCCTTTAGAAACCTGAAGAAAATCTTGAAAATGAAAAACAGAAACAGACGTTGCAGTCGAATAAACCATCAAATAAAGAAGATCTCTTCGCTCTTGTTCGGTATACACAGCTTCAAATCGAGTAATATCCAAAAATTTTTCTGCCCAGTCGATTGCTCGGAATTTCTTTATACGGATATGGGTATCATCCACATATTCGGCAAAAGGAGTTAATTGTTTGACCGCCTCGTTTGTATTTACTTCGATGATCTCTGCTGCTTTTTCTAGACTGATTTCTCTTGGTGTTTTCAGGAGATAACTAATTTTGTAGTTCACAGCGCTGTTCACCTCCTACTTATATTCTAGTATGGTAGCGCTTTTAAATCGAGGGGTGTTTGGTACAACTTACAGTTGGATTTTTTTTACGACTGTACCGAACGATTTCTATCGAATGGATACAGAAAAAAAGCAGGTGAACAAATGTCTCCTGCTTTTATGAATTGATTTCGTCCGATCAATGATGATCATGTTTATTTTTTGAGGTCAGTTCTTCAAATTTTTCTTTGACATCTTCAACCGCTTTTTCGATATCTTTTTCAAAGTGATTGGGCTCATTAGGCTTTGTTTCCTCTTCTACAGAATTTGAACCAGATAAAGCTGTTTCTTTATTTTCTGTTTCACCAGAGTTTGTGCCAGCTAATGATTCTTCTTTGTCTTCTGTTTCACCAGAATTAGTTCCTGCTAAAGCCACTTCTTCTTCTGTTTTAGGGGCCATTGAACCTCTTAATCGTTTGTGTTTTTCACCGTCATAATTTGTCATGTTGGTTCCTCCTAGTAGTTCTATACTTTTTCATCGTACAATAAGACAGTTTATGCGTCAAAAAACAAACCCGATTCTTACAAATATGTCATATTTTTCCTTCTGATTCTTGAATGCTTTTGATTCCTTCTTCCAAAATTTTCATTTGTAAGATTGTTTCTTCATCTTTGATGACTTTTTCTGCGCCATTAACTAATGTCTCGTAAATCCCTTCGTAGACACGGCTGTAATCACCAACCTCGGAAATTACTTTTTCTTCATGATAACTCCCTTGTTCATCTATATAGGTCAATACACCATAATGTTCGGGCAAATCGATACCAAAGTCTTCATGATCAGGCATGTAAAACATTTTCAGATGTTCTTCTTGTCGATCTTTTGTTTGTTTCACGAACATCCCTTTTTTTCCGTAAATGACGAAACTTGGACGTTCTTTGATGCGGAAATAACTGGATTTTATCGAAATTTTCATATTTCCATAGAAAAAATCCAGATCGAAGTAATCATTCATTCGTCCTTTCCCTAAAAGTTGACGTACATCATAGCTGATATCATCTGGTTCGCCGAAATAAGAAAGAACTTGATCTACTGTATGACAAGCATGTCCATATAAATAGCTGTTCGCAGTAGAAAATTCATGCGTATTTTCTGGTACTTCCGGTCTGAAATAATCATAATGCATTTCTACTTCTAAAATATCTCCTAATTTTCCGCTTTCGATTACTTTTTGGACTGTCAAGAAGTCAGAATCGAACCGTCTGTTTTGGTAACATTGGATAAATAGCCCTTTTTCTTTTGCTAATGCAAATAACTCTTCTGCTTCCTTTGACGTTTCTGCAAAAGGTTTCTCTACTAGTACATTCTTACCATGTTCGAGTGCCATTTTTCCATATTCATAATGAAATTGACTAGGTGTAGTGATGACAACTAATTGGATCTCAGGATCATCCCAAAGATCAGACAGCTGATCAGTATATTCGATGTCTTCGAATGTTTTCCACACTGGTTCAGATGGGGAAAAAATTTTTTTGATATTGATTTTGTTCGTAAGTTTTCTTGAAAAAGGCAAATGATAGCGATTTGTACTCTTTCCATTGCCAAGATAAGCGATTGTAAGCATGAGTGGTGCCTCCTTTTATTGATGTTTTCAGTATATCCTAGAAAAGCGCAGAAAGTATTTATAATAGCTATTCTGGTAAAAAAGTTCAGAAGAACACTTGTTATCATTCGGTTTGGTGAAATTAATGTTCAAAGTAAGGATAAAAATCAAAAAGATAGTAGCGGAACCAAGTGTTTATCAGTAAGATAGAATTTGGAGGTCAGATCATGCTTATTGAAGAAAAACTAACAAAACAAGAGTTGTTTACCACGACAGAGAAACGGATTGCCGATTACATCCGTAGGAATATCGAAGCTGCAGTCTACATGACGATTGAAGAATTAGCAAAAGCTACGTATACTTCCCATTCAGCTATCATTCGTTTATGCAAAAAAATGGGATTCAGCGGATTTAAAGAATTCCGTTTCGAGCTGGGGCGGGAAGTTCATCAATTGATTGCTCAGTTCAATCAAACGATTGATCCTAATTTTCCTTTTTCAAGTGAAGATAGCACTCAGCAAATTACAAAGAAAATGGCGGATTTATCGATCCAGTCAATAAAAAAAGCACAATTGCAGATTGAACATGAAGATTTAGATCAAATCGGTAAAGTATTGAACAAGGCACAGCGAATCTTTCTTTTTGCAAAAGGTGATTCTCAAATCACGGCAAGGAAATTCCAGAATAAAATGGTCAAGTTGAATAAGTTTTTGATCATGGCCGAAGAATACAGTGATTCTTCTTGGAATGCAGCCAATTTGACTAGCGAGGATTGCGCCATTTTTATTAGCTACAGCGGTCGCATCCATCATTATGAACGAATAATGACCTATTTGAAGCATGTAGAGGCCCCTACCTTGCTGATTACCGGAAATCAGCATTCAGAAATGGCCAAACAGGCTGATATGTGTCTTGTTATATCGCAGGAGGAATATGATTTTGCTAAAGTAGCGACTTTCTCCTCTCAAATTGCCTTCGATTACGTATTAAATACGTTATTCTCAGTGATATATTCTCAAAATTTTGAAGAGAATATCCGCAACTTGAAAAATAAACAAGAATTGATGCAAAAAGGCCTTCTTAAAGAATATCGGAAAACTTAAGAAAAGATCCTCATTTAGTAATAAGAAAGATAGTGTTTGATAGGCTCTCTTTGATATCATCATAAAAACAGGCTGAAGTTTTCTTTTTCAAACTTCAGCCTGTTTGTTTACGGAACGATTCGAATAGATATATTATAGAAATGAGGAATAGCTAACTTCTGTTTCTTATTTTGAACGATTGACGAAAAAGATATATAAGAAGGAGGAAAATCAGTATACATGCAGCTAACAATCCATACAGGAAAAATCGTTTGTTCTCGGATACTTTCTGTACTTCTTTTTGAACTTCTTTTGCATGATAAGGAACCCGGTGCCCTCTGACAAGTAAGCGATGACTGTTGACCATATAAGGTGTACAAGTTAGGAGTGTCACGAAATCCTGCCCTTTTTCGATTCTCAGATCTTTTGTATCAGTCGGTTCTACCGTCTTGATCTGATCGACTTGATAAGCGAGTGTCCGTCCATTGATTTCGATATAGAAAGAATCACCTAAAGTCAGTTTCGGTAAGTCTGTGAACAACTTTGCTTGAGGCAGTCCTCGATGGCTGGAAATAACGGCATGTGTATTTTCTCCCCCCGTAGGATAAGACGTTCCTTCCAATAATGAGGCACCTTTTTCTAGCAGCACAGTATTCGTTTCATCAAAAATTGGCAAATGGACATTGATCTCAGGGATCGTCAAAATACCGATCGTATGTTTCTCAAAATAGGTTCTATCCTTTTTCGCAGGTTCTTTTTTCTTAGTAAAGGGATCTGCACCTGGATTTCCACCTTCTTTTGCTAATTGCTGGTTTTTCTTTGTCATGTTTTCTTGGATTTTAGCCATGACTTCTTCATTTTCTTTGACCGCTTGTTGCTGATAATGAGAGATGATCTGCTGATCCAGATAATTATTCAGCGCGTCGCTAACAAATGGATAAGCTAGTATCCCTATTCCTGAGAGAAGCAAGAAAAGCATCAGCAGATCTAGAAGTTTCCTTTTCTTTGGTTTCATTTGTGTTCTCCTTGTGATGACTGTTTGATAATAAAAGAAAAAGGAGCATTTGCGTAATCCGCTGCTCCTTTTTCCAATTCTTGCAAAAAGACTAAATCTGACTGTGCTTGCGTCTAGCAAAGTACAGTCCAGCAATCAGTAGAAGGACTACTCCTGCACCGATATACACATAGATTCCCTTACCGCCTGTTGAAGGAAGTGTACCTTTGTGTTTATTTGGTATTTTTTCAGGAGAAATCAACTGTCCTGCTGTTACATAAGATTGTTCATCGATAGTAAATGCTACACGGTTTGTTAATGGAACATATTTTTCTGGCGCTTTCGTTTCTTCCAGATAGTACGTGCCATATTTTAGACCTGTCACATCGATTAAACCGTTACTTGTGGTTGTAAAAACCGTTGCTGATTCTTTCGCCGATACCCAGCTGACGGCTTTTGTGGATGGGTCGATCGATAAATATTTCGCTGTGTCACTATCTTGATCACGAACGACGAATTCTGCTCCAGCAAGTGTTTGATCTGATGTAACGTCACCATCTACTTTAACAAATCGTTTGCCCCCAGTAACGACATCGACTGACGGTGGTGTTTGATCATTTGTATGCCCGTTATCGACATTTGCTTGGTTAGAAAATCCTTTGGTTGGATCTGCTTTTTCGTTCAAATGCATATAGTAAACGAATTTCAATGTACCGCCAGGAGTTAATGAAGGAATATAATTCGGATCAACTGAAACCGTGAATCCGTTTGTTTGCTCAGTGACAGAATAATTTACTGGGTCGATTTCTTTATTTCCATCATATAAGGCATAAACATACGTTCCTGAAGAATCATTATCAAATGTCAAAGCAGCGTCATGAGTATCGATAAGTTTGAATGTTGTGTACTTGTTTTGCGTTCCTTCTTTATCAGCGATACCTAATGGGATATTGACAGAAATCTCATATTGAATTTTTTCACCGATTGCGACATCTTTTCCATTCAATTGAGGTGTTGTTTTATCAACTTTAGACGTATCATTTTTGATGGTCTTTTCTACTGGTGTTTGGCTATTTGCCAGGATCTCAAAAGGCGTGATTGTTTGCTTTTCAATCATTTCCGCATTATCAGGAGCTTTTACTTCTTCTAAATTATATTTTCCAACTTCTAAATGATTAACGATCAACTGGCCTTTTTCAATAGATGCCTCGGCAAAGTCATTGTTGCCGATGTCATAAGAATGACCAGTAATGAAATGTTTGGCTTTGGTTTGATCAGTTGTCCAAGTGTACAATCCATCTGTGACACTTTGGATGTATTTTTTGACGCTTGGTGTTCCTTCTTCTTTAGAAATAATAAATTCTGCTCCATTTAGTGCTTCGTTTTCGGCAGTACCGATTTTTGTAACTTTCAACGTTCCATCATTACCGACTGTATTTTTAGGGTAGAGATGGATAGTATCTAGTTCTTCTGTCCCGTATTTATAAGAGCCATCTGCTTGTTTGATCATCTCATATACAGGGAAAGCTAAAACCATGTTTGCGGCAGCTGACACTCCGTCTTTTGGTTCTTCTTTGATCGTGTAGACTGCATCTTTCCCATTTTGTTTTTTAGGTAAAGATAAAGTGACATTTCCATCAGCATCTGTCGTTCCTGAAGCAACTGGTGTACCAGGAGTCAAAGACTGGACTGCTTGTTTTGCTGCATCCACGGACGCTCCTTTATCTCGTTGCGCATAAAATTCTTGAGTGACGTTATAAACTGAAAATGAAATATCGGCTAATCCTTGGTATTGATCGAATTCGCTCATTTCTTTCCCGCTGTTTTGGATTAAAGGATCGGGTAAATCAGTCATTTTCTTTTTATGAAGGATGACTTGAGCTGCTGTCTCCTCTGCAAACACTTTTTTTGCGCCGAAGCTGTTTGTGAGTAATGGTAAAATAAGGAAAAGGACTCCTAACATAACGTTTATTTTTTTATGATTTTTCATTTTTTCACTCCTGTTCTTTTTTTGATAAACAACCAGATTGCAAAGCTTGCGAATACCATACCAACAACGCCTAAAAGTGTATTTTTCGTTTCGTTTGTTTTTGGAAGAAATGGACGGCTATTTTCTTTTTTATTGACTACTTTCAATATACTGTCCGCCTCTTTATCCTCAGAAAGAAAAGTTGAAATGGTAAACGGAATTTCTGTTTCACTTAAAATATAACCAGAAGGTGCTTCGATCTCTTTTAATCGATAACTTCCTGTTTTCAACCCGGAAATTGAAAAAGCGCCATTTTTATCGGAAATCAGGTGAAGCGCATCTGATTCGTTCTTTGTCCACTTGTATCCGTTGGCTGTTTGCTGGAGGTAATTTCCTGCTTTGTTTTTAATAAGGAATACTGCGCCAGCTAATCGTTTATCTGGTTTATTTGTCTCGATTTTGACAAATTGCTTACTCCCTGTATATACAGAAACTTTCTTTGTACTGATACCAAAACCAAAATCCAGTGTTCCGTTGTTGTTGATTTCCTTGTTCGCCTGTGCTGTACTGCTTAGCTGCATCTGATAAGAAATGGTCAGTTTTTTTCCAGCATATTTTTCCAACGAAGGGATCGAAAATAAAACATCAAATCCGTGAGGTTTCTTGTGTATGACAAAGCCTTCTGTCAGCTTTTCTCCATTCGATGAAATCGTTAAACTATTAGGTAAAAACGTTAATGCTTCATCCGCACTATCTGACAATTCGAACTTTTGATAGTCAAGGATATTTACAGGAATTGTCGTATGCAAGGAATAAGTGATTTTTTCACCAATCGTAAAATCATTTCTAGGCTCTTCTAATACCTTCTCAAAAGGTGGATCAGGGTAGTCGTTTTCTTCATTTTTAGGATACAAATGGATAGTTGAAAGTTTTTGATTGTTTTGTCCATGTACAGGAAGAACAACTACCATATTCTCTGCCTTTTCTTTGACGACTTCTGGTACTTTGGATTCAATGAAAAGATACGCTTTATCTCTTTTTTCTTGATCTTTAGCGGCCAGAGAAAAAGAAGCGATACCATCTTCGTTGTTAAGAGTTGTAGTTGTTGCTTCTGCGGTAAACATACCGGAAGACGCACCGTTTTTTGCGATCTCTGCTTGTGCTTCTTCTACCGTTTTGCCCTTTTCCCGTAGATGGTAAAAAGAATCTGTGACATCATAAACTTGGAATGTGACACCATTTAATCCTCGATACGTTTGTAATAAAGCTTTTTCTTGTCCGTCATTTGGATGATTTTTCGGCAGTTGCCCGTTTGGGAAAAGCAATTTGTGTAAAGTAATCTGAACCATTTCTGTTTCTGTTTCTGTTGCTGCCTGAGTAAAAGCTGGTTTAAATAGTAACAAGAAGAGACACACACTAAGCCAACCAAGTTTTTTCATATTTAGCTGCCCCCTCTTTCTTTTTTCAAAAAAAGATACCAAATAGAAAACGCACAACCAATCATCCCTACTAGATAGATTCCTAAACGGCCAATTCCTCCCGTTTCAGGTAATGGTACTTTTGCCTGATTCGTGATGTCTAAAGAAATGTGGTTGTTTTTGGCTCCTGGTGACAGAACAGATTCATGATCTTGTCCATCCACTTGAATTGACCCATCTTCGTGTATAACTATAGTAACTGGCTCTTTTAGACCTTGGTATCCTTCTGGTGTAAAAGTTTCGGTCAGCGTATAAGTTCCAGGTTTTAAATTTTCGAATAGAAAGGTATCTGTTTCTTGTCCATCTTTTGGCAATTCTAAGTCCATTTCTGGTCCTTGCAGTCTGAATTTGGCTCCTTTTAATGTCTGTCCGTTGTCTTCTTTTTTGTGTACCGTTAGATCAAACGATTTTAGTCGATTTTGATGAGTGAGCGTCCATACATTATTTGTCATCTCGGTATTTTTTCCCGTGTAAATGATTTTTCCATATTTATCGATTTGGAATTCATAATTTCCCGGCGAAGTATCATATCCGGCAGGACCAGCTGTTTCAACGACTCGGTATTCTCCAGGTGTGAGTGAATCAAAAATGGCAAGGCCTTTTTCATTCGTTGTTTGGCTGTCCATTGGCTGATAAGCACCGTTTGCTTCTTTTTTCTGTAGGGAAAATGCTGCTCCTTTAAGATTTATCTCTTTGTCCGTCCCTTGCATCGTATACTTACGTACTGCTATAGGAATTTCAACAAAAGGATTTTCAATGGTCAACTGGATCGTATCATCGGAAGTAGTGACTGTTTTTCCATCAATGGTTACCGTACCATCAGAAGCAATCTTGATTTCCCAAGTAGTCTTTTTGCTTAATTCATGACCTTCTGGAGCTTTTGTTTCTGTCAGCGTATAGGTCATTTCTTTTTGCAATTTGACATTTTCTGGAAGAGAATAGGTTCCGTCGCCATGATCTGTTAGTAAAGTATCAATAGAATCTCCTGTTAATTTGAAGACAGCACCGATGAGATTCTTTTCACCTGTAGAGGAATTTTTCGTTATTTTCAAGTTTAACGGTGTGAATTGTTTAGTATTTTTCCATGTCATTGCATCTATTTGTTGAGAATCGTATCCTGGTACAGGTAATTCTTTGATTGTTTGGTAACTGAATGCTTGACCTTGATTATTGTATTGAGGTAGTGATAATATCTCTTGATAACTTTCTCCGCTATTTGCAGATAATTTGTCAATGTCTGCACGTTCCCACGTATTTGTTGTATCTTTAGCTGGTTTAATGATTCGAATATATCCGTTTTTCCAAGCTGCAGCATTTGTCGTATGTTCCCGTTGAATCTCAAAAGTAACTTGATCTGGACGATCAGCTAGATTGTTGTCAAATTCTTCCCATAACTTTTTGATGTGAAGACTGACTCCGGGAGCTTTAGCAGATGGTATACCGAATTCAGCTAATTCATTGGTATCAATGTTTGGCTGGAAAGTTGTCCTGCCGTTCATTTGATACCAGAAATTTGGATGGAAGTCCTCATTTTCTGTTTGGATTCTCACTTGGTAATGGATTTGGATTTCTTGGTCTTTTCCTAAATAGATCTGATTGCTCTTGATGGTATTTCCTTCTATGGAAATAGATGGAGTGACCGTTGTAGGACTTGTCCCCACACTCTTGACTGAAAGTGTACCAGGCTGATAAATGAATGGTTCTGCGATTGGATCATTTATTTGTCCATTGCTTACAGTTGCTGAGATCTGTACAGCTTTTTTGGCTAGGTATTCAGAGATATCTGTTGCATGATCAGCTGATTCATAGTAAAGATCGCCTTTTTCATCTGATGAAACCATTTGTCGCATACGAGACTCTACTTCTGCTTTTGAGAGACCAGCTGCCGGATCGCTTTGAAGTTGGATGCCAAGACCATGTATTTCGATTCCTCGTTCTTTGAGTGCCATCGCTTCTCCGATGGTTGCGATAAACGTACTGTCGATTCTTCTGGATAGATTGTTTTGGTCAGGTGCATAATAGCTATTTGAGATTCGAGAAGTATTTCCCGGCTGATCTTGCGTATTAGAAAACTGAGTTCCGTAATAATTGCTGCTTGATTGTGCGTGTACCCGCTGTACTTTATAGGAAAATGTTGGTACACCATCCGTCAGCAAAACGATCACTTTTTTATGTCCATTTGGAACGGATAGCATGTTTCCTGCATCTCTTAGTGCTTTTTGTGTAAAAGTACCACCATTTGTCCGTGAAGGTGTAATGGATTTTACTTGATTTTTCACTGAATCAAATGAACCCATCTGTACTGCACCGTTACTGTAGCTATATCCTTCGCTTGAGTAGCCGACATATCCCATATTGATTTTGTCTGTGATACCGCTATCTGCTAAAGTATCGACAAAACGATCGACACCAATCTTTACTTCACCGATCCGATTATTGTCGTTCATACTTCCTGACCAGTCTACGACCAATACGAGATCAAGAGGCGTGATATCTTTTTGTACATTTCCACGAGCATTCAAATAAACATCAAACAATCCGGGTGTACTTGTTTCCTTTGCATACTTTCGTATCGCATAGTCTGCTTGATTACCCGTTCCTCCATATTCGATATACGAATGGGTCCGATCATTAGGATCTCCATTCCAAGAATTTATACCATCCCATTGATTTGTTCCGTTTTTATTGCCTTGATGATCAAGAACATTTGTATTTCCTGTAGGTTGCCAACTGGCTTTAGGATAAGTGCCCTGATCATCTGTTGTATATTCTGTAGGAATCGTTTGATTAGATGGCACACTCACAGCTGGCAAGGATAATGTAGGCAATGTAAATGGGCTGACAGAATTTTCGTTTTCTTTTGATGATTCTTCTTCTATTTCGTCTACCTTTGGTACTGACACATCTGTATCTTTCTTATTTTCTGTCTCATCAATAATGTCATATTCTTTATTATCGAGGATCAGCTTGTTTGCCTGGCTGTGGTAAAGTGCTGGATCGATTGGAAAACTCAGATCGATAGTTTGTTTAGTGTTTGATGAGATTTCCAACGTAATTTTCCCGCTATTTACCTGATAAGCATAGCCATCTCCTTCTTTTCTTTCCACATCACTTAAGTAATTTTCGACTAGATCAATTTCTTTTTCTATCTTTTCAGCACTGGTGTTATTCGCATTTAGCTTGATGTTCAGTGCTTTTTTTCCAGACTGATCTGAAATGACTTCAGCTGAAATTGTTTCTAAAACTGTTGGATCATCTGTAGTGTCTGCTATTGCAGATAATGGCACAAAGTTTGATAAACTCAATATTATCAGCATGAAAATAACTTTCAGTTTCTTCCCTGTGGTCGTCATTTTTCCCCTCCTTTTTCTTTTTTTCTGTTTTGACGTGAATAGTGAAAATTATTAAAATAAACAGGCGTTACATAATTTTATTTATTTTAATATGATAATTATTATACGAAGGGCGCTAAAGGGAATCACACCAATTTTCATACCAATTGGTTTCATTTATGAAGTTGATTCCTTCGATTAATGAGCGTTTCATTGAAAGAAAAGGGTTGAGGGAGAAAAACATATGATCAGGTTGTTGGAAGGAAACTATAGAAAGATGGAAAAAATCATTCGAATTCTGTCCATTTCTGACAAGTGGATGACTAAAAAAGAACTTGCCAAACGAATTGGTAGTTCAGAATCTACATTTGTAAGGTATATCGAAGAGATCAAAATCCGCTGGGGAACGGATGTAACGATTCAATCTTCACAAAAATTGGGGTATCGTCTTGAACGTTTGAATGTACCAGCTTATTTAAATGTTCTGATGGAAATGTCGCAAAGTTCTACAAACAGTCGTTTATTAAATGAGATTATTGTCAATCCGGGTAAAACAATCGAGTATTATTGTGAAAAAATTTCCATCAGCCGGTCTTCTTTTACACGTAAGTTGAAACAATGCAATCAAATTTTAGAAAGCTATTTATTAAAAGTGATCGTTGACCAAGGTTTTCAGTTAACTAGCCTTAAAAGTGAGCTCCAGTTGCGTATCTTTGTCACCTTTTTCTTTTTAAGTTACTACGGAAGACGCACGTTGCCATTTCCAATCGAAAAAAAGAAGATCAAAGAAATTATGGTCAAGAATAATTGTCAGTTGAATTTGTTTCAGGAAGAAAGCCCATATGAGCAATCTTTCTTTATTATGTATTTTGTTGTGCATCTCATGAGAGAATCCCAAGGAACTCCATTTGAATGGAAAGCTGGAGACTCTTATGTACAGTTGATAAATATCGATAAAAAAGACTTCTTAATCTTGAAAAATCTCTTAGGAAAATTGAAGTACAGCAGCTATATAAAAGTAGTGAACTATTTTGTCAATACGATTTTTTCAGAATTTTCGGAGAAAGAAAAAAATGAAATCAGTGAGCAGATACGAAAAAATATGTCCTACTGTTCGTTTTCATCCTCTGATTGCAAAGAAAAAAACGAAGAATATGTTGTTCAATTATTAACGCAAATTTATTTTTTCTCCCGTATTTTCCCATACAATACGACTCATTTGACAATCCGTGCAACTTACTTTGCACAGCAGATGCAACACCGCCAGATACGTCTATATGCTGGATTTCGTGCAGAACTTCAATTTTATTCCACTCTACTGAATCAGAATCTGATTTATTATTTATCTAGCTATATCTTTTGGATGCTTATCGGTAATCCTGAAATTCACCATTATACTTCTGATAAAAAAATACTGATCATCAGTGACTTAAGTCTTCGACATAGTCAATATATTGAAGAATATATCAGTGATATTCTTGCTGTGCATAAAATTCACTCTGAGACAACTGCTATTACTGAAGATCAGCTGTCGAAATACAATCTTCTCGAGTATGATCTGATTGTTACGAATCAACCCATTTTGAATGCCCATGTTCCTCATATATTGATTGATGATAGTCTGTCATTCGCAAATGAAGAAGAACTCATCCGCTTATTCGAGTTATGAATAATCAAAAAACAGCTATGTATAAACCACCCTGATAAAAATTTCAGGACAAATACACATAGCTGTTTCTTTTTATTGTATTCCTTCAGCAATCCAACGAGATTTATAGCGAAAGTCTTTTAACAACTCTTCTTTTGTCCAATTATTTGCAATGAGATCCGTCAATGTGTTCATTACGAGGGACATGGAAAAATATAGGAAACTAACTGCTTCTTCCGACAATTGAATGGAGAAATGATTGATTCTTAATAATTCCAGCCATTTTTTGTTCATTGGAGAATCAGCCGATAGTTCTCTACGTTTGGTTGTCTGCTGATCATTTCGCTGGGTTAACAAGTATAACCTTTGCCAATAGATACTTTCGTGATCTAAGTCGCAGCACCACTCTAAATATTTTTCGATCCCCAAAAAGAAATGTTGTTTGTTTTCGCTAATGAATTTTAAGATATCTTGATGGACTATGTGAGAACTGCTTTTGATCGTATACAAATAAGCATCTTCCAAATCTTGAAAATATTTATAAAAAGCACCGCGCGACATCCCCATCTTGTCAACAATCTCTGAGACTTTGACTTGGCTGATGTGCTGTGAGCAAAATATCTCCAGTAATAGGTCATCGATTCTCTGTTTCTTTGCTTTCGATAAATTGAAAAAAGTTTCTTTTGGCATCCACATCTCTCCTTTATCTCTGATTATACGTGGATAGCCCTTCATTGTCATGAAGGATTCATTCCTTCTTTTTCTCTTCTTCTGTCAAGTACCCATCTTCCATTCGATAAACGCGATCACTCCATTGAATCATACGGACATCATGAGTAACCATAATAGTCGCTTTTTGTTTCTCATGAGCTTCTTTAACTAGTAATTTGACGACTTCATATGCATGATCGGTATCCAAACTAGCTGTTGGTTCGTCTGCTAAGATCAAGCTTGGCTCATTATATAAAGCGCGAGCAATTGCCACTCTCTGTCTTTCTCCACCAGAAAGGTCTTTAGGATAACTATTTTTAAGTGACTGGATATCTAAAGATTGCAGCAAGGAATCGATTTTTGTTGAATCTTCTTTTTTTGAAGTAACTTGGTCAACTAGTTCAAATTGTTCCTTTACCGTTAAAAAAGGAATCAAATTAGAGCTTTGGAGAATAAATCCTATTTCTTTAAAGCGTAAATCTGCTCGTTTTTTTTCTGGAAGCTCAGTTAGTGAGTGACCGTTGATCACTATTTCTCCGGAAGTCGGTGTTTGCAATCCTCCTGAAATGGTAAGGAAAGTACTTTTACCTGAACCAGAAGGACCAATGATGCTGACGAATTCTCCTTCCTTTACATAAAAATCAATTGCTTTCAAAGCTGAGACCTTTGTATGACCAGAACCAAATGTTTTGGTAACTTTTTTCATCGTTAATATTTTTTTCATTTTTATTAACCTCCTATTGCTGTAATTGGGTCTACTTTGGTTATCGTACGTATCGAAAACAATCCGCCTAGCATTGCGACAATGATCAAAATCCCACTATATAGCAACCATTGTGACCAAAAAACAGCAAAAGGCATCGCGCTTGGTAAAATCAGACTAGTCAAATAAGCAAACAAAAGAGCAAGCAGAACGCCTACCACCCCAACAATAAAGGACTGTGCTACTAAAGATTTAGCGATGAAGAAATTTTTGATCCCTTGTGCTTTCATTACTCCAAAAATAGCAGTCTTCTGAAGTGTCATCACGTACATGAAAATACCGACCACGGCAGCAACCACTAAGAACAAAAAGTATATCATCGCATTTAAGGTCATATTTTGGGCAGAATAGCCAGGAATACTTTCAATGAATGTCCCAATAGTTAATAACTGTAGACCCTTCGATGCTTTTTCTTTCGAAATTTTAGCTGAATCCTTTATTACGATCCCATTGATCGGCTGTTCTTCTTCAGAAGCAAACGGCTGTTGTCCATACTTCAAAGCAGTCCACGTATCTAGGGACGCATAGATGACGGGAGAAACTGTGTAATAAGTTTCAGGAAAGATACCGACAATCGTCAAAGGATCGTCGTAACTGCCAATTTTGATCGTATCTCCAATTTTATAGCCTGAATCAGCTAGATTTTGAGAGATGATGATTTCATTCTTTGTTTTAAATTCATGCCCTTTCGTGAGTTTTGGTAATAAAAATGCTTCTTTCGTTGTGCCGAAAACTGTAACATTTTCTTTGTTTTTTCCTTTGATTGCTCCGCTGTACAATCCGATTGGTGCTTTCTCTCCTCCTTCAATGTATTTCAGATCTCCTCTTGTTAATTGTGAAGCTGCAAATACTTGATTTGCATCCTCCGACAAAACAATCTCTTGTGCGTCCCAATCATCGATTGCTTTTTTAAACTCTTCTGAAAGTCCATTCGCTAGTCCTGACAACATGAATACGACATACGCAATCAAGAACATAATACCGACGATCAAGCCATATCGTAATTTAGAATAGCGAATTTCTTTGATAGCTAGAAACATTTGTTTTTCCTCCCTATGATAGATTGATAGTGACAAAATGTCACTTGTTGAATAGTGTAACTCCAAAGTGACAATTTGTCACTTGTGTTGTTTTTTTCTTATCAATAAATTGTCTAAGACATCTTTCGATAAAACCTTAACATGAGTCATAAAAAATTTATTTAAGCCTTATTTATGCTTTCCATGATAAACTAAAGTGACCAAATCAATGAGGTGGGAAAATGATTAAACTATTAGTAGTAGAAGACGATAAAGTATTATCCAATAATATAAAAGAAATACTCGCTGCAATCGGCGAGATAACACAAGTTTATGATGGTAGTGAAGGACTGTTCGAGTTGGAAAGTGGAGTTTATGATCTTGCAATCTTGGATTTGATGATGCCGGAAATGAATGGATATGAAGTGTTAGCAAAAATACGGAAAGAAAAAATACAGACTCCAGTATTGATTTTGACTGCAAAAGATAGTTTGGAAGATAAGATTGAAGGATTTGAACGAGGTGCAGATGATTATCTAACAAAACCTTTCTATCGAGAAGAACTGATCATGCGCGTGAAAGCATTATTGAAACGCTCGCTAGGTCTCTTTGATGAAAATGTTCTGAAGTATAAGGATATCAGTTGTGATTTAAAAAGCAATGAAGTCTTGTATAAAGAACAAGTTTTGCCCATACAAGGAAAAGAGTTTGAATTGCTCGTTTATTTTTTACAAAATAAGGGAATCATTTTGACAAAAGAGCAGATATTTGACCGGATCTGGGGATTTGATTCTGATACGACGATTACAGTTATTGAAGTTTATATGAGCAACTTACGAAAACATCTGCGAAGTACTGGATTGGATAAAGAAATCAAAACCTTACGTAATGTCGGTTATATACTGCAAAGGGTGTGATACAATGAATGGAGATATTACACGAAAGCAACGTAGTCGCTTTTTTGCGACAAATGTAGCAGCATTTGCTTTTATCTTTTTTCTTTTGGGATTCATTACTTTACAGATATTAAACCAATCTGCATACAGAGAAACAGATCTGTCATTAGAGAAAATAAATTTTGATTCTCGAACAGTACAATTAGAGATACAAAGATATCAGCAAGGCGATCCCTTTTTAAACCCGACTCAAACGGAACAAAACAGAACAAACATGGAACAGCCATTAATGGAACCATCAAATGACCGTTTTAACACTCAAGTGATCTTGTGGTCTAAAAATGGTGAGATATTGAATAAAGCAGCTATTGGTGGGCGTTTCAACCAAATCAAAGAATTAAAAATGGATACGAAAAATCTGAATACCATCCAAAATATTGAATTAAATGAAGACAGTGGCTCATCTGCCCTCTCTTTCCGTTCGATTACGAAAAAAGCGGAGACGAATCAAGATGGCGTTGCCTACATCCAAATTTTAGAAAATACAAATCAAATCAAGAATTCATTAGCGACTTTTCGCACGATTATGATTTTGTGTATGATTGTTTTTTGGATTCTCTCTATTGGTATCAGTTATTACTTGTCTAGTCTAAGCATGCGCCCTATTATTCTTTCTTGGAGAAGACAAAAAGAATTTGTTGAGAATGCTTCTCATGAATTGCGCACACCGTTAACGATTATTCAAAATAGTTTGGAACATCTTTTTACCAAGCCTAATCATACTATTATTGAAGAATCCGAAAGCATCGCTCAAGCATTGTCAGAGACGAGGCGCCTCACTGGATTGACTTCGGATTTGCTGACAATCGCTCGGAATGATTCTGATCAGCAGCTGCTTTCAAAGCAAATGATCAATACACAAGAATATATCGAACAACTTGTTAAACCATTTCAAGAGATGGCCACCATAGATGGAAAAGAGTTTATTCTCCATAACGATGCAACATTAGAAGTGCCAATTGACGAAAAAAAAATCCATCAAGTTTTGGTTATTTTGCTGGATAATGCATTAAAATATACGAATCCAGAAGATAAGATCATTTTGGATTCATCTGTTAACCATAAAGAATGGCTGATTCACGTAAAGAATACTGGCCCTTCTATCAGTGAAGAAGATCAAGCAAGGATTTTTGATCGATTTTATCGGGAAGATCAATCTCGGGCGAAAGAGACTGGCGGATACGGGCTTGGCTTGGCAATTGCAAAACAGGTAATCGAACAGCATCATGGACAAATTTCTGTATCCAATTATCTTCCACAAGGAGTCGATTTTAAAGTCCAATTGCCGTTGAAGCCTAAAAAATAATGCTTATCCCTAAAAAAGAGCTGTGACAAAAATCTTGTCACAGCCCTTTTTTGTTGCGAATAAACGGTGTTCCAGAAGTAGCTTCTTCGGAAATAAGCCGAAATTTCTTTAAGCTGACCACTTCTGTCACAACCTCTTTAGCTTACGTTTACGATTTTTTATTGCGGTCTTCAATGTGTACATCACCGCTTGTGTCAATATCCAATTCTTCTCGGCTAACATCTTCTGTCACTTTTTCAACATCTTCATGTTCTTCTTTATGAATCCCAACTTCTTCGCGAACAACTGTATGTTTGCTTACATCTACTTGCTCTTCTTTGATTGGGATAGTAATCGTGTCATCTTCCAAGTTTTCGTCTGTTCCCTGTGAAGATTGATCTGTTACTGGTTTGCGTTCGATGACGATTTCTTCACGTTTGACCGGTACTTCTACCGTTTCAGTATCGTTGACCACATGTTTGTGGATGTCGACTTCTCCAGTTGTCACATCATGTGTATTTACATCTAATTTTTCTTCTTTTAGTTGAATTGTATCATCATCTAGATTTGGTTTGCGATCGATGTCTTCAGTCTTGCTTGTACCCATTGTATCAGTCTCGCCAGGTACGTCCATCGGATCAGTTCCTGGTGTCATATTAAATGGATCCGTTGTATTTTGAAAGCCTGTCGTGACACCTACGTCCATTGGATCTGTTCCAGTGCCAGTTTCTAATCCAGTCCCCATTGTGCTTGCTGGGCTAACAGTATCTTGTGTATCCATTGTATCTTCTGTTGTTTCTGGCTGACGATAGCCTTTTACTGTGATGACAAATTTTCCATCAGAAATATCTCCTCTATATTGATATAAAGGATCATTTTCTGGTGTAGCCGTCTCAGAATCATAGGTATCAAAAGAAAAAGTATCTTTTATTTTTTCCCATAAAGAACGGTCTTCTTCACCATCCATCCGATTTTCATCTGTTTCAACATCTATACCAGACAATCCGTCAAATCCTAGTCTAGATGCTGCTTCATCAGTAGTATAAATAACGATATCATCTCGTTCATACCCTTCGTTACGCAACCGTTCAATTACTGATAATGCTTCTTCCCTCGTACTATAGCTTCCGATGACCGTTAAATTTTTCTCTTCCATGTAAATTCCTCCTAGCAAATAGATTTATGATTGGTATATTGTTACTTATAAATTTATTCTATAGGAGACGATTGTTTTCTACAAATATTTAGATTGGAATTTGATTAAAACAATTTAATTGAAATTTGAAAACATTTATGTTAATGAAAGTCATATTCTAATAAAATGTCATTTGTTTCTATATGAATTTTTATGAAAAATTTCATATAATTTCCACTCGTTGTGATGGTTTAATTTATCCAATCCATCAATAAGCAAATAACTTATATAAAAAAGGATTAATTCTCAATATAATTGCTCCTACCATAGAATAAATCTTTATGTAAAGTAATGAAGTACCAACTGTTTCTAATACTTCTTTAAGAATTATCCCAACAATATCGTTAGACAAACCATTATTGAATAAATGGAGAGCCAATCGATTCTGAAAAAATGTTTTCTAATTTTTCGGAAATAAAAGAAAGAGCCTCCTGCCATTAGAACGAACCAAATCCATTTCATTGCTCATGAAGTAACCACATAGCTAAAAAGAGGATAAATCAATTAAAAGATCAAAAGAATGACTGCACTAATAAAATAACTAAAAATGTATCTTCTTACTTCATATCTTTTAGCTAGTACTTTTAAAAGACAGTTAAAAATTTGCTTCCTAAGATCAAGACAAACTGTCTATCTTCATTTGATGAAATGCGGTAAAATATAGAAAATGAACACTATTGGAGGGAATTTGTAATGGACAGCAAAACTAGAAAACAACTGCAAGAAAAGTTAAAGCAACGTACACACTTGCTCCCTTCCGTCTTTCAACAGTTTTTAGAAGAAAATCGTTCTTCCCTTTCATTAGGCAGTCGCTATGAATACGCAAAAGATTTTCATCTGTTTACTGATTATTTGAGAAAAGTATTTTCTGAAGAAGTGGATGATCAGCTGATTATCCATTTAGAAAAACAAGATTATCAGAATTTCTTAGCTAAAATCTATCGACATACTCGTTCGTTCCAAACTACAGCGAACCAAGAAACGGAGCAATTGTTTGAAAATAGCTATTACGGGATTTCAAGGAAGCAATATTCATTAAATCATTTTTTACGATTTTTGTATCAAAAAGGACTGATTGAAGAAGAGATTTCTCTTTTGGGTACAAGTTTACCGGAAACAACCAAAGCAGCTCCGCGATATATCGATGCAGAACTTTTCAAAGATTTTGAGCATTTGTTTATCCCGATTGAAGGCTTTCGAACAAGCAGAGAAGCTAGCTTTGAAGAAAAGAATCGACCGAGGAACCTTGCAATTACTGCCATTCTTCTGTATTGCGGATTAAAGATCCATGAAGTAGTAGAACTTAAACGTAAAGATGTATCTTTGACCAAGCAGATTCTTAATCTGAATAGAAAAGAAAACAGACTGAATAAAGTACCAATACCAAAAGAAGCGATGCCGTTTCTGGAGAACTATTTTAAGTTAACAGCACAAAATACGGACGAAAATTCTTTTGTTTTTCGTTCCTCACATGATCAGCAAATTTCTCCTCGGACTATTCGCCAAATTTTGAGCAAAATTACAGTATATAAAAACGTATCGCCAGAACTATGCAGAAAAACATATCGTTATTATGCAGAACTATATTTAGATGATGCTGACGCGGTAAATTATTTATGTGGTAATCGATACCTCTCATCCCATTCTTTTCAAGATATCTGGGAAAAGATGGTTGATTTTTCTTATCACGAATTAGCGGCATTCGTTCAGGTTTCTTCCATATAAAACAAATGTATGATCTTTTTTTCACAATAAACTATGTTATTATATAAAGGATTATGTTACGATTATCTTGAATTTGTATATTACTTAACAAAAGATAATGGAGTGTGAATGATGGAGACCATAACGTATTCCCCTTTGAACTTATTTACGAATTTTCAAGAAGCTGCAGCTAACTTTTCCGAGACCCCGATTATCTTTGATGAGCCACTTTCAGCTTTCCCAGAATTAGGACTTGAAACAACTTACAAAAAATGCTGCGAAAGTGTGTTGAAACGGGCTTATCAATTGGCTCATCTTGGAGTGAAATCCGGAGACAAAGTTATTATTTATAAGAGTTCCGCTTTTGACACATACCTTCTAGCTGTTTCTGTGTCTTACCTTGGTGCAGTGCCTGTCATGACTTCTTATCATCTACCAACAACAACAATGGAAGTATTTATCGATCGTTTAGAAGACCCTTTCATTTTATTTGATGATGAGACAAAAAAGCGAGTGAGAGAAATTTCAAATGGAACAAAATCAAAACAGATTCCTATTCTTTATTTAATGGAACAACCTGCTTTGTCTGTTTCTCAATCATTTTTAGACAAAAATGAAATTTCTTATATGACTCATACTTCTGGTACAACTGGTATCCCTAAACTTATTTGTCATTCTGCTCATTCTATGGGATGGCGGACGAAATGGCAAAAAACAGTTTTCACAAAAATTTCGGAAAAGAAATTAATCGCTTTTCACATCTCTCCAGTGCATTCCAGATTCAATATTGGTATCTCTTCTTTGATGTCCATGGGATTTCCTATGATGCCTTTAGCAAACGCACAAAGTTCAAAAGTTGTTCATATGTTGGAAGCTCACCGGCCAATTGCACTAGAGACCCATCCGAATAACTTTGTTCAGTGGCGTTTTACTGCTAAGGAGCATCCAGAAGCTTTTTCGGGTATCCGATACTATCACTCCACTTTTGATGCTATAAACAACCAGACAATGAAGACATTTTTGCGAACGTCGATGGCACAGGATGCGGTATTTCTTCAAGTATATGGCCAAAGTGAATGCGGACCAATGATTCTTAAGGCTCATACACTAGAGAGTTTGAAAACAAGTGATGCAAGAGATATGGGCGTTGGACTGGAAGACATGACAAGCGCTCGGATTACAGATTCAGTTGGGAATGTCCTACCTGAAAACACAGATGGTCATATACAATTACTGTCTAAAGGACGAGCTTTGACTTATTACAAGGAAGATGCACGGTTCCAGGAAAATGTTTATGGCGATTGGTGGGATAGCGGAGATTACGGTTTTATGGATAAGCATGGCCACCTATTTTTGAAAGATCGGCAAGTGGATTTGATCGAAACGATCAATAGTACATTAGCTATTGAAGACTTTTTATTAGATTCGTTAGATTTTTTGGCAGAAGTAGTGATTGTAAGGGATAAAAATCATTCTCCACAACCGATTATTGCTTTAGCTCCTGATAAAGAAATGGATTGGAATCGATGGTGGGAGCAAGTCCATGAACTTCCTCGCTTGAACGTCCCTATCATCCGTAATTTTGATGCAATCCCGCGAACAGCTACAATGAAAGTGCAACGGCTTCAAATCGAGAAAGAATTAAAATCACAAAAGTCCTAACTATTTAAGGAAAGAAAGATCCATTTTGGTCTTTCTTTTCTTTTTGTTTTTTTAAATTGGATGAGATAAAAATATGCCAATTGGCTGTTTTTATTTTTTGAAAATTTCGTTATACTCTTATTCATGGAGGAAAATGTTATGAAAAGAATCTTGACAATTGGCGGTTCTGATCCATTTGCTGGTGGAGGAATCCAAACAGATTTAAAAACTTTTGAGAATTTTGGTCTATTCGGACTAAGCGCCTTGACTTCTATAGGGGCACTAGATATTAATGAGCGATTTATGCTGGAATCTATATCTTTGGAATTGCTTAAACGACAGTTAGTTTCGATTGATAAAATGACTTCATTAGATGGTATCAAAATTGGGTTATTGAACTCAAGTGAAGCAATCATGGTTGTTCGAGACTTCATAAAAACAAAACAAAATATCCCAATCATTTTAGACCCTGTTTTGGCATTCAAAGAAACTGAAGCTGTGATCAATCAATTGTATATTTCGCAGCTCATCGAAGAACTTTTTCCACTTGTTACGATGATTACGCCTAATTTGGCAGAAGCTGCTTTACTTTCTGGTCAATCTCTTCCCTCTTCGTTAACAGAAATGATCCATCTCGCTAAAGAACTCACTGCTTCAGGAACAAAAAACATTGTGATCAAAGGCGGCACAAGGATGGCTGGAGATGAAGCTGTGGATCTTCTCTATTCAATTGATCATTATGAGATATTTTCTCATAAAAAAATCGACACTACAACAGTAAACGGGGCCGGTTGTGCCTTTTCTTCTGCAATAACAGCGAATCTTGTGTTAGGGGCAGATTTTACCAAAGCAGTAGCAGAAAGTAAAAAATTTGTTGCCCATTGTATTTCTAATGGCGTGCTGATGAACGATCATACCGGAAGCGTCTGGTCTGGCGGTATTGAAAAAGGAGGAATGAGAAATGAAAACTAAGCAATTAACGATCTATGCTATGCTGATTGCGTTGACAGTTGCCCTTTCATTAACAATTTTGATCCCTGTACCGGCTACGAATGGATTTGTGACATTATGCGAGGCCGGGATCTATACCGCTGCTTTTCTTTATGGTCCAACGGGTGGATTAGTTGTTGGTGCTTCCAGTGGTCTATTGATCGATTTGATTTCAGGATATCCGCAGTGGGCAGTTTTTTCATTAGTGATCCACGGGTTACAAGGATATGTTGCTGGTTCTTTCAGCAAATCTTCTACTCGTATGTGGGGATTAGGGCTTTTATTAGGAAGCTTAGTTATGATCATCGGCTATGGTATCGCCGGTTGGATTTTGTATGATTGGCCGGCTGGAGTGGCTTCTATACCAGGAAACATCTTCCAAAATCTGATTGGAATGGGACTTGCCTTTCCTATAACTGCAAGTCTTCAACGTATTCAAGCACGGAAGCAATATTAATTGAAAAAGAAGGTTTTAGAAAATGAAGTTGTCAGAAAAAGAATTAAAAGACCAATTGACTGAAATAGTTAATGACATATTGGCTGAGGCACACTTGAAAAAAGGTGATCTTTTTGTTTTAGGATGCAGCACAAGCGAAGTCGTTGGAGGACATATTGGAAAAAATTCCAGTGCGGAAGTTGGTCAATGGATCATCCGTACGTTAAAAGAGTTGTTGGATCCTAAAGAAATTGCGCTAGCTGTCCAAGGTTGTGAACATTTGAACCGAGCATTAGTAGTAGAACGAACAGTGGCAGAAGCAAAAAATTTCGAAATTGTCTCTGTTGTTCCTGCACTACATGCTGGAGGTGCTTGTTCTGTTGCTGCTTTTGACCAGTTCAATGATCCTGTCGAAGTGGAACACGTAGTTGGACAAGCCGGTATCGATATCGGTGACACATCAATCGGTATGCATATCAAACATGTCCAAGTACCTGTCAGACCTTGTTTGAAAACCCTTGGACAAGCTCACGTGACAGCTCTTCGCTCTCGTCCTAAATATATCGGTGGTCCTAGAGCGAATTATTGAAGTGAGTAATTGACAGAGCAATCTGAAAAACTTCCTCGCAAAGTCCAACTAATGAACTTTAACGAGGAAGTTTTACTTGTTTGTTTTATATAACCGAGCTTCATAAGGTGCTAGTATACCTTTAGCTTCAAATTCTCCGCTAGAGGTATTTGACAAGAGTAATGTCCAGGACTGATCTGCTTCTTTTGGAAGTTCATAGTCAGCAAGTGATTCTGTTAAGTTTACCATAATAAGATATTGTTCATCTTCTAAATATCTTTCATAGACATAAAGTTGTGGATGTTCATGAAGATATTCTTTATAAGAACCGTATATCAGACCTTTATTGGTTTGTCTAATGCGGATCATGTTCTTATAGAATTGCAGGACCGACTCTGGTTCATATTCTTGTTGTTCTACATTGATCGTTTTGGTATTTGGATTAGTGATCAGCCAAGGTTCATGTGTAGAAAAACCAGCATATTGTTCCGAAGTCCATTGCATGGGTGTCCTGCTGTTGTCTCTCGTTGTTTCACGAATGATATCCAATGCTTCTTCTCTTGTCTTACCTTCCGCAAGCAGCCTTTTATAAAGTCTTTTCGAATCTACTGCATCAACTTGATCGATCGATTCAAAGGGCATATTCGTCATTCCGATTTCCTGTCCTTGATAAATAAATGGCGTACCTTGCAAAAAGAAATACATCATAGCGATTGCTTTTGCAGACATAGCCCAAAACTCGGGACGAGTATCTCCAAACACTGAAACGGCACGAGGAACATCATGGTTTTCCATATATAAAGCGTTCCATCCGATACCATCCAATGAAGTTTGCCAAGCGCTTAATGCATGTTTCAATTTAAGGACATCTAATTGCCCTTCTTTTTCTTGCTGCCAGATATGGATATGATCAAATTCGAATATCATATCGAAATAACCGTCTTTCCCTACCCATTGTGGTCCTTCTTCTGCAGTGACACCACTTGCTTCTCCGACAGTCATGATATCGTACTCTTCAAAAACATGTTTCAAATCGGTCAAATGTTCTTCGATTCCTGAGACATTTTGAAAGGGTGAGAAAGGGTTCTCTGTGGCTTTTACTGAATATTCATCTTTTTTTACATGAGAAATCGCATCTAAACGAAATCCATCTATCCCTTTATCCAACCACCATCGGATCATATTGAATAGTTCTTCTTTCAATTTCTCGCTTTCCCAATTTAAGTCTGGTTGTTCTTTTGCAAAAACATGCAGATAATACTGTCCAGTTTCATGAGAATACTCCCAAGCAGAACCGCCGAAAATCGATGTCCAATTATTCGGTTCTTTGCCATCCACCCCGTCGACCCAAATGTAATAATCGCGATACGGGCTTTCTTTAGATTTTTTCGATTCTTCAAACCATTGATGCTGATCCGAACTATGGTTGATGACAAGATCCATAATCACTTTGATCCCTAATTCATGTGCTTCTTTTAGCAATAAATCAAAATCTTCCATCGTTCCGAATCTCTCTTCTATATCTTGATAGTCACTTACGTCATAACCATTATCGACAAATGGAGATTGATAGATCGGATTGATCCAGATAAAGCCGATACCAAGATCTTTCAAATAATTAAGTTTTTCACGGATCCCATTGATGTCTCCTTGACCATCGCCGTTGCTATCTTTGAAACTAGCAGGATAGATTTGATAGCCTACTGCTTCTTTCCACCATTTTTGTTCTTGTATCATATCGTTTCACTCCTTTAACGGTCCCTCTTGATTATAACCGATTCTATTTTAGAAGTATCCTTGTTACCGGTAACTAGAAACGAAAAGCTCAACGAATCTGCTAAGTGCGTTCGTTGAGCTTTATTTTATCATAGATAGCGGGCAATCAGTTGAATCATTTGCTTGGGAAATTCATTCAAGTCAGTAATATCTACAAAACGACTTTCACCGTAGATTGACTTGATTTCTTCTTTGTCTTGGCCAATAGCTGCGGAGACAAAGAAGATTCCTTGACGCTCATATTCTTTCAAAACAGACTGGATATCTTCTTTTGCTTTTTTGCCTGTATAATCCGGCAACGCTTTTGGCTGACCGTCACTAATATTAAGCAACAGTTTGGTTGTTGCGGATTGTCTGTTTAATTTTTCTGCTGCTAAACGAAGTGCCGCACCATCACGATTGTTTTGCCTTGGTTTCATAGTGACTAATTTTTCATTTAACCATTGAAATCCGTCTTCAAATTCTTTATAAGAAAACAAAGAAGTCTTTTCTCTTGACGAACGGTCTGCTGTATCTCCGTAAATCAACAATGGGATATCGACTTTCTTAGAAAATTCGGCAATGGCAATCGCTGCTTTTTTTGCCGCTTCGATCCGATCATCCCGTATCATTGACCCAGATTCATCGATCCGTACAGCTACCGCTAAAGAAGGTTGCTCATGTGGCGGGTTCTTTTTGTCAAAATTTCTCAAATCACCATATGCTACTTTGCTTGCATTGAACCGCTGACCTTCGTATTTTCCTTTTTGGTACGTCTCTGTTTGTTCATTATCCAGTAACTCTAAAATTTGCCGGCTAAGTGATTCTACTATTGGCATTACTTGCATGTGTAGCTCACGTGCTTCCGGCGTTTTTCCTTGGAAAGCTGGTCGGTGAACGATGAGACCTTCTTTTTCATGAATCGTTTCCTTCATGATTTGTCGCGCTTCTTTATTCAGTTGCTTCTTGATTTCCTTATCATGTGCTTCCATGTCAGAAGCAGACATTTCTTGAAAATCATCTCCTGTTTGTTGTTCTTTTTGATTTTTTCCTTCGATATCGCTACTGCGTTCTTTTTGCATTTGAGGAGGAATCTCGTTTTTTTCTATTGTTTCTTCTTGTTTCTCTTCTCCTTCATTTGGTTCTTCAGCAGACAACGATTTCTTTTCATCTAAGCGCAGAATTTCTTCAGCATTTTCAGTGATGTTTCGTTCATTTGCTTCTTCGGCGCTAATGGTTCTTCCTTTTGTATGCTCAGATTGAGGATGACCCCATTTTTCTTTTCTCAATATGTCCTGAAGTTCCAGTAGCAATCCACTGTCAGACAAAGCTTGTTCAAGAATTGCCAATTCATCTGGATCAGTGGATAATTTATACAAAACTTTTGGATAAATCGACTGGAGTAAATCTTGTCCTTGCTTATAGGTATTTGCCCAATAAAAATAAGAACGCATTCCTGCTACACCTTTGATGGCGTTAGCTCTTGCAGTTTCATCCAACAAACGGATAATCTCTGCCATCTTTAAGAGAAGTTCTTGTTTTTGGATCATAGTTTTCGCCATCGCACGTTCTGCCATGACTTCTAAGGCAGGAAGATCCATTTTTTCCGCATGTTGCATCCGATCTCTTAAAGATTCATTTAATGGGCGATTTCCTTGGTAATTTCGATTTGTAGTGATCACAATGACGCAATCTGGATGGCGACGAATGATTCCTGTCGGTAAATTCAACATCCCATTTGGTTCGAGCGCTGAGTTAAGTGCCACAAGAACAGAGGCATCTCGGATGACAGTCGGCTCTTGAATCTCTAATAAATATCCTTTTTCAATCGCTCGAACGATTTCAGAAGGGTAATAGCTGTAATGGATTGCATCTGGATAATCAGCTTCGATCCTTTGAACTAGCTCTACTAATTTTTCTTTAGCAGAAAAAGGATCAATGCCGTAATGGTTCTGGATCAGTGTCAGTACAGCTTCAAGTGTATCTGTTTGGTAAATAGCTTCTAGTAATTCTTGGTCTTGTTCCTTATTAGAATCTACTACAGGTAATAAGGCTCCGAAAACATCTGATTTGTCCATATCTGCAAAACAGGTCACTTTTGTATAGGGAAGTTGCAGATCAGCAGATAGTGCTTTGGCTAATTGTGTCTTCCCCGACCCGGCATCTCCTTCCAAAAGTACGTTACTGATTTTCATTTCAGGATCTTGCCAATTCCCTTTGATTTCGGAGGCGATCCGCCATTCTTCTGCACTTGTCCGATGGCTTTTCGGTTTCTTCCAGATCATTTGCTTTTCTAGCCGTGAAAAGGTTCGGTTTTCTGTTAGTGAGAAATTCTCCATGCTTCTCTTCCCCTTTTGATCATCTCTGTCTATTAATATCCTAGCTCATCTAAAAGACGTTTTAAAATACGGAATCGTTCCCCAATCAGTTCTCCGTCTTTTTGTAGTGTATCGTAATACAAAATGATGTCTTCATCGATCTTTGGATTTTTGGTATCTACTTCTACCGTCATTCGGTTCCCTTGCAATCCAATGATGTCTACGACTGGATTTTCTGGATCATAAAATTTTTCATAACGATAAGCATCTTGGAAGTATAAACTTCCTTGCGCAGCTAAGATCGCTAAGTCTAAAATACGTGTGATTGGTAATTCTTCCGACTGTCGTGACCATTTTTCTCCAGTATGTCGCCATACCTTGCCTGAGATATCGACTTTTCCACGATCATTCCACTGAGCAAGGCCCAGAGAAAGCCCTTTTGCGTCCGTATTTAATGCATTTCTTCCATCAACTTTATCATAGTCTTCTACAACGATTACTGGTTTATGTTTTAAATTTGTTGGTATTTCCATTATTTTAACTCCTCATCCTTTTATTTTTAGTAAATAAGTAAATTAGTAGTTTACTCATTTACTAAACTATATGCGACATTATAGAGGATTGAAGTGAGGATTGCAAAGAAAAAGAGCTTCGTTGATAGAAATAAAAACACCATCTCGTTCTTTTACACGCTCATTAGTAACATGTAGAAAGTCCAAGATGATGTTGGAATATTTTTGGTATGTTTTTTGAATAAAAGGAATTATTGCGCTGAAATGGCAATGCCGATGGCTTTTTCACCTAAATGTGTACCAATGACTGGTCCGAAATGACCAATTTCGATTTCTGCATTTGGATATTTTTTCTGCAATTTCTCTTTCTCCGCAATCGCTACTTCTAAATTATTTGCATGTATCACGTAAAGTTTGACTGGCGGTTGTATTTCGTTATTTCTTCTACCAATAATTTCTTCAGCTCGAGCAAATGCTTTTTTACTTGAACGGATTTTTTCGAATAAAACAATTTTCCCTTCAGAAAATGTCAGGATCGGTTTGATTTTTAATAAGCTGCCAATCAGCGCTGCACCATTTGTCAAACGTCCTCCTCGTACTAAATTGTTCAAATCATCTACAATCAGATAAGCGTAGGTATTATCTCGGATTCGATCGACATGTGCAAGTATTTCATCAAGGGACTGACCTTCATCATTTAAGTCTAAGGCAGCTTCTACCATGTGTCCCATCGGCATACTAGTGATCTTAGAGTCATAAGGAATGACCGTTACTCCGCTGATGTCATCTTTCATCGCAAATAATGTGTTGACAAAGCCAGAAATACCTGAAGAAAGATGGATACTTAAAATCGTGTCATACCCTTTCTCTTTCAATTCCTCATATAAACCCAAAACTTCCCCTACGACAGGTTGTGAAGTAGTAGGAAAATCTTTACTGTTTTTTAAAAGTCCATAATATTCATCCGCTTCGATATCGATTCCTTCGTTATAAATTTTCCCATCCATAATCAAAGGGATTGGAATAACGAATAAGTCGGGATGGTTCTTGATACGTTCCGGCAGATATGCCGAACTATCTGTAACTACTGCAAGTTTCATGTGTTTAATTTCCTCGTTTCAAAGAATTTTTCCAGACCTTATAACTATATCATAAGTAAGATTAGATATGAAACTAAAATTGGAAAATAGAAAAACGACAAGCGTAATCATACGAGTTGCCGTTTTTCAAGTGACAGCAAAAAACGATTAGTTAACCTATTCTTTGCTTCTGCTATGATGTTTAACATTTTTCAACATTCGAAACCCATTTTTTCCGAATTGAGAAAATAAAAATACTAAGCCGCCAATACTTCCTACAGCCACACAATAAATCATTGCATAGCTTTTTGGTTCCATTGACAATCGCTGATTCAGCAAAAAGAAAACGGCAAAACATACTGCAAGCATAATCAGGGTGGAGCGGAAAGTTTTTAAGAAAAAATTGCTGATCTTTGCTAAAGGTGCTATTCGGTATTCTTTGCACATAAAGTGATAGCCGCGAACAAAGACAATACCGAATGCTAAGCCATTTGATAAGCTCATCCCGTATCCGCCAACTAATCCTAATCCGATTACTTGGAAGATGACTTTCAGGATAATTGCTTCTACAGTTAATCGGATCGCAAAACGATGGTGATTCAAAGATTGAAGCATCGTAGATAGGATCGTGAATAAAGAGAAAAACAAAGAAGCTAGCAAAGCCATTTGGAAATATCCGACACTTTCAGGATCATAGCCAAAAAACAATGTGTATAGTGGTCCAGCTAATAAAGACATTCCAGTCAATGAAGGAAGAAGAATCAATAACGCAATCGAAAAACTATCTCCTACTGTTTTTTCGATTTGTATCCGATCTTTTTTCTTCATCGTGCTTAATATTGGCAAGCTGCTTATAGCTACTGTTCCTACCATGGAGATCAGGATCAATGTCAATTTATTTGGATTGACAGAAGCACGGCTGAATAAGAATTCCAGTTGCTGATCTGCGATCTCTGGACGGAAAAAGTGAAGCAGTGGTTTCATCGTTACTTGGTCGATCATTTGAACGATAGTAATGACTGAGCCGACAAAAATAAACGGTAGTGTTTCCCGAATGATAGAGACAGAGGCAGATCGGTTTTCTCTTTCGAAATAACGGCTGGAAATCAAAAAATCTTTAAGTTCGAAGAAGTCTTTTCTGCGTCCGACGATATACATATGGATAATCGCAGCTAACCCACCGAAGAAAGAAGCGACTGTACTGATCAATACAGCTTCTAATATGGTTCCGTCAGTCAATACGCGCAAGTAATAAGTACCAGCCAAGATAACGATCACTCGCACAGCCTGTTCGATAATCAAAGAAGTTCCATAAGGCCGCAGATCATTTTTTCCTTGGAAATATCCTCTCATTGCACTAAGAATTGGGATAGCAATCAAAGATGGGCATAAACTTCGGATAGCTAGTATCCCATTATTAACGTTAGCAATCGGACTGATTCCGGCTAGTAAAGGAGCAAATAAATACATCAGTGCAGCAGAAGCAATACCGATGACAAACATGATATTGATCGTACTTCTAAAAATCAGCCGACAAGCAGCGTTATCTCCTTCTTTTGTGGCTACAGCTACTTTTTTTGCAATCGCATTTGGAAATCCGACTGTACCAAGCATCAGGAACAATCCATAAGGAAGATAGCCAACATTATACAATGTCGTAGCAAGCATACCATCTTGATTGTTCCCCATCATACTTAGCCAGGGAATCAAATAGACTACCCCTAAAACTTTACATAGAAGATTAGCAAAGGTTAGCCAAAATGTTCCTTGCATCAATTTTTTATTCATTTAAATTCCCTCAACTATTCTTTCATAAAATAAACATCTTCCCTATTATAGCAAAAAATCATAGAAGGACAAATCCCTCTCTAATTCCTAAAATAAAAAAGAGCTTGCATCATAAGCCAACACTAATCTTTTTTATCCCTACGAATAAACTTGCATCCAGAATTGACTGTTGCAAATGCAGTTCGGATAGATCAGTTTGAACAACTTATGTCGCAATCTCTGTTTTTAATAAAATAAAACAGTTTAAAGCATAGACAGCAAAAAGACAGACGCAAGTCCTGTCAAAACTGACAACGCCATCGAACGTGTTTTGTAAGCCACGCCTGCTACTAGAATCATTGCAGCTATTTTGATATTCCAAGCAATATCCAGATGTTCGTGAGTAATGAAAACATCTTTAAAAGCTAACGCCGCAAATAATGCCACCGGTACATATTTCATCCAGTCACTGAACCAGGATGGCACTTTTCGATGAGTAAAATAAAGCATCGGGAACAAGCGCGGGATATATGCCACGATGAACAGACAAGCAACTAAAAGTAGCAAATATAGTTTAGTCATGGTGATTGGCCTCCTGTTCCGGGAAGTTGAAGAGCGGCTCATTGACATCTTTACCGCGGTCTCTTAGTTTCTTAGCTTTTTCTTTTTTGAATGCCTTCTCCAGCATAAATCCGGCAAATGAAGCAATGACTGTTGCTGCAATCAATCCGAAAGTATTTTGGAATAATACCATGAATACGACCCCTAATACGCCTGAGAATAAACCTGTAAAGATCAGTAGTGCGCTTTTCATCTGCATGATAAACATGAAAATGAACATGGCCGTCAAAGCAAAATGGACAAGGTCAGCATCTACTCGAATCACCGAGCCGAAAAAATTACCGATCATATTGCTACCGGCCCATGCAGTCATTGAGAACCAATTGACATATAAAGCCTTTCTTTTATTCCAGGAAGGGTCAGTTGAAAACTTTAAGTAGTTCACCGCATAGTTTTCATCATTCAGTGATTGAGAAAAGACAGCCAAAAACGTCCGCTTTTCTTTTTTCATAAAACCGGCAAGACTTGCTCCTAATAATGTATAGCGTAATTCTAAAAAGAAAACCATCAATAATGTCGTTGCAAATGATGCTTGCGTCGTAAGCATAGATGCAACTAAAAACTGCGCGCCACCGGAAAAGACCAGAATCGATAACAGTCCTGATAAGAGAGGATCAAATCCAACTTTTTGCAACAATACTCCGCAAGCTAATCCTACTGGTATATAGCTTATACAAAGTGGCATCACTGCATGCAAAGCTTGAAGCCATGGCGCACTTTTCTTTTTGTTCATTAAAATATCTCCTTTAATTACAACAAATAAACAGCGGACTCATTGTAACATAAATTCGCTAAATTGTAGCCGTTTTATTTAAAAACAAGATTATATTTTTCTCATTTTTGCTTCAATTCATGAATAAACGTTTTATTTACGAGAATAATTTGGGTCATATTTATCTGTTTCAATGTATATATACATCTTCTTGTCAGGAAGAGACTGACGCATATTTTTTTCAATATCATTGATGACCGAGTAAGCTTCATTCTCTTTGTTACCAACGATATCTGCTTTTGCTGCAACTAAAATCTCCGTTGGACTTAAATGAACTGTTTTGATATCAATTAGCCGACTGATTTCAGGTCGTTCAAAGGCTAACTTGATTTTTGACAAATCGCTTGCTGTCACGCTTTCACCGATGATCAGACTATAAAATTCTTTTGCTAGGAAAATGGCGGCTCCCATCAGCAAGAAACCGATCAGCAATCCGCTGATCGCATCAAATGCAGCAATCCCGGTTGCATAAGTCAATATTGTTCCTGCTAAAGCCAAGACCAAACCGATTACAGCACACAAGTCTTCCGTAAAAATAATCAGTATTTCACTGTGTCGACTTTCGCGCAAAAAGCGCATCGTGGAAAGTTTTTCAGTATTCAATTCTTTGATTTCTTTCATTGCCACGCGTAACGAACTTCCTTCGATTACCAAACCAAATAACAGTATTGCTATAACAATGATCGGATTACCCACTTCATGGGATGGATGCGTCAATTTTTCAAAAGCTTCCATCACCCCAAGTGCCCCACCGCCGAAGAAAAGCATCATTGCGACGATTGTACTGAAAAAGTATTTTGCTCGTCCTTCACCAAATTGATGCAACTCGCTCTGTCCTTTATTGGCTTGTTTATCACCGAATAACAGCAAAATCTGATTGCTGCAATCAACGATACTGTGGATGCTTTCGTTTAGCATGGCGGCACTGCCACTGATCGCATAGCCGACAAATTTGCTGATAGCAACTAGAATATTAGCCCCTAGAGCAGCAATTACGGAAAACATTCCGCTTTTTTTAAAATTTTCCATGTTATTTTCCTTCTTTCATCAACTGAACTCACTGAATTATGGCAATATTCGCCCTTTAACAGTTTTTTATGAAACTTATAGTTTAGACAAATTGAAAATGACCGATTGTCCATCATTCAATTTGATCTCTTTGGCACCAGTAGTAGCACTTTTCCCGTCCACAGTAAACATCCAATAGAGTTGATTTTTCTCATCCTGTGAGTGCCCTTCAAGCGAAGTGATGAAGCCGTTATCTTCTTCGACTTCAAAATTTCGTTTCAAAATACTCAGTAAATCATCGCCTTTTTTGAAGACCACTTCTTTTTCCGAAAAGTTTTGACCATTTTCTTGTAACGTGATTGTTGCTTTTTGCGATGTTTTTACTTCCTCCTTTTGGTTGGAAGCCAATTGTGTATAGGTTGTACTGCAACTTGTCAAAATGAGTATACTGACACTCATTGCAAGCAAACTATAAATTATTTTTTTCATTTTTTCCTCCTGAATGATTGTAAAAACGTTTGACGACTGGCAGAAAAACAAGAAAGAACACAACATTGCCTATACTGTGCATCAAATCAAACGACACCCCTTGAAGGTAATAGATCCAAGGTTGAGGTAAACGATATAACAGCGTATCAAAAACGGTCATACCTATTCCGTAAACCATGCCCGCCAGAAAAAAACAGACTCCCTTTAACCATAGATTCCTTTGCACTGTTTTTCTCAAGCAGGCGATTGAAAACAAACTCAGAACAACAGTATAGCTGATCCATTGGCCGATGACCCATGGTCCAACACCAAAATAAAAACTGCTGATTGCAATAGAAAGACTCATGACAATTAACGCATCTTTTAAGCTTAAGTAAAGTACTATAAATAAAAAAATAGCAGTCATTGGCTGGAAATTCGGGATAAATTGAAAAGCGATCCTACCTGCTACACAAGCAGCAGACAATAAGCTAAGCTGTGCTATTTTATTTGTGGACATTCCTAATGAAATCCCTCCTTCATCAGCAAGTTATTCACGTCCATTTAGTACATACAGAAAAGACTTGTGACAATTATTCTGGATAACTGCCGCAAGTCCTTTGGAACAGAATTATCTGAATGACATCTGGTAATCCAACTTATCCAATCAGGACTTTCTCACCATTAATGGGACCAAGAATTCGTAATTGATAAAGAAATCAATGACAGATCGTGGGTAGTCTCCAGATGAGATCGACAAGACTGTTTGATCTTTTTCGTTTGTTGTTATCGTTAAAGACTGTCCTTTATCTAATCGTACTTGATAAGTAGTTTCGTTGATCTTTTCCATATCGTAGGATGGATTTTTCATTGCCACGATAAAAATATCATCCAATACTTCATTCGTCAATTCAAATTCGCTCTGAAGATTCAAACGAAGTGGCTTCGTATTGTCTAGTAATGTCTGATTAACGGTAAAACCAAGTGTTCTTGCATGGGCTAATAATTGATTCAATTTGTGATTGAATATCGTGATCTGCCCTGCAGAGAATACTCGATCCACTGACCAGTGTCGGATCAAAGAAAGCACCCGGTCATCTTGGACATTGATTTCCATTGTCTCTGGTGATACGTTTAGGAGACTCATCGATTCCACTTGGTATCGTTGATCGATGGTCGGTAATACAAAGGAAAAGACTAATTCGTTTTGTCCATTCAACGTATAATTGGTCGAAAAATGTCTTGTTTTCCATGTGTCATAAGCTGAATTTGACCGTTCCAGACCAATATCATTCAACGGTTTCAGTAATTCATACGTGAAGTATTCGATCAGGCTTGTCTTTCCGATCGTGGAGATTGGTTCTTCATTCAATATAAAACGATCATATGATTCTAATAATTGTGGAAAATCTGATTCGATCAAATCTTTTCTCATACGTAAATCCGCTAATTCTGCTTCCGCTGTTTCGATCAAACTGACGATATCTTGATGATCTTGCTCTTTTCCTTCTAAATACCCGGGATTTTCAGTTATTTCGTAAGCATGGGTGTTTTCTGCAGTATTCGTATTCGTCGGAGTTACTTTTTCTTTTTCGTGTATTTTTGTTTCCTCTAGCATAGGGATTTCTTCTGTGTCATCCAGAGGATTACTTGTTTGTTCTTCCAATGAAGTGTTCGTTTCTTCATGATCTTCTGTTTGTTCTTCATTTTTTGTCCATTCTGCTTCATCGTGTTCATTCATACTCGGAACCTCCTTCATTAGATTGATTATTAGGATTCTCATTGCCAAGATAATTCATCAAGAATTCATGGATTGCTTGACCGAATCCCTCTTTGCTACCGAAATAGCGTCTGATTTGCCTTTGTTCTTTTTCTACGATGGCTGCACGAAGCTGGTCCGCTCTTGCTTCTTGCTTCAATGCTTCTTTTTGCTGCTGGATTGTTTCAGGCGTCTCAATATAAGGAAGCCAGCCTAATTTTTCATTAGATAGTACTTGCTTCTTCTTCTCTAATTCTTGAATTTCTTCCTCGATTTTTTTACGATTCAAGAATCCTTTATTGTCGTTCAAATCAGTCATTTGTCGATTGATTTCTTTTATTTGTTCATCTAAACGTTCAATTTCTGTCTGAGCAGTGATCACCTTTGCGTCTAGCTCATTGATTTTTTTGTCATAGTCCGTTGACTCCGGTTGGGAATATTTCTCCCACTCTTCATCGATCTTAGGCAAAACAAAAATTTCTGGCAGACTTGCATCAATACCGACCGTGGGCCGATCATGGTAATAAGTGCCGATTTTGTAATAGCTCATCGTTGGCGAGATGCTTTCTACTTGTTCCATAAAAGGAAATTCCTGTAAAAAACGATCATGGATCTTACGCATCAGCAATTGATCGATCTCGTGATTTTCATTTGAGCTTCTTTTTAATTCTTCATTCAATCGGCCATTGTATAAACGGTAGATCTCAGGGATATCTTCTTCGCGGACAGCTTTTTCAAAAGCCTGTAAGTCTTCTACTAATTGGGAAAGATTCATGCTTGCTTTTTCTTTGATATCGTAAAAAGAAGACGATTCTTGTCCTGTATCCTGATCCGCGTTCGTCTCCTCTAGTTCGTCTGGCTCATAATTTGCATTTGTATCTGGCTCTTTCATACTACTTGCCTCCTCTTACTCATCTGTTTTTCACTTATTAATACTTCAATAGTACCATTTTCTGTAAAAAATTGTTATAAAAAAGAGCGGGCAATGCTCCATAAAACAGGCTGCACCAAAATTTGGTACAGCCTTTTTTTCGATCAACTAGTCTTTCCATCTGATAGGACAGAATCGAATCCAATGACCTTTATCTTATTTTTTATTTACTAGGCAGATCTCTTGTTGTGAAATGAATGCGCTGATGCTCATCACGAGTTAGCTGCGTTTCTTCGTTTAGATAAGTAAACGTCAATTGTTCCAATTCGGGATCTTCAAGCATTCTTTCATAACCGGTAAAAATCGAACGGATATAGTGTTTATATGCGTTTTTCTTTTTCTGTCTTTTTTTCATGTAGCACCTTCCTTATCAAAAACTATCATACCAATGAATAACTATCTAGACAAGTTGGATTAAACCATTTTCTTTGTTTTTTTGAGGAATTTCGCTCTTCCAGTTGACGAATCCTCAAAAAAATGAAAAAATGCTTTAGTACTTAAGGAGGGAACCTAGTGAAAAAAATTGGTTTTGATTCAGAAAAATATATTGAAGAGCAGTCAGCGTATATTTTGGAACGAGTGAACCACTATGACAAATTATATTTAGAATTTGGTGGGAAGCTAGTTGACGACAAGCATGCGAAACGTGTACTTCCAGGATTTGAAGAAGATGCGAAAATCAAATTGCTGCAAAAATTGAAAGATCAAGCTGAAATACTGATTTGCGTCTATGCTGGAGATATTGAACGTAATAAGATCCGTGGTGATTATGGGATTACTTATGATATGGATATCTTGCGGTTAATCGATGAATTACGTGGTTATGGCTTATTAATCAACAGTGTCGTTATCACTCGCTACAGTGGACAGCCTGCCACGAAAGTCTTTATCAATAAACTAGAAAGACGAAACATCAAGGTCTATAAACACTCAGAAATCGAAGACTATCCAGTCAACGTAGAAAAAATCGTCTCAGAAGATGGTTTTGGAAAAAATGAGTATATTGAAACAACTAAACCAATCGTTGTAGTGACAGCTCCTGGCCCAGGAAGTGGAAAGCTCGCTACTTGCTTGAACCAACTGTATCATGAAAGCCAAAAAGGGCATGCAGCTGGTTACTCCAAGTTCGAAACTTTCCCAGTATGGAATGTTCCGTTGAAACATCCGCTGAACATTGCTTATGAAGCAGCCACAGTCGATCTAAAAGATGTCAATATGATCGATTCCTTCCACTTTGATGCCTACAATAAAGTAGCTGTGAACTATAATCGGGATGTTGAGACATTCCCTGTAATCAAACGTATTATTGAAAAAATTACTGGTAAAGAATCTGTTTATCAATCTCCTACTGACATGGGTGTGAATCGTGTAGGATTTGGGATCGTGGATGATACCGTTGTCCAAGAAGCTTCTAAACAAGAAATCATCCGTCGCTATTTCCAAACAGAATGCGACTTCAAAAAAGGATTGATCGACGAAGAAGCAGTTAATCGAATCAAACTGATTATGGAAGAAGTCGGTTTACGTCCTGAAGACCGAAACGTGGTAGTCCCTGCCCATGACTATGCAGATAAGATTCAAGCGCAAAGTCCTACAAAAGATCCTTCTGCTGTGATTGCAATCGAATTACCAGATGAAGTCATCATTACCGGGCGTACAAGTTCATTGATGGATGCGTCAGCGGCAGTTATCTTAAATGCAGTAAAACATTTAGCCCATATCGCAGATGACATTCCTTTATTGTCACCATTAGTTCTTGAAACAATACAAGGATTGAAATCAAAGACACTTCATTCCTCTTTGGATGCACTAAGCATCAATGAAGTCTTGATCGCTTTATCAATCAGTGCAGTAACGAATCCAATCGCTCAAGTTGCTTATGATAAACTAGCTGAACTTGAGGGAGCACAAGCCCACTCTACTGTGATGGTCAATAAAAATGATGAACAAACATTGAAAAAACTAGGAATCGATATTACCTGCGCACCTGTCTACCCTTCCGAAAATCTATATTACCAATAGAAAAAGTTTACTTATAAATGTTGAAAACGAAACTATTAGCTTAATCAATAGTTTCGTTTTTTATAGACTTTACTAAGACGTTACACTTTTTAAACCTTTTATTTTGTTCGCTTTATTTTCTAATGGAAAATGAATGCGTTTCACTCTAAAAAAGTAATGAAAATTTCACTAAAGATTAGTATTTTATTTGCAAAACAGGTAAAATAAAACGGAATTTGGAATAGGAGTGATTATTTGAGTTATTTATTAGGTATTATTGGTTTATTTGTCACATTAGGGCTTGCTTTTTTGATCAGTAGTAACAAAAAAGCAATCAAATTGAAACCACTAATTGTGATGTTCGTTTTGCAGCTTGTTCTTGGTTTCGTATTATTACGTACAACTTTTGGTACAGCGGTTGTTTCTGTATTGGCAAAAATGTTTGATCATCTTCTTGCTTTTGCTGGGCAAGGTGTTGACTTTGTTTTTGCCGGTGTAGCAAATAAAGGAAGTGCACCTTTCTTTCTTTCCGTATTGATGCCAATCGTATTTATTTCTGCTATTATCGGTATTCTACGCTATATCAAGATTCTTCCATTATTTATGAAAGCTGTTGGTCTAGGATTAAGTAAAATCAACGGGATGGGCAAATTGGAATCTTATAATGGAGTAGCTTCTGCTATTTTAGGACAATCGGAAGTTTTTATTTCCATAAAAAAGGAATTACCCTTCCTATCTGAGAAACGTTTGTTCACCATGAGTGTATCGGCTATGTCTACAGTTTCTATGTCGATCGTCGGATCTTATATGGCACTGATCGATTCTAAATATGTGATCACTGCCCTTGTTTTGAACTTATTTGGCGGTTATATTCTGGCTTCAATTGTAAATCCCTATGTATTAGAAGAAAAAGAAGATGAGCTGATCATTGAAGAAAACAAAGAACAGACATTTTTCCAAATGTTGGGAGAATACATTCTTGATGGTTTCCATGTGGCGATCACGGTTGCTGCTATGCTTATCGGTTTTGTTGCTTTGATTGCCATGATCAATGCTATCTTCCACGGGATATTCGGCATCACTTTCCAAGAGATCCTAGGTTACATCTTTGCCCCTCTTGCCTTCATCAGCGGAATCCCATGGAAAGAAGCAGTGGATGCCGGTAGTATCATGGCGACTAAACTGGTTACAAATGAATTTGTTGCTATGACAGAATTAGCAAATGGTAATTTCCATTTTACTGAGCGTACAACAGCAATTATATCTGTCTTCCTCGTTTCATTTGCCAACTTCTCTTCTATCGGGATCATTTCTGGTGCGATGAAGGGATTAAATGAAGAAAAAGGAAATCTTGTCGCAAAACACGGATTGAAAATTTTGCTAACAGCGACTTTAGTCAGCTTTTTAAGTGCTATTGTGACTGGCTTGCTGGTATAATATACAAAAAAGCAAAGTTGCTTTTAAAAGCTTTGGAAATATTTTCCAAAGCTTTTTCACTTGTTCAATCATCAAAGGAGAAATGACAATGAATTATTGCTATGTATTTATCGGTCCTTCTGGTTCTGGAAAAACTTCACTCGCAGAAGCTATTTTTCAGCCGGAACAAAAGATCATTACTTACACGAATCGATCACCAAGACCTGGGGAAAAAGATCAAGAGGATTATTATTTTGTTTCTGACAATACATTCAATCAGATGATCAAGGGAAATGAGTTTGCAGAGTGGGACCAATATGCTCAACATAAATATGGTTCCAGTAAAGCAGAAATTAAAAAGAAACTGACAGTAGGAAATTGTTACGCCGTTTTGACAGCAAATGGTTTTTGGCATTTATATGAGTATTTCGGGACGGTAGTCCGTCCTATCTTTATTACGATCTCTAAAGAAACATTGCAATCGCGCCTGAAAAAACGTGGAGATTCATCTGAACAGATTTCAGCCAGACTGGCGGTTTATGTAGAAGATTTAGCACAGTTGAAACGTTTGAAAGCTATCCCCTCACTTTTAGTCGTGTCAAACGATGGAGCGTTCCAAGAAGCTGCAGATAAAATAAAAAAAGGATTATTGATATAAATGTATCGAATAATACTCGTAGGATAAGCCGAGAGGTCGTGACAAAAGCTATGTCACGACCTCTCGATGAAGGGAGTTTCAGAAAGCAGCTTTTTCGTAAAATACGCTAAAATTCCACAAAAATTTGAGAAGCATTTTCGGAAATTCTTTCTTGTTTTTTGAAGCTGGCCACTTCTGTTACAACCTCTTGGCTATCATATGATTGTTTTTTTCAGTAGTGTTAATGTCTTTATCTTTGCTCAGATGATTTTATAGTCAATTGATGATTATTTGATATGCTTTTCTTTCGCCGTGTTCAAAAGGAAATTCAATCATCCCTTGATAAGTGAATCCAGCAGAATAGATGGTCTTTTCCATCGGTTTATTAGCTGGATAAGTATCGATACGGATATCTTGGATATTTTTGCTGGCTGCAATCGTCAACAAATGTTCTAAGAACGGTTTTGCTAGTTTTTTTCCTCGAGTACTTTCTGCTAAAGCGACACGATGAATCGATAAATAAGGACCAGTTGATTCTTTCCAACTACCATCTATTTTTGTGTAAACGGGATCCACGCCTGAGACTAATGCAGCTGTTCCAGCAATTTGATCTTCCACTATTAATACATAACTTTCTTTTCTTTCAATATCGTTCAAAATCGTTTCTTTTGTTGGTTTCTGCCCGTTTTGCCATTGAGGAGAGCCTTGCGAAGCAATGAAATCCGCTGCGGCATTAATGATTTCTACCACTTCTTCTACTTCTTCTTTCCTTGTTTGCCGAATATACATCCAGTTTCCTCTTTTCTATTCCTTTTTCATTTACATTATCTAATCATTGGATCACTTCATATAGTTCCTGAACTTTTGAATAATATTTAAGCCAATCTTTTGGATGATCTAGCAGGTGACTAATAAGTTCTAAATGATGCATAAGTGACCACTTTTTCAACACTCCCAGTCCAGGGAATTTTTGTTGCTGGTAAAGAGCCAATAATTCAATCATTCCTGAAGTAATCAAGAGTTGATGATGGTGACGCATGATCCATTTTTTCATTTTATCTCCTGCTTCAAGAAACTTCAATGCTTGGTCTTTAGCAGAGTCGTTACTGTCAGAGACAAAATGTTTCACGCGTATATTGCCGTAAGCATCAATATACGTTAGATGGATAGCAAGCGCTCGGCTAGGGAACCCTTTATCGAAATAACGGCTACCTTCGATCGTGAAATCAGAAAATCCAATATATCCGTCTGCGTGGAAAAAAAGATAGTCATCACTAAAAAAGTCATCTGTTTTATCTGCATAACTTTCAACATGCTTTCTCGTTTGAAAAGAGTCACGGATCACAATTTTGTTTTCGGGCAGCCAGATGCGAAAGCGACTAGTATCTGGTATCAAAAATTTCGAATCAACTCCTGCCAACTGTTTCCACACCTCTGTATCTTTTGGGTAGTGCTGTCCATCGAAAACAAGAAACGCTGGAGGTGAATCCAGTACTTCACTGAGATTTTCTGGCGTTAAGATCTGTGCAGGGACGACAGAGCTATTTTCTTTGACTGTCCAACTGTGCACATGCTGATCGAATAATTTGAATTGTCCTACTTGGGGATTTTGGATCACAGCGATTGGATGGTGCTTTTTTTGAAATAATTCGATCACATTTTTAAGCGTAGCGGAATCACGTACTGGTTCGATCACTGGTTGGATTTTATTGGAGAGCAATCCTCGCGACAGTGCTTCTTTTAATGCTAATAGATCAAATTGTTTTCCTCTTAAATAAGGATAGTACATATTTTTCACTCCAATGGCTCTGTAGGCAACCGACGGATCTGCTGTTGTTGCCTCAAATATTCATAATCATGCTGAAGCGCGATAACTTCTTCTTGCAACTCATTGATTGCCTGACTAGCTATTTCCTCTAAAAACCGTTCATAATATCGTTCGTTAGAAAATGGATCTTGATTTTCTGAACGTCTTTTCAATTCTTTGTACAATTGATCTGTTGGAAAATATTTTACGCCTCGCTCCATTTGCTTTGCTTTTCTTACTTCCCTGAATAAAGAAGCCATGAAGCGGTTTGTCAAAGCTTCTTCCGGTACAGCAAGCTCTTTCTTTGCTGCTTTTTTCGCAATCAGAAATGTACCAGAGGCAGGCATCTCCTCTTCAACCGTGTACGGACGATACACTAAAACACCTATTCCTGTAGGGATTTCAGTTTTTACTTCTTCATATAGTTTACTTGGTAAAACAAAATAATTATAATGTCCAACAAATGACAGTTTGGCTGTAGAGCGAAAATCTGCTTTTGTCACTTTCAGCTCATAGCATCGCCATTCTCGGCTTCCATCAAATTTTGTCAAGCAGCTAAGCGTATCTACAATTCCTTGGTCATCAGGCATCGTGACTTCTTCTACAACCAAGCCGCCTTGCTCGATGCAATATTGGTATAACGAGGATTCTATTTCGATGGTTAGCGGGGTCTTCATGTTTTCTACCTCCGAACATATTTTCGATTTACATTTTACATGAAATGGTTTTAAAATACTAGGCAGAATATACAAGAAACAAAAAATAGAAATGGTGCCAGCCACGCTAGCACCATTTCTATTTTTCAGATTGACTGATGGATAGAACGTTTTTCTAAATACTGTTGCACTTTTTCGATCCCGATACAAATGACCCAATAAATCAGTGCAACTAAAATATAGAGAGAAAAATAATCGAATGTCCGACCGCCTATGATCTTTGCTTTTTGAAATATTTCTGGCACTGTGATTGTTGCTGCTAACGAAGTACCTTTCACTAGATCCATAGCTACGTTACTGAGTGCCGGTACCGAGATTCGAAAAGCTTGCGGCAAAACGATATATTTCAATACCCCAAAGAAAGAAAAACCAGAAGCTAAACCAGCGTCCCACTGACCTGAAGAAACGCCTGCTAGTGATCCTCGATAGATTTCACCAATAAATGCACTGCTGGTAATCGTAAAGCAGATGACTGAAGCCGTTAAGGCACTTAATTGATAAGGTAACCCGAAATATAACAGAAACAGCAGGACTAGTGCGGGAATGCCTCTAAAGAACGATAAATAAAGACGAATAAATACATTCAGAGGCAGCCAATCCAAAAGACCTAAAACTGTCAAAAGCAACCCTACCAAATTTCCTAAAAGAAACGACACGAAGCCAATCCCTAATGTGTATACCAAGCCTTGCAGTACGAAAGGAAGCGAAGTCCACATGAGGGAAAAATCAATTAGAGGAAAGTACATCACTCACTCACCGACTCAGCCATCGTTTCTTTCGGTTTGACTGAAACATCAGTTTGAAAATATTTTTCAGATATTTTCTTTGTCGTCCCATCTTCTTTCATCTCTTTTAATACGCCATCGATTTTCTTTTTCAGAGCATCATTTCCTTCTTTCAATAAAAAACCACTTTCGTTTTCATTGAAATAAACGTTCTCCAGTATTTTTACAGGGATATCTGGTAAAGCAGATACGGCCATTTTCTGCAGATAATAATCATTTAGAATAACGTCTGTTCGACCATTTGCTACATCGCTTAAATACTGATCATTCGTGGCATTGTCATATGTGACTAATTTAGCTCCGTGTTTTTCCGCTAAACGCATATAGCTAGTATTGGGTTCGCCAGCTGCTTTTTTCCCTTTAAGATCTTCAAGTGAGTGGATTCCTGAATCATCTTTTTTTCGTACGATCATACTGTCAAATGAATATTTGAAAGGCTCTGAAAGGGAGAATTTTTTTTCTCTTTCTTTTGTGATACCAAAATCGTTCGCAGCAAAATCTGATTCTCCTTTTGAAACAGAAGTGATTTGTCCATCCACGTTGTATTCTTTAAAGGAGATTTTGACATTTAACCGTTTAGCCACCTCTTTTGCCAAATCTACGTCATAACCAACTAATTCATTTTGATCATTATAATAAGATGCGGGAAACAGTGTGCCAGAAGTCGCTACTACTAATTCTTTCTTTTTTTCTACATTACTCCAGCTGTTATCTTCCTGATTAGCGGCAGCTGTACCGCAAGCGCTTAAAATAAAAAAGGCACTAGTTATTAGAGCAAACAATCTTTTTTTCTTCATTCTTCTTCTCCTTGTTTCTGCTATTTCCATGGATTTGGTAAATGGAACTGATGATTTGCTTCAAATAGATAGCCGATTTGAAATAGCAAATCTTCTCTTCCTCTGGCAGCCATAAATTGGATTCCTAGAGGCATGTTTTCTTTTGTCAAATGAGTAGGCAAGCTGATTGCTGGTTGTCCAGTCAGATTAGCCAACTGTGTATAAGGTGTGATCTTCAAGCTCTCCTCAAACATGGAAGAAACAACGTCTAAAGCTTCTACTTCAGAACAATCACTGATGTGTTCCATCTGTGCTCTTATCGCATCACTTTGCAAATCTTCGCTGATTTTAGGGGCGGTAAATGCAGTCGTTGGTGAAAGGAATAGATCGTATTCTTGATGTAGGTTTTCCATGACAATTGCTGCTTCATCCCATACATGCAGAGAATCGATGTAAGTAGCGGCAGAGAGCTTCTGACCATATTGGAACAAAGTCCAAGAAATGGGTTCAAGTTCTTCTTTTCTGACAGCTCGCTGGATGCCTGTTTCAATCGAGCGGATCATTGCTGCTGTTTCTGCGCCATTCATCTGATAATAAGACGTGATCAGTTTACGACCATCTAGTGGGTAAGGAATCTCTGTCAAATCATGCCCTTCTTTTCCAAGGAAATCTACAGCTTTTTTTACAGCAAGTACTGCCTCTTCACTAATCTGTGAGTGGATCGGTGAATCAACACAAAAAGCTATCTTCAACCGTTTTTTTCTTGGATGTGTTTGCCACTCAACTGGCGATACTTGATATGGCGCACCGGAATGGATACTTCTCATCCCATAAAATAAAGCCTCCGTGTCTCTCATAGAAACTGTCAAGCCGAAATCAATAGCAGCTCCTTGCCATCCTCTCCAAGCATATGGACCAACTGGCATCGTCCCTCGCGAAGGTTTCAGCCCAATCAATCCGCAAAACGAAGCGGGTATTCTAATAGAACCACCGCCATCACTAGCACCAGCTAAAGGAACGATTCCTGATGAAACTGCAGCAGCAGCTCCTCCACTTGATCCGCCCGGTGTACATTCAAGGTTCCAAGGGTTTCTTGCTGGGCCATAGATGACTGGGTCTGTAATATTTTTGAAACCAAACTCTGGCGCATTGGTTTGTCCAAAAGGAACTAGACCTATCGCTTCTGCTTGCCGCACATAATTAGATGTATGAGAAGCTCGGTGTGTTTCAAATAAACGAGATCCTGAAGTAGCTAGCCATCCCTTTTTTTCTTGACCGAGCATTTTTAAAGGAAATGGGATACCAGCCAATGGCCCTTTTTCTGACTGGGGAATCAATAGCTCGTGGGAATTACTCTCGAATGGTTCAAGCGCGACAAACGCATTCAATTCATGATTTTGCTTCTTTATTTTTTTCTGTATATCCGTAACTAGTTCTTGAAAACTAAATTCTTTTTCTTTAAGCTCTTTTGCTAATTCTGTTGCATCATTCATATTATCCTCCTTTTTGCCTCTGTTATTTTCCCACAAGTTCGTCTAACATACAATGAGTACGCTTGCACAGGAATGAACAGACGAGTGTTTTTTATAAAAAAAGACGAAGATCAATCATGACCTTCGTCTCTTTGCTATGAAATGGTGCGTAATTTGCCTTTAAATTCGTCAATTGACGTATATCCTTTTTCTGACATAATCTGCGTTAATTCTTTTATGATTCTAGAAAAAATTTCCGGCCCTTCTTTATGAAGCTCGGTACCAATCTGTAACATGCTTGCGCCACATAGCAGATGTTCAAATGCATCTTGTCCTGTCCGAATCCCACCTGTACCAATGATTTGGATTTCTGGTTTCAAACGTGTATAAAAAGCGCGAACATTTGCCAAAGCAGTCGGCTTGATATACTCTCCACCAATGCCGCCGAACCCTTCTTTTGGTTTGATGACTACTGCTTCTTGTTCTGTATCGATATACAAACCATTGCCCACACTGTTGATAGCATTGACATAGGTCAATGGAAACTGATTCAAGATATCAGCCATCTGATCAAAATGAGCAAAATCAAAATAAGGAGGCAATTTGATTCCTAGCGGCTTAGAAAAGATGCTGAATACTTCTTTCAGTGTTTCATAAGTGGCCTCAAAATCGTAAGCTAGTTGTGGTTTTCCAGGCACATTGGGACAAGATAAATTTAATTCAGTGATCCCATTAAACCCACTTTTTTCTATTTTCTCAAGCATTTCCAAGTTTTCCTGGACACTCATCCCGGCAATGGAAAAAAATAACGGTTGATTTTGGTTTTCCTGCACTTTTTCATACGCAAGAGCATACTCTAGATAATAAGAAAAACCTAGGTTTGGAAGTCCCATAGAATTGATACTGCCTAAAGGAACATCAAAATAGCGTGGTTCGGGATTTCCTTTTCGTTCATTGATCGTACAGCTCTTAGTGATAAATGCTCCTGCTTCTGAATGAGCCAGTTCATCTAATTCTTGGGTAGTCATGCAGTGGACACCAGATGCATTCATCAAAGGATTGGCAAAGATATGATTGGCAAAGGTCGTTTCTAAACTCAAGTAAATCGCTCCTTCAAACAAGTTATTTTATCTAGTGTATCATGACTAAAAGAAAAATCAACTCTTGTTTTCCGAAGAAATTCTTAATCATCTTGTTCAGTTGACAGTACTTCGCCTGTTTGGCTATTGATCTTGACTGATGTACTTTGATTGCCGTCTTTTACTTTGACTTCCCAATAAGTAGTACCTAAATCTTTATCCAAATCCCAATCTGTTGCCGTACCGCTTCCTACTTTGTCGACGGCGATTTTTGCTGCTTCCTCAATCGTGATCAATTTATCAACATCCAGACCATCTTCTTTTTTCTTTTGACCATTTTGTTCATCTCGATCTAGAGTTCCTGGATTCTCTGTCTCCATTTTTTCATTTTGAGCATCAATTCTTGCTTCGTATTCTTTTTGATCATCGACACCTTCTATCTTGTAGAAGTAAGATCCCCAATCACTATCTAATTCCAAACTAGTAATTGCAGTATCTGGGTATTTATCTTGGAACAATTCGATCGCACGAGCTGCAGACACTTTGATATCTGACTGAGTACTTGCTTCACTAGAACTTTTTGTCTGGCTAGACGAAGATGTGCTTGCTTTTGTTGAGGAGTCCGATACCTGTGAAGAGCGCTGTTCGCTACTGGAAGACGTATTCCCAGATGTGCCTTGATTGGTATTTGATTGACAAGCAGCTAAAAACAAAGCTGCAAATAAACTAGTATAAATAACAGTTTTTTTCATTGATTCGATCCCCTTTGTTATAAAATAGTATTCTATTACAAGTATAACGAAGAAAAAATTTTCTGTCATGTTTAAAAATTAAAGAACCAAACTTTTATTATGAAAATATAAAGAAAAAGAAACTAAGCTTTAGAGACAATCCTAGAAGTTAGACAAAAAAGTTCACTTCTGGAGCATCATAAAACTTAGCTTCTTTTTAAATAGTCTTTAAACAGTACTTTTGCCTCAATTATGCCCGATGCATTGGGATGTCATTGTTTCCAGGTTGAACAAGCAAATATTGAATCACATCGATATTACTTGATTCAAATGAAGCTGCACAAGCTTGTAAGTATAGATCCCACATTCGATAGAAGGAATCTCCCATTTCTTTCGTGACTTGATCTTGGACTTGATGAAAATTCTTTGTCCAATGTTCTAATGTCAATTGGTAGTCACGACGTAAGCTTTCCAAATCAATCAGTTGCAAATCGTTTTTTGTAATGTTATCAACTAATTCAGTAACGCCAGGGACATAACCGCCAGGGAAAATATATTTATTGATCCAAGCATTTGTCGCACCACCTTGTTGTCGGCTGATTCCATGGATCAAAGCTGTTCCTTTTGGTTTCAATAAATCTTTTACCACTTTGAAATAACCTTCAAGATTTTCAGAACCTACATGTTCGAACATACCTACACTTGTGATATGATCAAACGTTTCGCCTTTTAGTTCGCGGTAATCCATTAATAATACACGGCATTTATCTTCTAAATGTTCTTCTTTTATTCTTTTGGTAATCAAATCGTATTGTTCTTCACTTAGTGTGATCCCAGTTGCCTTGACATTATACTCTTTGGCAGCAGTGAACATCAATGTTCCCCAGCCACAACCGATATCAAGCAACGTTTCGCCTTCTTTGATAAAGAGTTTGTCTAAGATATGATGGACTTTATTGATTTGTGCTTGTTCCAACGTATCTTCAGGTGTGTTGAAATAGGCACAAGAATAAGTCAAAGTTGGATCTAGCCAAAGTTTATAAAAGTCGTTACCTAAGTCATAATGCGCATGGATATCTTCTTTGTTTTTTTGTTTCGTATGTTTTTCTTTCTTTGGCAGCCATTTTAGATAATCTTTTCCTCGTAAAAAGCTGTTTGCTTGCTGATAAGCATCGTTGATCAATGCTTGGATACTTCCCTCGATCTCGATTCGATGATCCATATAGGCTTCTCCTAGTGCCAAAGAAGCGTTACTTGTAATCTCTTTCATTGGGATTTCTTCATGGATATTGATTTTGATTTGGGGAGGAGTGTCCGTATCTCCGTATTGTTTCGTTGTACCGTCCCAATAATTTACTTCGACAGGGAGCGAGAAAGAACGTGAAAATAATTGATTGTATAAAGTTTTCTCTAACATGATTTTCCTCCTTAAAAAAACTACCCTATTACGTTAATACTAAAAAAGAAAAGAATCAACTAAGAAGTTTAATTTTTTCAGAAATTTTTCAAAAACTACTTTATTTTTCATTTTTTTCACATTCATTGTCGCATAAATCGCTTAAACTTGTCATTCGACACGCTTATCTTTGAATCTTGTTTTGACAAAAACCCATAAAAGCAGCAAGACAGTTATCGTTGTTTGGACACTTAGCATCAAGATAAAGTCAAAGTGGATAAACCCTACAACTGCTGCTACCATGGATCCTATCCCCATAACATTCAGCATCAAATTTGCACTCTCTTTGAATGTATGAATGGATGAAAGTTGGCTTTTTCTTGTCATCCACAAGAAAAAGGAAGCCCCGAATAAAATGAGACTCGTCATGACAAGTAGGACAAGACCAAGACTTAAACTATAAGATAAAATGATTGTTGGACGATTACTGGCATAAAATTCTTTTTCTAAAAATCGTTGGAAATCTTCGGGCGTACGTACAGAATCTGGTTGGAAAGATGGGCTATAATTCATCGTATAGCGGCGTATACCAGATTTATCCTTTTGTTGGATCACCCATTGTTCCTTCTCAAAATCAATAAAAGTTCCATGATCGGATTGTTGTTTCTCAGATAAAGACACACCTACCAAAATTTCAGGGGTCACAGCTATCGTTTGTTGCGATGATTGTAACCCAGTTTCAGATAATTCAAGTTCAGAAAATTTTTTGGTTCCTTGTTCATCGATCAGCGAATGAACGGATAGAAATTGTTCTAATGGAATCGCTTGGATCTGATTGGCATAAAAAAGAGTCACAGGCATGACCATCAAGGAAACTAAAAATACAAATATCAGGAAAAATTTTGGCCATGATAATAGTTTGCGTCCCGCAAACACTTGAGTTGGCGTACGTAAAGTGGAAAAATAATTTAACGGAAATGTTTGCATGATCCTCTGCTCCTATCCTTTTGTTCCGCCAGATGTCAGGCCGGTAACAAAGTTCTTTTGTAAAAAGAAGAATAATAGACAAATCGGTAGTGCAATCAAAATTGCCCCAGCAGCAAAAAGAGAGACTCTTTGGTTTGTCACATCAGAAATAAATGTTTGTAAGCCGACAGCAACAGTCTGATTTTCAGGTGTTCGAAGCAGGAACTTAGCTAACATGAAATCCCCAAAAGGTCCCATAAAAGCCCATAATGCTTGAACGGCGAGCATTGGTTTGACAAGCGGTAATACAATCTGGAAAAAAATCCTGAAATGCCCTGCCCCATCAAGTTTAGCAGATTCATCTAAATCTATTGGTACAGTGTCAAAGTATCCTTTCATCAGCCAAGTATTCATTGGAATTCCACCGCCTATATAGATCATTGTCAAGAACCAGTACTTATCTAGCGCCTCTAATAGGAAAGCCATGACATAAAAGGCAGTCAATGCTGCCATAGTCGGTACCATCTGAATCACTAAAAAGAACATCAAACTTGATTTGCGGCCGATAAAACGATAACGGCTATACGTATAGCCGGCTAAAGTTACTACAGTTACTTGTACGATCATCGTTAGGACAGAGATGATTAACGTATTTTTATACCAAGTCCCGTAAAGTGTTTCACTGAACAGCCGCGTGAAATTCCATAAAGTCCAGTCGCTTGAAAAATCCAAACTGAAAGCCGCAATGTTTCCTGACTTGAAGGCAGTACTTGCTGTGATCAAAAGCGGATAGATGATAATGACTGACAGTATTAAAAGAAAAAAGTAAGTAAAAAAGTGAGAAAGTCGTTTTTGGAATCGAGCACTCGAATGAAATTTTTTCATTGTTAATCCCCCATATTGAACGCATTTGTCTTTTTAAATACCAGCAATGACACACAGATAACGATGATGGAGATAATCAACGTGATGGCTGAAGCCATAGAATATTGCGGAGAAGTTCCAGTCGTAAGTTTATAGATCCAGGAAATAAGAATATCAGTAGAACCAGCTCCTCCGCCTACGCTTCCGGGCCCTCCATTGTTAAATAGGTAGATCATGGAGAAATTATTGAAATTCCCCGTATACTGTGTAATAAATGTTGGTGCTGCCACTAGAAATACAGCTGGAAGTGTGATATTTGAGAAACGTTGCCATGCATTTGCTCCATCGATTTTTGCTGCTTCATACAAATCTTCAGAAATCGACTGTAAAATCCCTGTAACCATTACATAGATATAGGGAAATCCTAACCATCCTTGAACCAAGATGATTGCCACTTTCGTCCAGTTCGGGTCCGTTTTCCAAGAGATTGCACTGATATCTACAAAAGGAAGCTGGTTTATGAAAGGAATCACTTGAGTATTGATGGCTCCTACGCTGTCGTTGAATATATTCGAAAAACTCATGATAGTAATAAAAGCTGGGACCGCCCATGGTAATAAGAAAATGATACCGAAAATACGTTTGAATTTAATAAATTTCTGGTGAGCAACAACCGCTGTGAGAATACCAAGGGTGATTTGCAAAGTTGTTGCACATAAAGTCCAAATCACGGTCCACGAAAAGACTGCAAAAAAAGTATTACGATATGAGCTTAAAAAGAAGATACTAAAAAAGTTTTTAGCCCCTACCCAATCAATCAAACTGGCTGGTGGAATATGATTGAAGTCATAATTAGTAAATGCAGTGAACAATGTAACTAGGACTGGGAAAATGATCGTAAAAATCATGAGAAGATAAGCGGGAAGTGTCAATAGATAAGGAAAACCTTCATCACCTATATTATGTATGACTTCCTTCATCGTCCGATTGATTTTTTTGCCCTCTTGACGCATCTTCGCTACTCGATAAGCGTCTAAAAGATTCAAACCGTAAAAAATCAAGAAAATGATTGTAATGATGAATTGCAAAGTGCCTTCAATCAAAATAAATAATGAATGATCTTCCATTGGTATACTTCCCAAAGTAACCAATCCTACCAATGCATGAAATCCGCCCAGAAGCATCTGACCAATGAATAGGACGAATATGGCGAAAAAAACGATACCTTTAAAAGCTTGGCCATTTACAAACTGCCCCATCCCTGGAATAAGTGAACAAAGCGTGATTTTTTTTTCGTTGATATTACTTGTTTTATCTTGCTGCATCTGAATACCCCCTCTAAACTTGCTAAACCGCAAACTGCTTTTAAGATAATGGCAAGAGCAAGATAATTTTCCATCTCGCTCTTGCCACTTTTATCTGAAGCACCTGTTCCATTTTTTATAAAAATGGACGGTTATCATTTTAATCAGTATTTTTGTTCTATGGCTTCACTGATTGTTTTTACTGCTTCATCTGCGGATTCTTTTGGTGTTTTTGAACCTGATGCTGCATCGAACATCAAGTTTTCTGCACCTGTCCAAACTTCGCCCATTTCTGGGATGTTTGGCATCGCTTGAGCTGTTTCATATTGTTCAATCACAGCTGTTGTTAATTCATCGTTTTTAGCCTTTGCTGTTTCCCTAGCTTGTTGGTTTGCAGGGATTTCATTTACCATTTCAAAGAATTTTTCTTGATTTTCCTGATTCGTTACATAATCAAGCCATTTTTGAGAGAGGTCTTTGTTTTTAGCATAATTGCTGACTACCCATCCTTTTCCTCCGCCAAACGGTTGATAAGGCTGTCCATTATTTAGAGTAGGAATTTTGGCTACACCATAATTGATATTGTTTTCTTTGTATGTTTGCGCTTGCCATGGACCGTCAATGATTGCTGCAGTTTTATTGGACATGAATTGCTGGCTGGCGAAGTCTCCTGCACTTTTTATGTCTTGCATTCCCTTTGGCCAAACATTTTTGAACCAATCTGTTGCATAAGAGATTCCTTCTACAGCACCTGCATTATTCAAACCGATATCTGAAGGATTTGTGCCATCATCACCAAATACATAGCCACCGTAACCTGCAATTAAACCATAGGAATAATAAAAGTCAGTCCATTTAGCTAAAAATCCTGTATTTTTTCCTGCTTCTGACTCAAAAGCAAAACGACTGTCTTTGGATAGATTCTCCAAATCTTTAAACGTTGATGGTGCTGTATCGACTAAATCTTTGTTATAGTACAAAACAAGGGTCTCGATTACTGCAGGTTCTCCGTAGATTTTTCCATCATAAGTCACTTGGGCTTTGTCTGTTTCATCGTAAGCTGCTTCATTTCCCAGTTTTACTTCCGCCAGATGTCCTTGCTGTCCTAACGCACCGATCCGGTCATATGCTGCCATCATAACGTCAGGTCCCTTTCCAGAAGGCCCATCTAACGCTAATGATTCCAACTGATCGAACATGTCCTTTTCTACTAGCTTGATTTTCACATCGTTTTCTTTTTCGAAAGTGTTTTTTATTTCGTTTATATAATCTTTATATCCAGAATCAACGGAAACTGTTAACGTTTTTCCTTCATCGGCTTCCCCTTCTGCTGAAGAGTTACCATTGCCACAAGCCGCTAATCCGCCTAAGATTCCTAAAGAGATTAACCCTAAACCCAACTGTTTCACACTTCTTTTTTTCATCTTCATTTCCTCCTGTGTATTCAACGTACTGTTACACCCTTATTATAATGGGCACAAATCTTCATTTGCAAACGCTTTCTTGTTGTTACCGGTAACAGTTTTCAACACATGATCAAAAATCCGTATTGTCGTATCTCTGCTTTCCCGTCTTCTAACAACTGACAATTTTGACTAAGAATCACCTCATTTTCCTGTTCTACTACCCAAGGTTCTTTTGACTGATTAAAGTAAACATAGATGATCTGTCCCTCTAGTTCCCGTGTAAAATAGAGCTTATCTTCACGATCATTTACTATTAGCCACTGAGTAGAACCTTCAGAAATAATCTTAGACAACTGTTTCCTTAGAGAAACAAGTTCTTTTATAAAACCGAATAGCTCTAGATCTTGTTCCTCCTTCTCCCATATCATACATTTGCGGCAATCCGGGTCATCTTCACCAGTCATCCCTATTTCTGTCCCGTAATAGATACAAGGAGCCCCTTTTTGAAGAAACATAAAGGCCATCACAGACTTCATCAATTCTTTGTTACCTTGGCAAAGGGTCAAGATCCTGGCAGTATCATGAGAATCTAATAAGTTGAATGTTCCTTCGTTCACCTGATCTCTGTAAAGCATTTGCTGATGATTCATTCCACTGACCATTTGTGAAGCTGTGATTTTCTTTTTTGCAAAATAATCTTTAATCGAATCTGTAAATGCATAATTCATCACTGCATGGAATTCATCCCCTTGCAGCCAAGCTTGAGAGGAATGCCAAATCTCTCCAAGGATATAGATGTCTGGTTTGATTTCTGTAACTGCTTCTCTGAATTTTTTCCAAAAATGATGATCGACTTCATTAGCAACATCAAGACGCCATCCATCAATATCGAATTCTTTTATCCAATAAGTTGCGATATCCAGCAAATATTTTTGCACTTCTGGATTTGCTGTATTTAGTTTCGGCATGAATGGAGTAAAAGCAAAAGTATCATATGGGATATTTTCAGCAGTTTCTGGTAAGTCAGTCATCTGATAAGAATCTACTGGGAAAAAACGGATGTGGAACCAGTCTTTATAGATCGATTTTTCTCCGTTTTTGAGAACGTCTTGCCACTGTGGTGAATGGACACCCATATGATTGAATACAGCATCGAACATGATACGTATCCCTCTTTTATGTGCTTCATCAATCAAGTTTTTTAAAAGTTTTTTATCGCCAAAAGCGGGATCCACCTCATAATAATCAATCGTATCGTATTTATGATTGGATGTGGCTTTAAATATGGGACAAAAATAGATGCCATTGACGCCAAGGTCCGTCAAGTAATCCAAATGATCCCTCACACCTTGCAAATCTCCCCCGAAGAAGTCTTCTCGGTCTGGATCTTTACTTCCCCAAGGTAAAGTGTGTTCGGGGTCATTTGCTTTGTCCCCGTTTGCAAATCTTTCGGGAAAAATTTGATACCATACTGTTTCTTTTACCCATTCTGGAATAGTGAATCGATCGATTTGATGAAAATAAGGTATTCGAAAATAAAAATTTGGTTCAGTAATCACATTTTCTCGATAAGGAAAAATTCCTTGATCACCGTAAAAACAGTCCGTGTTATCTTCCCCAACAACATGGAACGCATACTGTAAGCGCCTTGTTTCGCTCGTCACTTCAATTTCCCAATAATCATGAACATTGGTACTTAGACATTTTTTCATTGGTCGTTGTTTTTGATACCATTTTTCAGTTGTTATGGTATATGGATCTCCACAAAGCACATATACTTTTTTGATATCATTTTTCCTAGTACGAAGCCGAATACGAAATCTTGTATTCGTATATAGAAATGCATATTCACTTTCCGGTCGATGATAAATTGCAGCTGTATCCATTGATTTCCTCCTTGTGTTTTAATATGACGTCATCACTATAAGTGATAGAGAAACAAAAGACAACGCTTTCAAAAATGTTATCGGTAACAGTTTTTTGATACCGAATTTTTATTTTTTAAACTTGCCAAATAGATAGACTTAAAACTTTTAAAAGTTTTAATCTACTTCTTGTACTATTTAGTGTCCTGAATTTATCTTAAGCGATCAATTTCTCCAATTTTCTAAAGTAAAAGTTTTTTAACAGTTTTTACCGTAGAAGTATATTCTAGAAGAATGAAACATAATAATTTAGACTAGCCTAATTTTTTTATTAATTAAAGTTAACTTAAGGTGAAAAGTAAGTTATAATAAGATAAGAGCATTATTAATGAATTAAGGAAGTGGATAAATGAAAGAAACGAGACAATTTATATGGACATACATTAAGATTATTTTTGCCCTCTTCATATTAGGAGTCGCTATCAATATGTTTTTAGGGCCTCATCATATTGCTGCTGGAGGTGTCAGCGGTCTAGGAATATTACTGGAAGCTGCTTTAGGATTTGACCGAGCTATAGTTATTTTAGTGTTGAATATCGTTATGTTGGTACTAGCTCTTCTATTTTTAGGTAAAAAACCCTTTTTTAAAGTACTTTTCGGAAGCTTGGTTTTTCCTTTAATCATTGCAATAGTTCCAGAAACAATGATTACTTCAGATCGGTTGTTGTCTGTCATTTTTGGAAGTGCGATTTTTGCTTTAGGAGTTGCGATTTTATATAAAAACAACTCTTCTAGCGGCGGTACGACGATCCCTCCCCTCATTTTTAAAAAATATTTCCACTTGAATACTTCGATTGGCTTATTTTTTACAGACGCATTCGTTGTTTCTCTTAATCTGTTTGTTTTTGGAATAGAAGAGTTTCTTTATGCTATTTTATCTATTGCAATCACTTCAATTGTCATGACTTATATCGAAACAGGTATCAATCGAAAGAAATCTGTTATGGTCATGAGTGAACATTATTTGGAAGACATCCGCCTTCGCTTAAGTGCTGAGATTGGACGTGGCCTTACCCTGCTAGAGGCAAAAGGCGGGTATAATCGAAAGTCAAAAGAGGTTTTATTGATCGTTGTGACTGATCATGAATTTTCCCGAATGAAACCATTGATAGAAGAAATCGATCCAAGTGCCTTTGTCATTGTCAGCAGCGTAGCAGAAGTAATGGGACGCGGATTTACTTATCATCCAATCGAATGAGTTGGTAAGTAAATTCGCTATTTTTTTGAATGCGTTTTCTTTAACTGGTATAATAAAAGAATCTAGTAACTGTTCGACTGAAAAGGAGAGGAGATCTTTATGCATAAAGGAACGGAAATCGATTTTGTATTAAATGATAGTTTGAAAGCACTAGAACTGTATCAAACAATCTTTGATGAAATACAACTGATTGAGGCAACAGATTACCCTAGAGGCAATAATGAAGTCATTTTTACCTTGTATGGCACGAGATTCCATATGCTGGATGAAAACACGTCTCTTGGTTTGACTGCTCCTACTGCTGAACATCCAAATACGATCTGGTTCAATATCATCGTCTCTGATATCGAGGACACACATAATAAAGCATTACGAAATGGCTGTGTAGAGATTCAAGAAATGACAGAAATGATGGACTTTGGTGTGACTAACTCAATGTTCAGAGATCCTTTTGGTTATTTATGGATGCTTCATCAGATCCATCGTGAAGTAAGTTTTGAAGAAAGAAAACAACTTTTTGAGAAATATATGTAATGTTTATGATGAGATTAGTTTTTGTCTCTGATATTTTTTGTATATGTTTGCTATTCGAGAAAGCGCGTCTGTTTCATGTGCTTTCTCTTATTTATCTTATGCCAATCCATTTCTTTGCTTTTCACAATTATATTGTGTAAAATTCAATTGTACAAAATATAATTAAAGGTGGTAATTTTATGAAAAAAATGTATTCTACGAAAATGATCAACACAGGCGGACGCTCTGGAGAAGTTCATAATCCCGATCGTACATTCGAATTGAATATTGCAGCTCCTGGTAAACGCGTCGAAAATGCAACCAACCCTGAACAATTGTTTGCAGCTGGTTTCAGTGCATGTTTTAACAGTGCATTAGAATTGATCAAACAGCAAAAAAATATCTCTGGGGCTTCTACTGTCAGTGCACAAGTTTCCCTTTATTCAGAAAGTGAAACGAGCTTTGTCTTAGGTGTAGAGATTGAAGGATCTATCGAAGGTCTTTCTCTGGAAGAAACGCAAGAATTATTAGAGGCAGCGCATAAAGTGTGTCCGTATTCAAAAGCTACAGCTGGAAATATAGAAGTTACTCTGAAAGCAGTTAGTGAATAGACTTTTTTGTGTAAATCCGCTATGATACACTATAGTAAAACAGCGGAGGTGGAAAAATGGAAGATCTATATTTAGTTAATCAAGTATGTTTTCCTTTATATGCCGCCTCTAAGGAAATCATTAGACACTACACTCCCCTCCTCAAGCCGCTGAATCTTACCTATACCCAGTATCTTGTGATGTTAGTTTTATGGGAAAAGAAAAAGACTTCAGTGAAAGAGCTAGGAAATGATTTGTGTCTGGATTCTGGTACGCTGACTCCCTTACTAAAAAAGTTAGCAGAAAAAAATTATATTAATCGTCAGCGTGAAACGGGTGATGAAAGAATCGTAAATGTTACGCTGACTCCTCAAGGTGCTGCGTTGCAAAAACAAGCAGAAGGTATTCCACAAAAGATCAAGTCTTATCTTCCACTTGAACAGGAAGAATTGGATACACTGCAACATCTGACCCGAAAAATGCTAGATAATTTTCATCAAGACCAGAAAAAGGGCTGAAACTGCTAGATGAACGATTTTATGAGGAAAACCAACTCATAAGATAACGTCATTTAGCGGTTTTTCTTTTTGCTCTTTCTCTTTCTTATTTTCATATTCCATCATATAATGAATAACGTGTTTATTTTTTGTTATTTGGAGGTTGTCGATTTGACCGTTTATCAGCGTTTTTTGGCGAATGAAAAAATACGCCGTCTCACTGTTTTATTATTTGTCGTTTTTGTTCTTTTCTTAGTTAGAAGTATGATTACAACCATTTTGCTCACATTTATCTTTACTTATTTGATGATTCATCTTGTTCAAATCATTCAGCGATTTGTCCGAATCCCTACAGGTGTTTTAGCTATCATGATTTATACACTGATCGTTTACCTTATCTATCTGGCATTCACAAAGTATATCCCGATGCTTATTCATCAAACATTTGACATGATCCAGTCCGTTATTGATTTTTACGAGCATCAGCCAAAAGATGCAGATCCTGTTTTACAATATATCCATACTTATATTGAGCGAAACGATTTTTTTGAACAGCTTCAAAATGGCGCTTCGATTGCGCTTGGCTATTTACAGGATATAGGAAAAATGGCAGTGGCGTTTGCTATGTCATTCATCTTAAGTTTCTTTTTTATGATTGAAAAGAAAAAAACAATTGTATTCTCAAGATTGTTTTTAAAAAGTGAATTTTCTTGGTTCTTTCAAGATATTTACTATTTTGCCGATAAGTTTGTCAATACATTTGGTTTGGTATTAGAAGCTCAATTTGTTATTGCTCTTTTAAACACGTTGCTCACTACAATCGCCTTGGCTGTATTTGGCTTTCATCAGCTGCTGAGTTTAGCGATCATGATTTTCATTTTAAGTCTGATCCCAGTAGCAGGTGTTATCATTTCTTGTATTCCTCTATCTTTCATAGCTTATTCCCAAGGAGGCATCCGAGATGTTGTTTATATCCTGATTACGATTTTGATTGTCCATCTAATTGAGTCTTATGTGCTGAATCCGAAGTTGATGTCCAGCAAAACAGAACTGCCGATTTTTTATACATTTGTGGTCTTACTTGTTAGCGAACGGTTCTTTGGCGTTTGGGGCTTGATTGTCGGCATTCCGATCTTTACCTTCTTTTTAGATGTATTGAAAGTGAAAAAGATCCCGAACCATCTTCCAAAAGAAACAGATATCCCTTAAAATAAATATGAAGAAAGATAAAGTATGAACGACCCCAAATATCAGATTTCAATCTGGTATTTTGGGGTCGTTTTCTGGATATTTCTTTTTATTTGAAAAATGCGTTCACAGACATTATTCAAATGTTAGAGAGATCTGTTTTTTTTAAATCTTTTTGCAGAAAGCATTGTTGCTATACTTAATAGAATGATTCCGCTCCACAGTATAACTTTGTTTTGTGACTCTCCGGATTTTGGTAGCTGTTTATTTTTCGTTTCAGGACTAGCAAAGGTTGTATCCTTGCTACTTTTTAAGGTTTCAGCTGATTGGGCGCTATCAAATATTCGTGATTTTTTATTCAGCTGCTCTTCATTTATTTTTAGAATTGCTAGATTTGATTTTTTACTCTCTTTTTTTCCATCCTCTTGAATTGTTTTTTTGTTTATTTTTTCTGGTATTCCTTGGTCTCTTGCGTCCGTATCTGGTTCTGGAGTCACATCTGGTTTTTCTTCTGGGTCTACATCTGGTTCTTCTCCAGGTTCTATTTCCGGTTTCTGTTCTCCGTCTGGATTTTCTGTAGGCGGTACTTCTGGCTTATTTTCATTTTCTGGTTTATCTGTTGGTTCTTCAACAAGATCTCCTCCTGAGTCGATAGCTGAATCTTGCTCAATTGTCTGCCGCTGACTATACGGCGTTAAATGATGATGATCGTTCGGTAGTCCATCTGATACCTTGACAGTAAAAAGCGCTGGTTTTAACAAGTCCTGATTTAATGTAACGGTGAAGGTAAATATCGCTTGCTTGTGTTGGATAGTCAAAGTGTTCTCGTCATAGCCAATCGACAAAGCGGGATCAACATTCTCAAATGTAACAGCTGATTGTAGTATAGGTGCTAGGTCTCCTGAATAGTCAATTTTTGCTTTGATGGTCGCTGTTTGTCCTTTTCTTAATTTTGCGACTCCTGAAAGGTAATTCGATTGACGTTGGCCCACTTGGTTTCTGTCCATTTGGCTGTTTCTATCTCCTCTGTGTGGACTGTCTGATTTATAGTAAGCGATAAGCTTAAGGCTGCAAATGTTGATATTAAGATGGTTGAATATCTCATAACTCTCTCACTCCTTGATTTTTTTGTATGCAAGAAATAAGATAGTAGAGATTCTACCTATATGTTTACTGTTTTTTTGTCTAAATTTATGAAAAAAACAGTAATATTTTCAAGTTTTAACAATTTAAGTAAAAAGGAGCCTCTTTCATGTAAACTCAAGAAGCGATTAAAACGTTTCTCTTGAAGAAAAAAAGCAATACAAAATTAGATATTTTTCTTTTCCTATCTGAACATCGTTTCTTTATTACTACACAATATTTAGCAGATCATTTCCATATGTCTGAATCAAATTTTTTACTATACATCAAAGAATTAGAACAAGACTTTGAGCGTCTCAATCTAACAAAACTGCATATTGATAAGCAAAAACCTTTCTTAAAGTTGAATTTTGAAGGAATTGATCCGGCTTACTGCTACTATCGTCTATTTGGAAGGTACTGCAACGAATCAGTCAGTTATCAGATCTTGACTTCTTTGTTCAGCTGTCAGACAAATTCGATTATCAGTTTAAGTCAGCAAACAAACTATAGTGCCTCTTATTTGTATACGAAAATGAAAAAGATTAATGCATTTTTAGCATTGTACGGTTTGTCTATCTCCTTTTCTAATAATGGCAGAAAGTCTTTTTCTGGAAAAGAGGTACAAATTCAATATGCAGCATTAGATATTTATTGGAACATCTTTTCAAGTACTGCTACAGAATTTTATGATGAAGATCCGCAAGTAGTGGCTTTTATGATGAATACTTTTTTTAAAAAAGAAGTACTTGACCGACTAAATAGCGGTATGATAGATAAATTATATTTTCTATTAAAAATATGTAAAGAGAATTTTCCTGCAACTTCTGTGAAAGACGTACAAAAAGAATTCACAGAGTATGAATATATTGACTTTTTTATTGATCCCTCTGTAGATATTTTGCGACCTAATCTGCCAATTTGTCGCGAACAACGCATCTTAGTGAATATTTTAGCTCGACTTTCTATCACGAAAATCGAATCGGAAGAAACAAGCTTGGAGCAATACAAACTTTTAAAAAAAGCAAACGTTCCTCATGTTCTTTATTCAAGAGAAATGGTGGAGTCCTTTTGTACTGTATTTGATTTGTTTATACCTGAAAAAGAAAAGATTCTTTACTCATTGGCATTCGCACGAAATAAACTTTATAATGGATTTCTTAACTTCAATCAACCAAATACGCCCCTTCCTACTTTCATGCTTTATCAAGAACATAGCGTGTTGAAAGAAGTCCAAACCGCCATTGAACAATTTTATATGGATTTCAGAGAACAAAATCAACACTTGTTACCAGTTATTTTAGAAAAGGAAAATGTGCAATGGATGGTTGAAGACCTAGTACATTTGTATGATCGCTACAAAAAACAGCCGCGAATTGTGATTGGTGTGAACTATACGCGTGATTTTTATATCAGTAAAGATCTGATCGTTAAGATAGAACAAATTTTTTCAAATGAATCGATCAAAATACAAAATGATTTTATGGAGAACTGCAACATCGTTATCAGCGACTGCCCTTTGAAACAATTGCCTTCTCATATCAAAAAAATCTATATTTTAAAAGGAATCATCACACCAGAAGACTGGAAAAAAGTGATTATGAGGATCTCAGAATATATCTTTGAATTAAAAGAAGAAGCACTCATGGATCAATCGAAAAAAGAAAATCAAGTTACTTCCTAGACCAAATAAGATACATAAATCCGAATGCTTATTAACAACCTCCGGATTTATGTATCAAGAATTTGAACATCCTTCTTATTTACATAATAAAATTATAGTTTTTTTCACTAATTATCTTTACTATTGTTTCCTTTTTCGATTGCTTCCCATAATCCATTTAGATAAACAGCACCTAATGCTCGATCATATAAGCCGTATCCTGGTCTTCCTGTCTCATTCCAGATCATTCTTCCATGATCAGGACGGATGTATCCGTTAAATCCGTTGTCATACATTGTTTTTAGTATGCGGTACATGTCTAATGAACCGTATTCGGATTTATGCGATGCCTCATAGAAATCTCGATTAGCTAAAAATTTAATATTTCGAACATGTGCAAATGGGATTCGATCTCTTTGGCAAAATTCTGCTAAAATCCCATATACATCATTTTCTGGATCTTCTGCAATACTCCCTGTACAAAGAGTGATTCCGTTATAAGGGCTGTCTACTATGCGGCACAACCAATCTAAATCTTCTCGATTCTTTACGATTCGAGGTAATCCAAAAATCGAGTATGGCGGATCATCTGGATGTACAGCCATTTTGACCCCTACCTCTTCACATGTTGGGATGATTGATTGGAGAAAATAGGCAAAATTTTCTCGAAGTTTTTCTTCGTCTACTGATGCATAGGCTTCAAGCAAGGATTTGATATGAGCTAAGCGCTCAGGTTCCCATCCCGGCAATTCAAATTCATTGCTGGAATGTTCGATGCGCGCGACGATTTCTCTTGGATCATCTGGAATATCATCAGATATAAAAGCTAACGTGGATGAGCCGTCTTCTAAGCGGTAGTCAAGGTCAGATTTCACCCAGTCAAATACAGGCATAAAATTATAGCAGATGACTTCTATTCCATATTCTGCCAAGTTTCGGATTGTCTGCTTATAGTTTTCGATATACTGCTCACGGGAAGGTAATCCAATTTTAATGGCATCATGCACATTGACGCTTTCAATTACTTTTAGTGTTAACCCACGAGACTCAATTTCTTCTTTTAGTTCTTTGATCCTCTCCCTAGGCCATACCTCTCCTACTGGTATATCCATCAATGTGCCTACAATCCCTTGGACCGCAGGAATCTGTCTGATTTCATCTAAGGTAATCTTTTCTTCTTGTGATCCGTACCATCTAAAAGTCATTTCCATGATAAATTTCCTCCATGTTCTTGTAAGTAATCCTGTAATGTATTTCGTACGGCATTTGGTCCTGCTACCATCTTGATGAACATTTCTTCTATTTTTCTGCCAAGCTCTGCTTGGTAAAGATCTACACCAAAAATTTCTTTATTTGACAAAATAGGAGCCATTTTCTCATGAATATGTGATGTATCTTGCGTACCCAGTTGAATATCGGAAAGCTTATGCTGAAGGTCTGTCAATAGTGGGTCTGGACTCGGGATGAATGGTTTTCCTTGATCATCAATGCCAATAAGGTATCGAAGCCAAGCAGCGAGAGTCAATGGTATGAATACAAGTGTCTGCGGGTCTTTAACTTCTATTTCCATATATTTTTTAATCGTCTCACCATAACGAATCGCCACCTTTTGAGAGGTATCCGTGGCGATTCGCTGAGGCATATCAGGAATATTTGGATTAGAAAAGCGCACAGTAATTACTTCTTCCAGAAAGATCTTTGGATCAATGATACCTGGAGACTCCACAACTGGGAGGCCTTCATTGTACCCGATTTCAGAAACTAGCAGCGATAAATCTGGATCTTTCATCTCCTCAGCTATGCTCCTATACCCCAGTAAACAACCCATAATAGCTAAAGACGTATGCAAAGGATTAAGGCAAGTCGTCACCTTCATCGTATCTGCTTTATCTACCGTTGCACGATCAGTCAAGAATACCCCAGCTTTTTCGAATTTCGGACGTCCATTGGGAAAATGATCTTCCATGATTAAATAATGGATGTCCTCTGTATTGACAAATGGAGCAATATTATTTCCTTTTGCGGTTTGGAAAATCGACATATTTGAAAAGCCCTCTTTTGCCAACATTTTGCTAACTGACAAGGAAGGATTCGGGGTGATACGATCAATCATCGTCCATGGAAACGCAACAATTTCTTCATTCGATAAGTATTGGATAAATGTATTTTGTACATGACCTTCCTTTTGCCATTCTTTTGCGATCGTTAGCAAAGAAGTACGTAATTGACTACCGTTTTGTGAAAAATTATCTGTAGAGACAAGTGCAATCGGCCAAGCTCCAGATAAAAAACGTTTATAAAGTAGCGCAGCAAGAATACTCATTGTATGTGATGGCTTCTTTGGACCATTTTTTATATCGACTGCAATCGGTCCTATATATTTATTATTTGTATCTTTCAATCGATAACCTTTTTCAGTAATAGCAAAAGTAACTAATTGTAAACTAGGATTTTCAAAGTGTCGAATCATCTTATCAAAGTGTTCAGAACAATCTGGATGACAATACAGACTGTCAGCTGTCGCAGCTAATATACGTTTGACGAACTCTCCACTGCTTGGCATGACCACTTCAAGAATCAAATCATCAAAATCTTGGTAAGCCCTTTCAATTATTTCTTCATCGAATGTTTCACAAACAATGACACCAGTGGACAATTCGCCTAGATCCGCTAAACGTTGAGCGATTTCTGCATGAAATCCTCGATAAAGATTTCCGCCACCGAAATGGATCCAGACAGGATTTTTTTGTCCATTTTCTCTTAATGATGCACGGTCAAAATGAGGTATTTCTACTTCTTTTTGAGATAATTCAGGAATAAAGTTCCTCCAGTTGTTTAAATCAATCATTTTTCCCCTCCTAAACTAACATATTAGTTTTTGTATTCAAGTGAATTTTATGCAATAAAAATCGCTATGTCAACCAAAATTTTACTATTTATACAAATTTCCTAGTTAATGTGACATATCAGATTATTTTTCAGACCTCTTCTGTTATACTACGTTCATAGAAATGATTTTGGAGGTATAAAAATGAAAAGCAGCTTGCAATCTCAAGCTTATCAAGCGATTCGTAAACAAATTATCTATGCTGACTTAGAACCTGGAAGGAAAATATCTGAAAAGGCACTGGAGGAACATCTTGCTATCGGCCGGACTCCCATTCGCGAAGCATTGATTCAACTACGTCAGCAAGAACTCGTGTATACGATACCTCAAAGTGGTACGTATGTTTCAAAAATTAATCTTGTTTCTGCAGAAAATGCTCGCTTTGTCCGAGAACAGTTGGAAGAGCAAATCATGATTGAATGTTGTTCCAAATTGGACACACAAACACGAATAGTGCTAGAAACGATTTTAGAAGAACAAGAAAAAGCAGTCAAAATAAATGACGAACGCGCTTTTTTCCGTGCAGATAATTTATTTCATGAAGCTTGTTTCGAAATTGCAGGAAGAAAAGAAGTTTGGAACTGGTTAGATGACCATAATACCCATTTAGAACGTTTCCGCTGGTTACGAGTGACCATTCAGGGGCTTCCATGGGAAACGATCATGGAACAACATTATGATTTACTCAAGGCTTTAGTTGATAAAAAACCAGAAGAAGCTCGATTTCAAACGGGATTGCACTTACACATGATGCTGAAAGAACAGGAAACTGTTACTCAACGTTATCCCGAGTATTTCCAGCAGTAGCATTTTCTTGCGACCTCTTCTATTTTTATAATTAACCTTCGTTTTTGAGTAATCTTTATTAAATAACAAAATATCCATTGACTTTGCAACTCCAACTAAATTACAATAATTATAAATAAATAATTATTATTGGAGGTTTTACTATGTCATTGATTGGGAAAAAAATCGAAGAATTTAATGCACATGCTTATCATCAAGGAGAATTTTTAGAAGTCAGTGAAAAAGATCTTATGGGGAACTGGAGTATTCTTTGCTTCTATCCAGCTGATTTTACTTTTGTTTGTCCTACTGAATTAGAAAACTTACAAGAACAATACAGTACATTGAAATCTTTAGGTGTTGAAGTCTTTTCTTGCTCTACCGATACCCACTTTACTCACAAAGCATGGCATGATACATCAGATGCTATCGGTAAAATCGAATACGTGATGATCGGTGATCCGTCTCATCAGATTTCTCGTATTTTTGATGTTTTGGATGAAGAGCAAGGATTAGCTCAGCGAGGAACATTTATTATTGATCCAGACGGAATCGTTCAAGCTATGGAAATCAATGCAGATGGAATCGGTCGTGACGCTAGTGCACTGATTGATAAGATTCGCGCTGCTCAATATGTACGTACCCACCCAGGTGAAGTTTGTCCGGCAAAATGGAAAGAAAGTGGCGAAACATTGAAACCAAGTTTTGATCTTGTTGGAAAGATTTAGGTGGTGGATATGTTAGACAAAGAAACTAAACAAAATCTCGAACAATATTTAGCACTGATTGAATCTCCTATTGTTTTTTCTGTTAGTTTGGATACTAGTGAAAATAGTCAAAAACTAGCTGAATTTACGAAGGAAATAGCCGAAATGTCTCCTAAAATCTCTTGGGAAAAAAGAGATTCGATGCGAACACCTAGTTTTTCTATCAATCCAGTTGGCAAAGAAAGTGGAATCGTTTTTGCTGGTATCCCCCTCGGTCATGAATTTTCCTCTTTTTTACTAGCTATGTTACAAATTAGTGGACGGGCACCGAAAATCAGTGAATCTTTGAGTCTTAAAATCAAAAAAATAACACAAACATTGCATTTTGACAGTTATGTTAGCTTGACTTGTCATAATTGCCCCGACGTTGTACAGGCATTGAATATATTAGCTGTATTAAATCCAAATATTACTCATACGATGATTGAAGGTGGGATGTTCCAAAAAGAAATCGATGATAAAAAAATCATGGCAGTGCCAACTGTGTTTTTAAATGGAGAAGAATTTAGTAGCGGACGCATGACGATCGAACAAATTGTTGAAAAAATCACTGGCCCTTTGATTGAAGAAGAGTTGTTTGAAAAAGAACCTTATGATGTATTAGTGATTGGCGGTGGACCAGCAGCTAGTAGTGCAGCTATCTATGCAGCACGTAAAGGAATCCGTACAGGACTTGTCGCTGATTCTTTCGGCGGACAAGTCGTTGAAACACTCGGGATTGAAAATATGATTGGTACCCCTTACACAGAAGGTCCAAAATTGATGCAGCAAGTAGAAAGTCATGTGCGTAGTTACCCTATCGACATTATGATGAATCAACAGGCCGTTTCCTTAAATAAAGAGCAACATTTTATTAATATTGGCTTAGCTAACGGTATATCACTTAAAGCAAAAACCGCCATCATCGCGACAGGTGCGCACTGGCGTTCTATCAATGTACCAGGCGAAAAAGAGTTTAAAAATAAAGGAATTGCTTATTGCCCACACTGTGACGGCCCTTTATTTAAAGGAAAAGAGATTGCTGTAATCGGTGGTGGTAATTCTGGTGTTGAAGCAGCGATTGATCTAGCTGGGTTAGCAAAACATGTTTATGTTCTAGAATTCTTACCCGAATTAAAAGCAGATCAAGTTTTACAGGATAAACTAGTTTCTCTTGCGAATGTCACTGTTATCAAAAATGCAGCGACGAAAGAAATCAGCGGGTCGAATCAGGTCGAATCTCTCTCCTATATCGATCAACATACGAAAGAGTTGCATACTCTAGCTGTTTCAGGTGTATTCATTTTAGTCGGTTTACTTCCTAACACGGATTGGCTAGATGGAACAATCGAAATGAACCCAAGAAATGAAATAGTGACTGAGAAAAATGGCGCGACGAATATCCCCGGTGTTTTCGCAGCTGGTGATTGTACAGATAGTCCATACAAACAAATCATTGTTTCAATGGGTTCAGGAGCTACTGCAGCTTTAGGAGCCTTCGATTATTTGATGCGCACTTGAGCGATGAAGATTATACAAAAGACAGATAGAGGTTGTAAGCCTGCCGTTTCACTCCGAGTCACAAGGAACAATTTAATAAACAGTTTCCAGTTTCTCATGTTTGTTGAATATTTTGACTTGTGACCGAGGAGTTGACAGGACAACACCGTTCACTCGGAAAAAAGGATTGTGACAAGAATTTTGTCACAATCCTTTTTGTTTTTTTGAATAATCGCTTTTTCTTCTCTTTTTCTTATATACTATAAGTAGTAAATAGTTTAAAAAAAAGAAAGGTGACTGATTATGGCGCAAAATCGTATTTTTAAGACAAGTTTTGCAAGCGTTTATCCTATGTATGTAGCAAAAGCAGAGAGAAAAGATCGTACAAAAGAGGAAGTAGATGAAATCATTTGTTGGCTGACGGGTTATTCCCAAACAGAACTAGAATATCAACTACAAAAACAAGTGACTTTCGAACAGTTTTTTGCGGAAGCCCCTGCCCCCAATCCTTCTCGTTCTTTGATTACAGGTGTTGTTTGTGGTGTGCGAGTATAAGACATCGAGGATAACTTGATGAAAGAAATTCGTTATTTAGATAAAATGATCGATGAGCTAGCAAAAGGCAAAAAAATGGAAAAGATCCTCAGAAAATGATCTTCCTTAAGAAGCTCTTCTCCTTCACTCATTTTGTAACGTTTGATTTGGTAAAATGACTAGTTCACGTTAAAATAAGTCAAAGGAGGTTTTCTTATATGTTTGAGACGATTAAACAAAATATTCAAAAATACGCCTTATTAAGAGCTGCTGTTTATATTATTTCTGGGATTGCGATTGTGCTAAACCCTTCTGCTGTTTTTCATTTTATCGGTTATCTGATCACTGCCTATCTTGTTTTGCTTGGGTTGTTGAATCTTTTTGAGGCTTACCGTTTTAAAAGGAAAACAGGTTCTTGGAGTATCGGTCTGTTTAGTGGTCTTTTTTTCCTGATCTGCGCGCTGATCGTTTATGCTTTTGCACCTGCAATCGTTTCTATCCTGCCGATTCTTCTTGGATTAGCTGTTATCATCAACAGCTTGTTCCAGTTGTTCTTCAGCATGAATACAAAAGCTAAAAGTTGGAGTGTTTATAGTATTCTGTTGTTGATTGGCGGATTCATCTTATTGTTCAATCCATTCAAAAGCTTGATGGTTCTATTTCAAATATTCGGTTTCATCTTGATTTTCATGGGCATCCAGGAGATTATCAATTTCATCAGAATAAGAAAAATGACTATACGTTAATCATTTTTAGTTATTAAAATAGACCGTATAAAAACCAACAATCCAAAAAGATCTTTTTGATTGTTGGTTTTTTTGTGAGTATATTTTCCTATTTTTTCAATAATGTATGTTATGCTAAGTTCGGGCTATATTTTATACAAAGGAATGATGAGAATGGAATTTATTGGTATTTTATGCCTGATATTGATTTCAACAACGATTGGCTCACATATCTCGCGGAGATTAGGTATCCCAGCAGTGATTGGACAATTACTTGTTGGTGTTTTGCTAGGCCAAGCTGGATTGAATTGGGTCAAACCTGATATTCTAGTCCATGACTTTTCGGAGATTGGTGTGATCTTATTAATGTTTTTAGCTGGTCTGGAAAGTGATTTATCTCTTTTGAAAAAATATTTCCGACCTGGTATGTTCGTTGCTTTGCTTGGGATCATCTTCCCGGTTGTTTTTGGCTGGTTGACAGGCGAAGCATTCCAAGTTTCGGGAAATGAAGCGATTTTCTTTGGGATTATTCTTGCGGCAACTTCTGTCAGTATTTCAGTAGAAGTATTAAAAGAACTAAACGTAGTGAATACAAAAGAAGGATCAACAATTTTGGGTGCTTCTGTGGTAGATGACATTTTAGTCGTTTTAGTTCTAAGTTTCAGCCTATCTTTTCTAACGGGGGAAGCTTCTAGCAATGCTTCTTTACCGCTTGTTTTGATTGAACAGCTAATTTATTTTGTTTTTATTTTCTTATTAGTCAAATGGATTGCGCCTTTCCTACTTTCATTTGCAGAAAAAGTGTACGCAAATTCTTCTATTATCATCGTATCACTAGTTATTTGTTTAGGAATGTCTTACGTAGCGGATCTTGTTGGGCTTAGCTCTGTCATTGGTGCTTTTTTTGCTGGGATAGCTGTCAGTCAGACAAAGGTTAAAGAAGAAGTATACCACAATGTAGAGGCTTTAGGATATGCAGTATTTATACCAGTATTTTTTGTCAGTGTAGGATTAGAAGTTGATTTTTCTGACTTTAGTGAACAACTACTCTTTATTTCTATATTGACGCTTGTAGCGATTTTGACCAAATTGCTTGGAGGTTATTTTGGTGCTCAGATTGCCGGTTTTTCTCAACATAGTTCATTGATGGTCGGTGCTGGTATGATTTCGCGTGGAGAAATGGCTTTGATCATTTTACAAATTGGACAGCAAAGTCAATTGATCGAACCACAGTACTATTCACCTTTAGTTATCGTGATTTTATTAAGTACACTTATTTCTCCACTTGTTCTCAAATATTTTACAAAAAAAGTTTATGAAGTGTGAGTAAATCAAAAAGAAGTTGTGAAAGAGACATCGGGAAAACCGTTTATTTGAAAAAAGGACTGTGACGATAACGCCACAGTCCTTTTACTGTACTTAAAAAGCAATTTTTTATTGATAATTTTGGTTGAGGTATTGCAATAGTTCCGGTGCTCGTTTGGTTGCTGAATCATCATCTTCTTTATTTTCCAACATGCTGACCATCATATAACCTTGGTTATCAGGATTGAAAGCAAACAAGAAACTGTTCTCTTTCCCCTTTTCATCCTGTTTTTCTTTGATTTCCGCTGTACCAGTTTTCGCTGCCAACGGAATCCCTAAAGCAGAAAGAGAATGTGCTGTACCATTTACATCTTGCACAACTTCTCTCAGATCTGGCACGATCGTTTGTACTGCTGTTTCGCCGATGACATTCTTCTTATCTTTTGTCTCTTTATCTGCAATCAATTTAGGATAGACAAGTGTGCCATTGTTGGCAAAAACAGAATACATTGCTGCTTGCTGGATAGGATTAATTAGAAGTTCGCCCTGTCCATATCCAGTATCAGCTAGCAAGATATCTGAGTTAAAGCTATCTTCATTAGAAATTTGTGCTGGATTCATACTAATTGGCAAATCAAGGTCTTCACCAAAAATGAATTTATCTAAGCCTGTACGAAATTTTTTCTCACCCATTTTCAACGTTTCTTGTGCCATATATATATTATCGGAATAGATCAAAGCAGTTTTTAAGTCTACTTGTGATACATCACTGACACGCGTTACTTGATAAGATCCCCAAGAACTGTCTTTTTGCCATTTAAGCCCGTTGATCGTCAACACTTCATTTGGATCGATAGTGCCGTTTTCGAGACCGATTGCTGCTGTAATCATTTTAAACGTAGATCCAGGAGCATAACCTGTCGCAAATCGGCTGATGAATGGCTGTTCAGGATTTTCTTCATAAGCTTTGTAATCTTCTTGTGAGATCCCGTTTGTCATTTTGTTTGGATCATAGCTTGGAGAGCTAGCAAGCGCAAGAAGATCACCGGTTTTTGGCGTTGTCGCAACAGTTGATCCAGCTTTTCCTCCTAGACTGTCAAAAGCTGTTTTTTGTGCCTTCGCATCGATTGTCAATTTGATATCTTTGCCATTTTGAACTTCATGTTCGATCAGAACTTTTTTCTCTACACCGTCTGCATCTGTAATGCTTAATTTCCCACCTGTTGTCCCACGAAGATCCTTATCAAAAGCCATCTCCAAACCTGAGCGACCGATTTTTCCATTACTGCTTAATTCTGGATTCTTATCAATATCTTCTGCTGTGATATCTCCCACGTAACCAATCAGCTGAGCAGCTGCTTCACCCAAAGGATAATATCTGCCGTCTACTTCTTGAATGGTAGCTCCAGCTGGAAGTTCTGGCGTTGCTCCATCAATGATTTTCAATGGGACAAAGTAATCGGGTTGTACCCAGCTTTGTGAAATCGCCTGATTGATAGCATCTTCTGTTAAGTCGAAGGAGGAAGCAATCGCTTTGATATTGGCTGTTTTTTCGTCTCCATCTCCAAGTTTACTTGGAACGACTCCTAATTGTTTTAGTTTGCCTGTTGTTGCTAATGGTTCACCATTTCGATCTATAATATTCCCTCTTGCTGCTTCTTGTGTGGTCAGGCTTACTTTGTCATTTCCTTCCATTTCTGGAAAAACCAAGTTGGGTTGCCAGTTGATCGTGGTTTGACCATCATTTCTGTCTAATGTTCCTTTATAAGAAAGATCTTTCAATTCACCTAATGAGGTATTCATCTTTGCTTTATATGAAAAACTGTAAGTAGAATCGTCTTTTTTATCTACTTTTAGATTCGATATCTGAAGTCCTTTGACATCAGCAGCACCGTATATATTCTGGTATTTCTCTAAGATCTCTTTTTCAGATAATGCACTTTTATTTGCCGCCTTTTTTGATGCCATTTCTGCAGCTTTGTTATAATCTCCTTTGTTCAAAGCTTGGACAAATTGCTCAACCGTCTTTTCTCCAGCTTCTACTGCTTGGTTTTCTTGATAGTGCTGGTAGTAAAAATAACCGCTACCCGCAGCTGCTATTAAGATCACTGCGCCGGCAATATAAGCGCCTGTTCGATTTTTGCCGTGCTTGTCACTTCTTTTCATTTTTTCCTCCTTCTCTTGCTTGTCATTCCTTTATTTTCACTATTTATCCCTGTTTATTCTAACATAATAAAAGAAGTCAGAACATAACATAGATTGTTATTTCTAACTTCTTTTATTTTCTTTACTTAATTATTCAGAAATTTTTTGATTGCTTCTTGGTTTTTGGTCAAATCTAATTCCAGAACACTTCCGGAAGGCGTATTGTCGTTGAAGTCCCAACTGCCGTCTACTGGTACGGATAATGTATCGATCTTTTTATTATTGTCTTTGAGGAAATCCATACCACAATCCAGAAGCACACTTTCTGGAAGGTTCGTTTGGATACTACCAAGTAATTTCCCAACCGCTTTGGGTAGCTTGAATATTGAAGTTACGTCTTTCAGCTGCTGAGAGATAGCTTTGATCACTTGCTGCTGCCTTCTGATCCTCCCGAAGTCTCCTTCTTTGTCTTCCCGAAATCGAGCATACTGGAGTAAAGTATTACCATCCATCACTTGCTCACCTTTGTTTATATATACGCCATCTAAATCTAGAGATTTTTCTGCATCGATCTTGACTCCACCAGGAAACAGTTCATTAACGCAATCGATAAAATCTTGAAATGTGATACTTGCATAATAGGGAGCTTCAAATTTGAAATTTTCCTTTAATGTTTGATTTAATAAATCAACTCCCCCATAAGAGTAAGCTGCATTTATCTTATTCATTCCGTAACCTGGAATATCGACATATGAATCTCTCATGATAGAGATCAGTTTTGCTTGTTGTGTTTTCTGGTTGTATTGTGCAACCAGAAGTGAATCCGAGCGACCGTTTTCGTCTTTCGAACGAGCATCTGAACCAATCAAAGCCACATTTAGTGTGGTAGGGACACTTTTCGGCTCTACCTTTTTCACAGTTGAACTCTGTTTTGCAGACGAAAATCCATGGATAAACTCAATCGAAAAATAGCCAACTACTAATGTAAGCAGTAACAAAATAGATAATATGATTTTTTGAGATACTTTCATTGCGAATTCCTCTTTCTAAAAGAACCTCTCGCTTGAAAAATAAAAGATTGTACTTTATGATAATTCAAACTGAGAGTTTCTCAGTTTCTCTTTATTGTTTTTCAGGTCGATAGAGCGGCAACTCTTCGGCCTGTATCTTTGAAGAAATATTCAACGTGATTCCGATTCCTAAAGAAAGGATCAGATAACTTGTTCCTCCGTAGCTAATAAATGGCAATGGCACACCAGTCATTGGCATCAGCCCCGCGATACTTCCCACGTTCATTATCGTCTGAACGAATAGCAAAGTTCCGAATCCTAAAAGAAACAATCCAGCTTGCTGATTTTTACAGCGACTGCTTAAACAAAAGATTCTCATGCATAATGAGAACAATAAGAAAAGCACACACAATGCACCGATTAGCCCAAGCTCTTCTGTAATAATCGAAAAAATAAAATCTGTTTCTGTCTCTGGAAGATACCCTTTTTTTGTGATACTATTTCCTAATCCCCGCCCAAATATGCCACCATTATATAGTGCATAAAACGAATGGGTCATTTGATAGCCCGCACCATGACTATCGATAAAAGGATCTCTTAAAGTCGCGATCCTTTCATAAGCATGATTAAACATCTGTGGAAGCCAACCTTTATTTCCTAAATATAATACCCCGCCTGCTGCTCCAATCAGCAATGCAGAAAAAGTAACGATTAGATAGATCCCTTTTTTAAATGGAACCGCCGCTGCCCAAAATATGACCCACGCAATCGAAAGGATCATCAATGCTCCAGCAATCTTTGGCTGGAATAAAATCAGAAAAGTTATACCTACTGTAATCAGGAATGGTTTTTTTAGATCTTTTGGGCTACTATTTCCGTCACGAAAAAACCAGCTTAAATAAAAAATCAAAAAAAGATTTGCCAGTTCAGAAGGCTGGAATTGAATGCCAAACAGAGAGATCCAACGTTGTGCGCCGTTGACAGTGACACCGAATATCCCTATTCTTACTAATACTAAAAAGAAAATCGATAAGGCTAAACCGTATCCTGCTATTTTAGGGTGAAGTAAATAGTGTAGTTTGACTGAACGAGCTAAGAAGATCACGCTCCAACTCAAAAATATGAAAATTAGTTGACGTAATAATAGACTTTTTGTATTTTCATCGGCTTGCAATAAACGATAAGAACTGGCACTGTATACTTCTAAAAGACCGATCATGGACAAAGTCAAATAAGGACCCAAAATCCACCAATCGATCTTTTTTCTTTTTTTCACCGCATCTCCTCCTCACACAGCAATCCACTTGTCAGGTGAGGAGCGAGTTTGTCTCATCAAATAAGTCAGTCACAAAAATATAAAGAAAAGGTCAGAAACCTTTTCGAACAAGAATTCTGACCTAGCATCATCTCATCGTCCGAGTTTTAGCACTATACAACGTAAAGAAAACATTCTTAGCTATTGGAAAAAGCCTTAATCCGACAGTTTCTGTTTTACCCATTGGCGACTTTCGACGTTTCTGGGCAACAGCCTATGTTTGTATAGGAGCCTCACCTAACAAGGTTATTACTATATTCTATTTACGAGTTCATGATAGACTTTTCCTAATGATTAGGCAATGGAATTTGAAATGAAATAGTGAAATTTAACAATCTTTAATATTTTTTAGAAAAAAATAACAAATAAGTTGAAAGAATCCCGTTGCAAATTCTTTCAGTTGCACCAGGATTCTTTGATAATTTTTTAGTTTTATGTGTTTTTTTATATGTTTTTTCACTTTTCGGAATAAATGTTTATTTGTTAAAGTAATTAAACAATCCGCTAATCGTTTGATCTGGCATTTCTATTTCCTTACCATCTAAAGTAACAGTAGTAACGACAAAATGGTCTTGCAATGGCGGAACTTCTAAGTACTGCCCTTGCAGAAAATCATTCACTGTTTCATATTCTTTTTTCATTTCTTTTGAATCTGTCGATGGTTTATAGCTTATTTTTAACATAACTAGTGCTCCTTTTTATTTGGGACGTGCAATCGTGAAAATTTCTCCTATTGCTGCATAATCATTTCCTGCCAAACGGCTTGCAGCATTCAATTTTCTTGGATCGATCCTTCCTGTCTTATCATCATAGACTGTTTCATTTAAATGATATTTCTGTACTTCTAGCAAAAATAAATCAGCTGTTACTTTATTTTTATTCCGTATCTCGACATGTTCATATAAGGATGTTTCAAAACGAACTTTTGCTTCTGTCAATGCTGGTACTGAAATGATTACTGAATCAGTTAAAGTCAAGTCAGTCAGGTACAGTTCGCTTTCCTCATTAGGCAGATTGGCTGCTGTTTTATTTACTTCTTCTACGTTGTCCTCATCAAGGATATGGATAACAGCTTCTCTTGTCTCAAGAATATTCTTTGCTGTGTCTTTTACTGCATCTTGTTTTCTCTGGATCGCCAAGGATAAGATGGGTGGATTCGAACTGACGATATTGAAGTAACTGAAGGGTGCGATATTCACTATATCTTTTGCTGATTTAGTCGTTACTACTGCTACTGGTCTAGGGATGACTGAACCAATCAGCAACTTGTAATTTTCACGTTCTGTCAATTCTGAAGGACTCCGTTCAAACATGGTTTCGCCTTCTTTCTATAAAATTCGTTAAAAAGCAGATCTTGAAGACAAAATGAAAAGTAATGCTTTTTTCATCTTCTTAGAATCTGCTTTAAACTATCTATCAATTTTTCTTTTTTGTCAAGAATCTGTGCCGTGCGTGTTTTTTAGTTATTTGCTTTACTTGCGGCTTCGACATATCTTTTAGTGATCAATTGCGGACGGGTGATAATAGATCCAACTACGACTGAAAAAGCACCTAATTCATATGCTTTCTCTACTTGTTCAGGAGAGTCAGTATGTCCTTCCATAATTACTGGGATATCGACTTGTTCTATGATTTGATTCAATAAATCAAAATCAGGTGTCTGCGTCTTTCGTGAATATTCTGTATAGCCTGCTAAAGTCGTAGACAAAAGATCAAAACCATCTTCTTGCGCTTGAAGCGCTTCCTCAAAAGTCGAAATATCTGCCATAGCTAACCGACCGTGTTCGTGAATCATTTGGACAAGTTCAGCAGTTGTTTTTTCTGTCGGACGTTTACGAGAAGTTGCATCCAGTGCAATGATTTCTGCTTGCGTCTCCAAAAGTTCTTCCACTTCTTTTTCTGTCGCAGTAATAAACACTTCTGACCCATCGTAATCTCTTTTGATAATCCCTATTACCGGTAAATCAACGATTCGCTTGATTTCATTGATATCTTCTGTCGTATTTGCTCGAATACCAACTGCTCCGCCTTCTTTTGCAGCCAAAGCCATTCTCCCCATAATAAAAGAACTGTGTAGCGGCTCGTTTTCCAAAGCTTGACAAGAAACGACGACTCCGCCTTTGATTTGTTCCAGTGTATCCACAATATCTCCTCCAGTAATGTTATATAAAAATACAGCTTCATATAAAAATGTAACCCTTTTCTATTCAGGAGTCAATAATGAGCTATTTCTTTCAGCAGACCTTTCTTACTAAAAGAAAATTACTTCAAATTCTTCGTATACGACCAGCTTCTCTTCTGTAAATTCTATGTTCAACGCTTCTTTATAAGCATGTTTAAAAAACTCAGCATGGACTTTCCGCCAATAAGCTAATGTCCGATCCCCTTCTCCTTCTTTCCAAGCATGCTCTTTCGTGACTTCACTAAAAGGCAAGATGGTCACATTTATATTTTTGATGATACAAACTGGTTCATTTTTTCCATTCAGGACCACGTCTAATTGACCAACTTTTGGTAAAGGCTCATTCTCTTGTTTATACAGATCGTAACCACTTGATGTACCAGTCTTTATCTTTTTTACAACTAGTTCGCTCAACTCGTCTGCCATTTTTTCTGTATCCCCAAATGAAAAAAAACCTAATTTTTCTGATTGATAACTAGGATATTTTTCTTGGAACTTTTTGACATATTCTTCTACTTGCTGATACATAACATCCACCCCTTTGCTTTTTATAATGAAAAAACCATCCAGATACTAGCATAAACAATTATCTGGATGGTGAGCATAATGAATTATTGAATATTCAAGACACGCAGACTATCTTCAACGATTTGTTTTGGTGTTAAATGATAACGTTCATAAAGCTGCCCTACAGGAACGCTATCCGTGAATTCTTTCTCTGCACCAAAATTTAATACGTTCATTGAAGAATCACCATAATAACGACTGATATTTTCGCCAAATCCTCCTGACAAACTACCATCTTCTAATGTGATGACTAATTCGTGTGTTTCTTTTAATTTATCTAATGTTTCTACGTCATTTTCTGTGATCGTTCCTGGATTGATCAACGTTGCTTCGATTCCTTTTTTTCTAAAAGCTTTTACTGTTTCTTTTCCTAATTCAAGAAAACCGCCTAAAGCTAAAATTGCTACTTTTCCTCCATTATTTACTGTTTGATAGGCTGGAATACTATAATCATTTGCGATAGCTGTACCATGTTCTACACCATGTGTAGGAATTCGGATTGCTACAGGCTGCGCTGTTTGTTCGAACGCCCAATCTAGCATAGAGATCATATCCTCTTTTGTTGCTGGAGCAAGATATTTGATGTTCGGGATACTTGATAAGTAAGGAATGTCAAATGTTCCTTGGTGTGTTCGGTCACTAGCTGAGATCGTTCCGCCACCGACTAAAATAATCACTGGATTCTCGTTGATCGCTAAATCATGTGATAATTGATCATATGCCCGTTGCAAGAAAGTACTTGATTGGAAGACGACTGGACGTACTCCCTGAGAAGCCAAAGCAGAAGCAAACGTGATGGAATGCTGCTCAGCGATCCCCACATCAAAATAATGATCTGGATGTTTTTCTTGGAATGTTTTCAGTCCAAAGGCGCCTGGTATTGCTGCATTGACTGCGGCAATAGGAGCTGTACTTGTTTGCATTTTCTTATCCAAATAATCCATGATGATCATATTAAATGTTTCTCCAGAAGTTACCTGCTTTGCCTCCCCGGTGGACAGATCAAATGGTACATGCCAATGATATTTCATTTTATTATCGATTGCCGGCTGATAACCGCGACCTTTTTCCGTATGGACGTGAAGTACAATCGGATGATCAATATCTTTTACTTCTTCAAATAAACGGATCACCGTTTCCAGATCGTTTCCATTATCCACGTAACGATAATCAAATCCCATTGCTTTAAATAGGTTATTGCTGCTTTTACCGTTGGTTTGACGAAGCTCAGCTAAGTTTTTATATAAACTGCCATGATTCTCATCAATAGACATCTCATTATCGTTTACTAATACGATTAGATTGGATTGTAAAACACCACCATTGTTCAATCCTTCAAAAGCTAAGCCACCACTTAGGGAGCCGTCACCGATAAATGCTACCACATTTCCTGATTCTTTCTTCAGATCTCTCGCTTTAGCTAAACCTGTTGCTAAGCTGATAGATGTAGATGTGTGCCCCACTGTAAAATAGTCATGTTTACTTTCATGTTGGTTGGAATATCCGCTCACTTCACGGTAATGTCCTTTTTCAAAACCATTTTTTCGACCAGTTAAAAGCTTATGACCATAAGACTGATGGGAAACGTCCCAAACGATTTTATCCTTTGGTGAATCAAATACATAATGAAACGCAATCGTTAATTCTACTACACCTAGATTCGGACCAACGTGCCCACCTACATCGCTGTCCTTTTGCAAGATTTTTTGGCGCATCTCTTCTGCCAACTGCTTCATTTCCTCAACAGATAATTTTTTGACATCTGCGGGGCTATTGATTGCATCCAATACATGTAATACTGTACTCATAATACATTCTCTCCTCCGTACTATCTTCTTTTAATGAAAATAGATTTGTTACACTTTATCTATTCTACTACTTAGAGTTGACTCTAAGTCAATAGCATTTTAAAAAAATTTCAGAGAAAACTTGTTATATAAGTAGATCTTCGCACGAATCAGGACTCAAATAAAAACCTTCTGCAGACAATTAAAAAGATTTGTAGAAGGTCTCCTAATTAAGGTCTCATCAAGAAATATGTTTTTTTAATAGGTGAAGTTCCTGAGCAATATGATACAAATGGATGTTTGCACCTTTTAATGAGATTGGATAGATCTTTGTCTTTTCAGTTTCTAATCCATTTTGATAGCTAGCAGCATCGCATAAAACCACTCGTTTTTTTGAACACAAACATTCATCAGGTAATTCTTCTAAAGAACGAAATAGAATGGGGTTTATTTCAGCCATATCTTCTTCAGCATACAAATGAAATTGGGTTCGATAAAAAAATTGTTTGACTGAACTTTCTGAAACAACAAATATTTCTATCTCTTGCTGTATCATCTGTTCTCTGGTAATCAAAGAAAGACTCTTAACAAATTTTCGGATGAAATTTTCATTCCATCTTAGTTGGATTTGATTTTTCTTTTTCCACTCTTCCAATATTTCTACAATTTTTCCGTACAGAAGTTGTTCTTTTTCTGATAGAAGATAGATCCTTTCCGGTAAAAATACTTGTCCATCTGCCCACAACGTACGGACAAATTGTAAAAAGGATTGCTTGAAAATAAAATTTTCTGCATCGTCGATTTCAGCGATACTAATAATCTGTAAAATCAATTCATTCAGTGATAGGTCATTGAGAACAAAATTTTTATAAACAACTTCGAAATCTTTTCTTAACAGCTCCATGTTCTCATTGGTATAATTTCTACTGTTGAACAAAGAAAAAATATAATAGACATCTTCTTCTTGTAAGTCTAGAATTCCTTTTTGCTCTTCCAATCCTTGACAGACTAATTGAAATAACGGCTTCGTTTCTGCACTTTTCTTATCTTCTTCTTTCAGTCCAAGGGGAAATGCCTTTCTTCCGATTGCGATCTCTATTCCTCGTAAGATAAAGGACTTTTCATCTTCCGAATATCTTCTTTTAAAAAAATGAGTCTCTACATAATCAATCAACTCGTTACAAGCTTCTTCTACATACGGATTTTTATTTTCATAGCCTTCCCAATTGACATAGCGTACTAAAGCTAGCAAGATGTTCCGCGAGTCAAATTCTGGGATAATGATTTCTTTATTTTTCAAATAATCATTTTCTTTAAAAAAATCCAATACGATTTTTTTTATTGTATATACTTTGCTCAAAGAAATAAATTCAAGATCAGCCAGTTCTGTACTCGTGAATATACCATTAAAATAATAACTTAAAAACTTTAAAAAATAAGATTGACCGTACAGAAACTGTGTGAGCTCAGAAAGAGCAATACCATGTTTGAATACGAGTTTATACTTATGCTTCTCTCTTACTTGTTCTTTTATGCAATATTCTAGACACTCGGCTAGACTTTCTAGATCGTGAAGGATCGTTGGTGTAGTCACCCTTAGTGAAATAGCTGTTTGTTCGATATCTATTTCTTGGAATTCAAATAATTGTTCACACAGATACACTTTTCTAAATATATTTCGCTCGATGTAATTTTCCAGCATTCCTGATACACGCCTCCAGTTTTTCTTATGATTTTATTTAATCATATCTGTAAATCGTATTTTTGTTTCCTTTTTATTTAGAAAAGCCCTTTCAAAAACCAATAAAAAAAGAAACTGGGACAAAAGTCAAACAAGCTCACAATTTCAGCCTCATTGTAGGTAGCTTTGAGCCGTTTGGACTTTTACCCCAGCCTCTTTCAAGAATGGTTATTCAAAGATGTCAGCGTCTAGTTCTTTGACTACATCTTTCAACAATTGGATACCAGCTGCGCTGTTACCAAATGGATCTAGTGCCGGGCTGAAGACACCTATGCCGTAACGATTTGGCACAGCTGCCATCAACCCGCCGCCTACACCGCTTTTTGCAGGTACACCAACATGGACGGAAAACTCTCCTGATTCATCATACAAACCAGCAGTTGTCATAATTGATTTGACGATTGTAGCACTTTCTTCAGTAATGATTTGTTTGCCATTCCAAGGAGCAATTCCTTTATTTGCCAGCACAGCAGCTAATTTTGCTATGCCTGTAGCGGTGACATTGAGGGAGCATTGTCTGAAATAAGCATCGAGTATCTCCGGTACGTCTCCTTCGATCATTTGATTACCTTTCATATAGTAAGCAAGAGAGCGATTGATATCACCTGTTCTTGATTCAGAATGATAGATTTCTTCATTCAATGTGATATTAGGATCATCACAGATCTCTTTCATAAATGACAAGATTCGCTCAAATTTTTCATCTGCATCTTTACCGGCAATCAACGAGGTTGTTGCAATCGCTCCTGCATTAACAAAAGGATTCATTGGATGTTTGCGATGATTGATTTCCATATTCATGATAGAATTGAAGGCAAAACCGGTTGGTTCCGTGTTGATTGTTTGAAAGACTTTTTCTATTCCGTTGTCTTTGATTGCTAATAACAATACGGGAACTTTTGACATGCTTTCGATGGCAAAGCGCACATCAGCATCTCCTCCCTCAATCAGTTGTTTTGTATCCAAATCATAAATCGCCATACCTAATTGTTTAGGATCCACTTCAGCTAATGCTGGAATGTAATCCGCCACTTGTCCTGTTTGATAATAGTGGAAATTTTTTCCAATCAATTGTTCTAATTCTTTTACTTCCATTTGAATAACCAGCTTTCATTTTTTATTTTTCTGCATGCTGGAATTTATGACGGCATGCGTAGATCGTAAATGGAATAACTAAGACGATAAGATAAGAAACAATCAGAATCGTTTCATAAATCCCATGCTGTCCAGCTGCGATACTAGCAGGTGGAACAAATGAGATACAAAAAGCAAAAAGTGAAGTCAAAAGACCTAAACAAGCAACGATTACTTTTACAACTTTTCCGCCTGGAACCTGATAGGCTCTTTCAAGACTGTCATCTTTAAAAACCAGCTTCAAATAGCCCGCGAAAAACATAAAGTACAACATCAGGTAGATTACAACAGTCAATGACATCGCTGCAAGAAATGAAAGATTATTCCCCCCGCCGCTTAATGTAAAGACGGCTGCCCAGATTGTTGCAACGATCCCATTTGCGATCATCAAATGAGCAGGAACACCGTGTGTGTTTTCTTTTGCAAAATATTCAGGAAGTAATCCTTCTTCTGCTGCTACGTGAAGTGCTTTTGAAGGAGAGGTTACCCAAGAAGCAATTTCTCCGATGACACCTAAACAAACAAGAATCGCAAGAATTTTCGCAATCCATGCAAGATTTGGATCAATGTGTCTTAATAGGAATTCTAACGATTGAATCACCCCTGTATTAAGAGACAAACCATGTTGAGGTACTGTAGTAGCGACGGTCAATCCGCCAAAAGTATCTAAAATGATTGCCAGAATAACCAATACAAACATTGCTAATGGATAATCCTTTTTAGGGTTTTCCATTTCATTTGCATGACTGGCAGATGTTTCTACGCCCATATATGCTAAAATAAAGGAAACAAAAACAACCAGCGTAGGCAATTTCGAAAAATCAGGAATCAATGTTTTCATAGACAGTGTCGTTTGTAGTGGAGCGCCTGAAGCGACATAATGGATCCCTAAGCCAAACAAGACTAATGCTGGCAACAAGATACCAGCTACAAAACCGATCCGAGCAATCAATGAAGTGTATTTGGTTCCTTTTAACTGTGAGAGTAAAATAGCCCAGAAAATAATCAATAGGATTGCCAATTTCAGATATTTATTGTTTTGTATAGCACCAATACCCGTTGCATAGGATAATGCACCAGTTAAGAAATACAGCATGGTCAAGTAGCCAACTGTTATCTCAAACCATTGGAAAAAGATTGCGGCAAAACCGAATCGTTTTCCCAATGTGCGACTGACCCAAGTATAGACACCGCCTTTTTCCCATCCTTTCACCGTTGCCATCTCTGCTGCGCACAATGCCACAGGGATAAACCATAGCAAACCGCCTAATAACAAGAAAAATACTAAGCTGAAGCCTGAGGTCGCGAATGTGGGATATTCATATAATGAAACGACCATTGAGATGGTCATAGCCAAAAAGCCAAAGAACGTTAATTTTTTTGCAGGAATTTTCGTTTTGCTTTGTTGCATGAATCTTCCTCTTTTCTATTTGAATTTGTTTCAATTGAGTTTGTTGCCAAAGAAGAAAAAGTCCAATCCTTCTTCTTGTTCTTCTTTTGTAGTAGTGATCGTTGTAAAGTGCATCGCCGATTTTAAAATCACTGTTGTCAGCACATAGGCATACACGGCAGTAATGATGACACCAATCACTTGAATCCCTAAGAAGTACCAGCTGCTTGGATTCGTTAGTAAATGGCTGTTAGATGCAAAGATCCCTATCAGAATCGTACCTGTGAATCCGCCCATGCCATGAACACCCCACACATCAAGTGCATCATCCCATTGTTTCTTTTTACGAAAATCAACAGCAGCATGACAGACGATACCCGCAATGATCCCAATCAGCATGGCACTTTTTGCTTCTACATAACCGGCACAAGGCGTAATGGCTGCCAATCCAGCAACGGATCCTGTTAGTACGTCGACAAAATCAAAGCCATTTCCTTTTACTTTTGCAATGATCAGCCAAGTAATCATCGCAAATGCAAGAGCGATGAATGTTGAACCAAATGCATTGACTGCTTGTTCATCTGCTCGAAGTGCACCACCGGAATTAAAACCGAACCAGCCAAACCAAAGCAGTCCTGTACCGATAGCAGCTGCCATAAGACTGCTATGCTGACTTCTTTCTCCTAAAGGAATCTTTCTTTGACCAAGTGTGAGGATACATGCTAAAGAGCCGAATCCAGCTGTCGTGTGGATGACTGCTCCACCAGCGAAATCTCTAAATCCCATCTGATCCAAAAATCCGCCGCCCCATATCCAGTGGCAAACAGGGAAATAAATCAGCAGATTCCAAAAAATAACAAGTATAATATAGCCTTTTAAATTCAATCTCCCGGCAAAAGCTCCTGTCATCAAAGGAACGGTAATCACGATAAACATCAGTTGGTAAAGAAAGAACATTAAAAATGGAATCGTTGCACCATGAAACATGTTGGGGAAGCTTGTAACATGTCTCATCAAAAAGAAATCTGCCGGGTTTCCAATAACACCGCCGATATCTCGTCCAAATGCCAATCCGAATCCACCGAATACCCACATGATCGTTGTTATCCCAACTGAGAGAAAAGATTGAGTCATGATCGTCAGTATATTATTCTTCCGTGCCAGTCCGCCGTAAAAAAATGCTAAACCAGGAGTCATCAAGCAAACCATCGCTGTACATAAAATCATGAATGCTGCATCTCCTGTATTGATAGGTAATGTATTCATTTTTTCGCCTCCTTTCTACGTTTACGAGTATAAAAGAAAATCTACTTGTATTTTTCTTCTGTTTTTTTGAATACATTCTTGTATTTATAAAAGACAGACAATCAATAAAAGCTTGGTGTGCTGTGCTTTTTTATCGTTTTGACCAAATAAAGACAAAAAATAAACGATCTTCTTTTATAGAAAACCGTTTATTTTCGTCTTTTTTTATTTTTCAAGCTATTTTTTCATAAGGAATAAAGAATACTTCATATAAAAAAGAACCGCAGCAAGTTTCGCTGCGGTTCTCAAATTTGTTCTTCATTTCAACATAAGTTTTTCTTCAATTTGCTTATAATTTACGTGCAAAGAATGAAACGACTAATACTAAAATGATTGCACCGATCAATGATGGAATGATAGCCATTCCTGCAATTGTTGGTCCCCAAGTTCCTAATAAAGCTTGTCCAATGGCTGACCCTACTAAACCAGCAATGATGTTTGCGATGATTCCCATTGATGATCCTTTATTCGTGATTGCTCCTGCAATTGCTCCGATGATACCTCCGACGATTAATGCCCAAATAAATCCCATTTTAAATTCCTCCTAACTGACTTTTTACTTCTTATTGTACACGTGGTTCGTTATTTTCTTTGACTTTTTGTGCACCTTTGCCTACAGCAGCTTTTGCTTTATCTGTTTGGCGTGAAGCAAATTGTCCTGTTGATTTTGCTGCTTCTGTTACTTTGTCTTGTACTGTTTCTTGATCTTTTTGGTATTCTTCTTGTGTTTTGATGTCTGCAACATTCACATTTACTTCGATAACATCTAAATGTGTCATATTGTTGACTTCAGTACTGATCAATTCTTTGATTTGGTTGTAGATGTCTTCAATGTCTTTACCGTATTCTACAATCACATCTAAATCCACAGCTACTTGTTTCTTTCCTACTTCTGTATTGATACCTGCTGTTACATTATCTGTGTTGACTAATTTTTCAGCCATATTTGAGAAGAATCCGCCATCTAATGTCAATAGACCGTCTACATCTTTCAATGCATAACCGATGATTTTTTGGATAACTTTGTCTTCATAAGTCAATTCACCATTCATCATGCGGTTTTCTCCTTTTTCATTTGCCAAAACTGATCCATTTGTTGTGTTCATGTTTTTGTTTTCCATCTTTGTTTCCTCCTATGATTTAAAAAATTGATCAACTATTCCTGTCTGTTTCAAATAAAATCCGATTCCTGCGCCAATTGCTGTCATGATGATGATCAACAATGTTTTGAAAAATCCAATCGTTAACCATAAAACAGCTAGCAGTAGTCCAAGACCCCCAAAGATAATAGGGAGCTTGTATGCTGAAAATAGTTCTTTCATTATTTGGCCCTCCTATTCCACTCGAGAGTGCTTGTAGTCTCTTGTATCTTCTTGTTCTTCATAACCGCTGTATGTGACTGCCACTTTGACCGTTTCTTTTGTTCCGAGTACTTTAGTTACTTCTTCTTCGATATCTTGCATCAATACACCTGTTTTCCCTACTAATGAAGAAGTTCGTTTCAAGTCTCCGTTGACATGGATATGGATTCGATTTTTCGTTGAACGTATCCGTACTTTAGGTGAATGAATGAACTCTTCTTCGTGTAAATGGGAACGTACCAACCCTTCGATCGCTTTTTTGTCGATTGTTAGTTTGCCATCTTCCCGTTTCATAACGAAAGTTCCTCTTGACTTTGGATAGAAAAGAACGACTAGCAAGATGATAATAGCAAGAACGGCAAATACTACAGCTGCCCAGAAAATATATTGTTGCATGTAGTAATTCGTTAAAGTAAAGAAGCGAAATCGTTCCAATTGTTCAGGCATAATATACGGCGCATTGATCAACGCAATCGCTAGAAATACTGAAAGTAGCAATAAACTCATGATAACACCGATTATTTTTAACCCCTTATTCATTTTCCACCTCCTATAAACTTATTTTTACCCTGTAAATAACTCTACCGACAATCACAGTATAGATAGCGAACAGTTAGCATAGCACCAGTAAATAAAGCGCTACCAAACATTGTTGGATCATAACGGCGTTTTATTGTCATGCTGATACTGAAATAACAATTGCTTACTTATTCTCTATTTACTTTTGATTGCTGGCTATACTTAAAGGATATTATTCAAGATTAAAAATTGCAAAGATTATGCTCAGTTATTATTACAAAATTCTATTTATTTGTTAAAATTTTTCAGTGAAGAAAAAAACGCAATAAAATAACTTAAGTTACTTTATTGCGTTTTTACTTTATTTTTCTATTATCATTTTTCTTATTTTCTTCTTTGGTTTATACTATTCTTATAAATAAAAACGAGGTATGTCCTATGATGAAAAGATTGTATTATTCATTGATCATAACGATTGGCTATTTGATTGTATCGAATCTTGGAAATATGGTATTTGGTATCAGTAAAGAATTCAGCTGGACTACTACACTATGGGAATCTTTATTCTTTTTCATCTTTGTATTTTTGTTACAAAATTATCGAAAAAAATAAACATGTGCCATCTATCTGTTGGCACATGTTTTAGGATTTATGGTACTTTTTATTCGGCAATCCATTTTATTTTTCTACTTCTTCTTAATACCTCTAACACTTTGGATTTATAAACTAATCCAATGCATCTACTTGCGCTTATTAAGCTATTTCAGCTAGATAGTACCACCCCATGCGTCAATGCTTGATTTTCCTTTTGTATAACATTGTATAAGCAATAAAGGACAAATAAGTGGTGATTACACCAAACCATTGAATAAGAAAAATTCTAATACGTAAATAAACATGAACTTGAAAAAATTAATGAATCGGTTAGCTACTACATAGTTGTCTTTTTTCTCATACAGTTCTGTTAACTTACACTTCTCTTCGCTAGATAATAAAAAATCCTCCAACTGTATTGTCCAATATAATCCCAGGCATCTAAACTAGCATTATAGAAGAGACACACATAGAATCTAAAATAACTGGTTTTAAATGTTTCTTACAATCAAAAAAAGCTGTTAAATGCACTCCACACCTTCATACTCTATCATTTTTTATAAACGATATATTTTTATTGTTTTTCGATAAAAAATAGTTGTTTTACAATAATTATTCTGCTATATTTTAGCTATCAAAGATAAAAGAGGGATAAAAATGAAATTTAAAACATTGCTATTAAAATTTGTCGTTTTAGGTATAAGTGCCGTATTTATTTTGTTCGGCGTACTTTTTTACACTCAGATCGCTACAAGCGAAAAAGGATTCAATTTTGATTGGCAGACCACATTATTTGTTTCTGTCATTTACTTTGCCCTTTTCCTAGGGATCGTTATTGCTTATTTCTTATTGAAACTATTGAAAAAAATCGAAGATAACCAAGCTTTTTCCACTCAAAGCTTAAACATACTAAAAAAAATCGAACGAACCATTTTGTTTATTGGTTTCGCTTTTTTTGGCTTACTTCCTAAATTTATGAAAGTAGCGGATTTAGACGATGCTCCAGGTTTGATGTTGGTAGGAATCGCTGTCGTATTCATTCCTTTTGCAGTATACACATTAACAAGCGTGCTGGAAAAACTGCTTGAACATGCGATTTTACTTAAGACAGATCATGATTTGACAGTGTGAGGTGCGACATGGCAATTATCGTTAATTTAGATGTAGTATTAGCTCAAAAAAAAATGAGTGTGACTGAATTGAGTGAGAAAGTGGGCATTACGATGGCAAACATCTCTATTCTAAAAAATGGAAAAGCAAAAGCCATCCGTTTTTCCACTCTCGAAAAAATCTGCCAAGTTTTGGAGTGTCAACCGGGTGATTTGTTGACCTATAAAAATGACTCGAATACTATACCAGAAGAATAAAATAAAGTAGAACAAACAGTAAATAAAAAATAATCTGAATGATAGATGTGTGAGACTTTTAGAAGTTATTTACGTCTATTATTCAGATTTTTTATTTCGATTGAATACCGTTTTATCTATAAATAAGATATGTACTGACTCATACAAAGGGGGCCTTTTATTCTCCATGTACTATCACTTTTCCTGATACAACTGGTTTCCTGTTACGTTGTAGTTGGATCTTCTTTTAGTATAATACTTTATTCATTCCACCAGACTGATAGCAGTTTGAGCAGTCTAAATAATCATGTAGTATTACAGGCCATTCTGTTTCATACCTTGAAGTGCTTAAAACTTCAGCTAATGGCCCATTGTGTTAACTCTTACTCCATTCTTTTTTAGTAAACTCCCATATATACTGTAAAGCCTTCTATATATTATGTCATGTTGCTTTTTACCATTTACTATGTAGTTTTGATAAAATGATTTGAATAACAGTGATGGACTGTTCTTTTTTATTTTTAACATTATTTTGATAATAATGATTATTTATTTAAAAACACATTAGATAACATTTGTTACGACACGAAAAAGCTTCACAAACAAATATCGTTATTTTAAAATGAGGGCGAACTCACATAATTAGGAGGAATAGTATGCCATTTATTGTTTACTTTTTTCTTTCTTTACTCGTGATCTATATTCCATTACCAACATTTTTCCTGCTCGTCAATCGTCTAGCAGAGCAACATGATACGATTACTGCTCTTACGAAACTTTGTTTACTTCTATTTGTTTGTCTAGATTACTTTACGAGCTATTATTGGCTAAAATAGACAAGAGTAAAAAAGAGATATTATTTCTTCCTTGTCTTTTTCAATCTCTTTGAGTTTCTGATCCATTGCTTTTTACTTCATCAGTATCATACGATCCATTTGTGGATCATCTGGGTCTTTCAAGTGGTCGTACTATTTTGTATGTTCACCTTTCCTATCTCAAGAAAATTTAGGGAGACATTATTTTATTAAAGAAGCTTCTCTGTATCAATAAAGACACATTTAAGGAAAAACTGGTTAACATACTGGGTTTCCCTTAAAAAACTTTTAAAAATCTAATTGGGAATTTACCTACACAAATAAGGGGCTGTGACAAAAATCTTGTCACAGCCCCTTATTCCGTATAAACAGTGTTCTCCTGCCAGCTTCTCGGTCACAAGCCACAATATTCATCAAACATGAGCAGCTGTTTTTGAAATTGTTCTTTGTGACTCGTAGCTGAACGGCAGGCTCACGACCTCTTTTTCTTAAACGGTGTTCAAAAGCTTGCATCTTCGATAATAAGCCCAACCAAATGAAAAATATGAGAAGCTATTTTTGTTTGGCTGTTCTTATTACTTGATGAAGAACAGCTTTTTCACGACCTCTTTTTAAAAGTCTTTTTACAGTTTTCGAGCAAAGAATGATACGATTAGTACTAAAATGATGGCACCAATCAATGATGGCACGATTGCCATTCCTGCAATACTTGGTCCCCAAGAACCTAATAATGCTTGACCAAGTGCTGATCCAACTAAACCTGCTACGACATTTGCAATAATCCCCATCGAAGAACCTTTATTCGTGATTGCTCCTGCAATTGCTCCGATAATTCCTCCGACGATAAGTGACCAAATAAATCCCATGTTTCGTTCCTCCTAATGTTTTACTTCCTTATTACTGAACCCGTGGTTCTGTATTTTCTTTTACTTTTTGTGCGCCGCTTCCAGCTGCTGATTTTACTTTATCTGTTTGATTCGAAGCAAATTCACCGGTTTTTTTCGCTGCGTCAGTTACTTTGTCTTGCACCGTTTCTTGATCTTTTTCAAATTCTTCTTTTGTTTTGATGTCCACTACGTTAGCGTTGACTTCGATCACTTCTAAGTGTGTCATATTTTTTACTTCTTTGCCGATTACTTCTTGCATTTCTTCAAATATTTTTTCGATATCTTTGCCATATTCCACAATGACATCCATATCAACTGCTACTTGTTTTTTACCGACTTCTGTTTCGATCCCAGCCGTTACATTATCTGTATTCACAAGTTTTCCTGCCACATTAGAGAAGAAACCACCGTTTGCAGATAATAAACCGTCTACTTGTTCAATTGCGATTCCGATGATTTTTTGCACAACTTTATCTTCATAATTCAGCTCACCGCGCATTGAATCTTCCTGTTCAGAATCATGCTTTCCTTGGTTATTTGTATGATCAGAACCAAGTTTTCCTTGTCCGTTTGTGTGGTCAGAACTAAGTTTTTCTTGTGCTTTCGCATGGTCAGAAGGATGTTTTTGCTCTTCCACAGGTTTAGAAGGATCGATTGCATCATGTTGTTCTGGAACTTTAGATTCTGGAGTTCCTGGATGATGAGGTGCATGCTTTTCTGCATCATGTTTCTTCTCTTCTACTCCTTGTTGAACGTTAGGGACTACTGGATCTGGATGTGCAGATACTGGTGCTGTTTTGTTCTTTTCATCGTTCACACCATTTGATTGGTTTGGTGTCGTTGGGTCTGGATGTGCAGACACTGGTTTTTGGTTGTTCATTTTATTGTTATTATTTTTGTTATTGTTATTCATGGATGTTTCCTCCTAAGATTTAAAATAGTGATCTAAGATTTTCGTTTGTTTCAGATAAAAACCGATAGCGACGCCGATCGCTGCCGTGATCAAGATTAATAAGGTCTTGAAAAAGCCCACGGTGATCCATAAAACGGCTAATATCAATCCAAGTACCCCAAAGATGATAGGGAGCTTGTATGTCGAAAATAGTTCTTTCATTTTTGGTCCCCCCTATTCTACTCGTTTGCGGTCATTGCTTCGTTTAGCTGGTTCTTCAAAGCCTGTGTATTTCACCGATACTTTCACTGGCTCTTTTGTTCCCAATATGTGTTGTACTTCATTTTCGATTTCTTTCATCAATGTTCCTGTTTTACCAATGAGTGCTGAAGTTCGTTTCAACTCCCCTTTTACATTGACGGCGATCTTGTTTTTCGTTGCTTTGACATTTACTTTTGGTGAATGAATGAATTCATCTTCATGCAAGTGAGAACGAACCATTCCTTCAATTGCTTTTTTATCCAACGTCAACTCCCCATCACCATGTTTCAGTAGAAAGTTTCCGATTGTTTTTGGATAAAACAGGAAAACAAGTAACGTGATAATTGTCAAAATAGCAAATGCAACGGCAAGCCAAAATACATATTGTTGCACGTATGAATTAGTGATGGAAAAGAATCGAAACTTCTCTAGCTGAAAAGGCAATGGATAGGTTGCACTTAATAGTATCGCAAACAAAAGCACAGATAGCAAAAGTAACGTTCCGATCACTCCGATCGTTTTTACACCTTTATTCATTTTCGCACCTCCTCATAGGGGTGAAACGATCAACTTCTTATAAGTTGATCGCTTCTCCACCAGTTACTCCGTAAATTTGGGCTGTAACATAACTTGCTTTATTCGATGCTAAGAAAACATAAACTGGTGCTAATTCTCCTGGCTGACCTGCACGTTCTAGTAAACTTTGCTGACCAAATTCAGGGATCGAATCAGAAGGTTGTCCTTCGTCTAGTTGTAATGGTGTCCAGATTGGACCAGGTGCTACACCATTTACACGGATTCCTTTAGGTGCAAGCTGTTTTGCTAAACCGATCGTAAAGTTAGCGATTGAAGCTTTTGTTGCTGCGTAATCTAATAAATGTTCGCTTGGATTGAATGCTTGAACAGAAGTTGTTGTTACGATTGCTCCTCCTGCTGGGATATGCGGAACAGCTTCTTTCACTAAAGCAAACATAGCGATGATGTTTATCATAAATGTGTCTTTGACTTGCTCAAGTGGTAACTCAGCAATAGACTGACAAGAAATTTGCTGTCCTGCGTTTAGTACCATCGTATCTAGCCCGCCAAGTTCACTCACGGTTTTATCTATGATTTCTTTAGGTGCTTGTTCGTCACGAAGATCAAAAGGTAGTAAGACAATCTTACGTCCTGCATCTTTCACGTATTTTGCTACTTCCTCTGCATCTTTTTCTTCTCCTGGGAAGAATTGAAGAGCGATATCTGCTCCTTCTCTAGCAAATGCAATCGCTGCTGCACGACCGATCCCTGAATCTCCACCAGTGATTAGTACACGGCGGTTTTCTAGTTGATTATTGCCTTCATAGGATTCTTCTCCGCAATCAGGAACAGGAATCATATTCTGCTGTAAAGCTGGTGTATCCTGATCTTGTTTAGGAAATTTCTCCGTATGGTACAAGTTTCGTGGGTCGATTAATTTTGGTTCTGTCATTGCTGTATTCCTCCTAGTTTTTAAATTGTATTGCCAAAACAAATTTCTTTGTTTGATACCTGTTTTAAATAGATTCTTTAATTTGTATAATCTTTCCGGTATAAATGGTAACCTAAAACTACTGCTGCTATCAAAGAGCCAAAGACTACGAGTATAAAGCCTAGAGCAGAACTTTTACCCGGTAATCCTCCTGTATTCATTCCCCAAATCCCTGCGAACAACGCCGGAACGGAAATGATTAATGCAGCTGAATCTAGATATTTCATGATATGATTTAGATTATTGTCCATCATCCCGTTGAATAGATCACCAATACTCTCTAATAAATCTCGATAGATCTCGATCATTTTTTCTGTTTGTCGCTGTCTCAAATGGACATCATAGAGTAGCTGTTCATCATCTAAACGTTTGATGAAAGTTTCAGAATTCCATAATTGATCCATTGTTTCCCGTTGATCTCTTAAGGTATGATCGATATATACGATGTCTCTTTCAAGATCTGCCTGTTTATACAGTTCTTCATTTTCCGTTGTTTTACGAGCTGCTTTATCCAAAGCGTCAATTCGCTTTTTCATCTCTCTTAGTTCTTTCACGTAATGGGTGTAAATATCTAATAATGTATACGTGATGATCTTTTCAAACGAGTTTAAATGATTTCCATGCTTTGTCAGCAGCCGATCCACAAATTCGGTTTTTCTATCGATACAAGTAATCAAGAGATTATCGGAAAGTACAAAAGATATTGGCGTTAATTTTTTTTCGATACGATTATCTGACTGATCTAGATTAATCACTACCAAAGAAAATGGATGCTCTAGTTTCGTCTCATAAAGGCGCTCCATCCGAGAAACTTCTTCCGGATATTCGGTTCCTACGAAAATATCATCAGGAAGCTCGAATTCTTCGATTGCTTGCTCAATCTCTTCGGGCTTTGCACTATCAAGTACGAGCCAATTATATTTTTTTTCATCTGTTTCTGTTACATTCTTTTCTTCATCCACAAAGTAGTATCTCAATGTATACCTCCTTTTTGGACTTTCTCGAAACTATTAGCTGAAGAAGCAGTTCTTTAATTTGATATTATAATCGAGTACTGCGATTTCATTTTCTAATGAAAAGCTGTCAAGCTGTTTGTTGAAGTCCATGTTCAATCGTTTACCGAAATAATTTTGCTCTAATTTAGATGTATAGATGTCCAATAATGGATGCTCGATTTTAGTCGCATATTCTCCAAATTCCGAAACAAAAGGAATGATTTGAAAAAAGCTGCCTTTTGCAAAAGCACCTTTGTCCCTTAAAAATGGATCGGAAACATTGATGAGCGCGAGTGCGATTTTTGTATTTTCCCCAACCTTTTCAATTAACGTCTCTACTGCATTTTTAGACATTGTAATTTCCATTCCTACTCCCCCTCTTCAGTTGTTGTCTTCTATTATTTAACAACTACATCTGTTTTTGGTTGAACTTTTGCGTATTTTGGATATTTAGGGAATTTAGCTACACAGCGGAAAGCCGTCATCCCTGCATATTTTTCGTAATATTTCTTCGTTGGCCCTTCAAAATCCTTGCTCCACGGTTTCACATGTCCTGAAAAATGGATAATGTAAGGATTGTTGCGAGTTTCTTCGTATTCACGTTCGCCTGCTGCTGTTGGATGTTTTTTTGCTTTTGCCATGATATAGCCTTGTGCATTCCAACGCGGATGAAGTGGTAACCAACGGTCATGTAAGATAGCATTTAATGCATCTTGGTCATGGAATCGTAATTTTTCTGGATTATGTTCGATGAAATCTAATACTTTTTGCGTAATATTTTCATCTAACCATTTTTTCACATTGATCAGCATCAAACCTGAGTTGAAATAACGCATTGATTTAGCTGAAATTTCCATTTTTTCCAGACGTTGATGGAACCCAGCGTCTTCAACAGCTGCTACGATTGAATCACCGAAGTCAAGACGCCATAATTTAGAGATATCTTGTAAAGCGATCATGTCGCAATCCATATATAAGATACGTTCAACTTCTGTGCCGCGGAACAATTCCGGAATCGCAATACGATAATAAGCTGTTTCTGGAATACGATCGCTGATTACCACATTTGTAAAGAATTCTTTATTGATTTTCAAGAATTCCACATCTGAGTTCATTCGTGCGTTTTTCACTGAGAAGCGTAAAAGCTGTTTACTTTCAAAATCGATATCATCGTCAATCACATAGAACCGAACAAATTTAGACGGGTTGCAATTATCTAATACTGAGACAAATAATGCAGCTAAATGTGGTACGAATTTTGTGTTACAACTTGCGACTACTGCTATTTCTTTTTTATTCATTGATCTCGCCTACTTTCGTTAGAGTACTGTGTGCTAATTTTTTTAAGTATAAATTGGTATACGGATGATCTTTCAACGTATTCCAAGGTTTATCATGTCCTGTAAAGTGAACGATCGAAGGTTTTTCATTTCCTTCTTTATACTGACGTTCATATTTTTCATTTGGTGCTGGATGACGTTCAAAAATCAGCGAAGTCTGCATGTTCCATTTTGGATGAAGTTGTTCCCAATCTTCATAAAGTACAGCATTCAAAGCATCTTGGTCGTGATAGATGATTCGATCGCCATTTTCACTGAGGTAATGGATAGTTTTTTCTGTAATTTCTTTTTTATTCCATTGATCAATGTCAATCACCATCACTCCTGAATTGAAGTACAAGTCATCGGAATCGATTCCTAATCTTTCCAAAGCTTTCACTTGGCCTGGATCGATAATAGCGCCGATTGTTTTTCCATTTAACGGCTCATCATATAGTTTTACGATATCGTCTAGTACTAACACATCTGAATCTAAGTAAAGGACTTTCTTATAATCCTCTTTAGCTAATAAGTTTGGTAAAGAAATTCTTAAGTAAGCGGTAGTTGTGATATGGTCACTGACTAGGAAGTCTTCGTAGATATCTTTTTCCACTGTCAGGAATTGGATACTTGCATTACTTGAATATTTATTTACCGTTTCTTCCAATCCTTCTTTACTATATTCTGATAGACCATCGTCAATCACATAAAATTTTATGCGTCTTGTTTTATTGCAATTTTCTAATGCAGTTGCGATCATCACGCTCAAGTAAGGAGCATAATTTTCGTCTGAAGCAGTTACCACAGGAACTACGCCGTATCTCTTCTCCATCAAAATCACTCCTTTTTCTAATCTTTTTCTAACCTGTTCTACATCTAGAATATTCCTCATTTGGTTTTAAAGCAAAATATATGCTTTGTTTTCATTGAATATTTTAAAATTTTTTTATCACAAAACGCATTAGTAAGCGCTAACTATTCGTTTTTCATGGCTTTTTATTCAAAGATATTGACCAAAAACTACTATATATAGCCACCTTTTTCTTAAGAATGTTTTTTGAAAAAATTCATAATGACAAAGCAAGTTAGTTTCATTTTTTTAAATTCTCATTTAATCTTAAGGTAACAGGAAAATAGATATGTAAAAAGAAAGTAGGAAGATAAAATGAAACTAGCAGCGATTGATTTAGACGGTACCTTGCTTGATCGAAATGGAAAGATACCAGAAGAAAATATCCAAGCACTTCGGAAATTTGATGAAAATGGCGGAATCGTAACCGTCGCTACCGGAAGGAACAGCATTTCTGCTAAAGATATTTTTTCCGAATTAGGAATCGGTGGCTATTTGATTTCTTCCAATGGTTCACTGATTGCTGAAATGAAGGATGGAAAAATGGCGAAAGTTCTCAGACGTTCAAAAATAGATAGCGATACACTGAGAAAAGCCTTCTTCTATGCTCAAGAAGCGAAAATATCCATCATTGCTAGCCGAGAAACCCAAGATGATCAGCTGACATTCGATGAATCAAGTCTAGTCAAAGATGACCCTTATTATGAACATTTCAATTTGCAGAACCATTCTTTTGATCAAATTTTAAATATGTTGGAAGATCCTTCTCTTAGCTATCTTAAATTAGCATTAACAGATAAGAGTGAAGAAAAACTACAGAAGCTACAAAGAGATCTGCAAGCAGATGGTATCCAATCAGTATTCTCTGATCCGCATTTCTTAGAAATCACGCCTACAGGTATCACTAAAGCTCATTCACTTGTTTTTCTGGCGGATTACCTTGGAATCGAATCGAGTGACATCATGGCTTTTGGCGATCAAGAAAACGACATTGCTATGTTGAATTACAGCGGTTTGAGTATTGCGATGGGGAATGCACAGCGACAAGTAAAAGAAATTGCAAACCAAGTAACGCTGACGAATGAAGAAGCTGGTGTTGCTTATATTTTAAAAAACTTTTATTAAAAAGAATAAAATGACGATATGAATGTAGGAGGAAAGAAAATGTTAGTTATTATTGATATGCAAAATCATATTCTTGATCCAAACAGCGAATTTTATATTCCAGAGTCAGATCAATTGGCAGAACGTATTGCTCAAAGATTAGCTAAAGCACGCCAAAATAATGAATATATTCTCTTCACACGGGATATTCCAGTTGAACTGAAGGACAAAGAAGAAGAACGAGAAGATTTGCAATTGATCCCTCTTCTTTCTCCACAAGAAAATGAACGAGTGATTAAAAAGTATTACTTTACGATTCCACCTGAAACTTTAGCTGAAATCCAGGAAACTTTATTTGAAAGCAAAGAAGAACAAAAAGAGATCGAAGTAGTCGGGATTGAAACAAACTTGTGTGTACTCTCTAATCTGATAGGCCTGCAGAGTGCTTTTCCTGAAGCAGACTTTTTTGTTGATCCAATGTTAGTCTCCAGTAGAAAACACGGAGAATCCGCTTTAGAGCTGTTGAAAGATTTCAACGTCTCTATCGTCGAATCATAAAAATATCTATCTTCATTTACGATATTTAACACACAATAAAAAAAGCACGCAGAACTGTTTTAGTCCTACGTGCTTTTTCTATCAAAGTAGATTGGCTTTTTTATGACACAGAGTGAAACGGCAGGCTCACGACCTCTTCCTTAAACGGTATTCAAAAGCTTGCATCTGCAGTAATAAGTCCAGCCAAGTAAAAAACATAAGAAGCTGTTTTTACTTGGCTGTTCTTATTACTTGATGCAGGGCAGCTTTTTCACAACCTCTTATGTACCTTGTAGGACTCGAACCTACGACCGGACGGTTATGAGCCGTCTGCTCTAACCAACTGAGCTAAAGGTACATCATAAATAAAATTTATTTTTGTTACTTTTCAACTATAGCACGGATGATAAACTCTCGCAAGTTTCAAAATATAAGTAAAATAATATTGTTATTCTTATTTCTTTTACTTGTGTCATAACTATTTTGTTACTTTAATTTTTATTTGCTTATTTTAGAAAAAATGTTATTCTTTTATTTATTCTCAATGTTAGGAGTGATTATTTTGCCATTTATTGCGATTTTATTCGATTTAGTTGCGGCAGCAGCTTATTTTCTCCAATTAAATTATCAAACCTCAGGAATTCTGTTTATTGGAATGATTTTTCAAGGTGTGATTACCCTTTTGCTTCTTGTCATGATGCTCAGCTATAAAGGAAAAAGATATGCCCGTATTCAAACAAAAGTATTTGTTAAATATGTTTCCATTCGCTATGGGATCATCATTCTTTCCTTTTTAGTGAATGCGATCGTCCTCTTTTTATATGTATTGAATTACTTAGATATCAATCCATTGATTTTTTCTCGATAGATAAGACACATTCAGCGGAACAGTTCCTGCTTATCAGCAGAAAACTGTTCTGCTTTTTCATTTTTCATTGATCTATTCTTCTTTTATTTTCCTAGCATTTCATTTGTGATGTATGCAATAACATGTTATCTTTTATTATATGAATCGTTGAGGAGTCCGTTACATGATTACGTTGGTGAGAGTTTTGTTTTGGGTGCCTGCGGTCGCACTGGTCGCAAGTATTGTTTATCTTATGAATTGGAACAAAGAACGGTTTTATTTAGCTATTTTGACTCTTCCGGCTATCTACTTTATGTGGAAAGTTTTTAATTACAACTACTTTGAACCCGATAGTGTTTTTATAGAAGAATTATCAGGACTGGTTTTGTCTTTATTGATCGTCATTCTTTATTTGATACGTTTAAATAAAAAACATTGAGTACTATTGATTGCATGTGTAGCTTTCTATAGTCATTATAACTATTCTACTATAATGAAAGGTGATTAAATGAGTATCGAAGAAGCTATTTTACTGGATACTTTACGTTGTCGTCTGAATTTCTTAAGAACTGGCCGATCTTTATCTCAAGTAGCTGTTTCTAGCGCGTTAAGTATTCCTTTATTCAAATATCGTAAGTACGAAGAAGGAGAAGAAATTCCAAGCATCATTGAATTAATCTATATCGCTGACTTTTACGATATTTCCGTTGATTACCTAATTGGTCGCTCAGAAACAGCAAGCAAACTGAAGTGATTTTTTCCAGCCTTGGTGCTGGTTTTTTCATTTAACGTCTAAGGTTAACAATCTATATATAAAGGAGACATTTCTATGCGATTATGGCATGAAAAATTGATTTCAAAGCTTCCTCGTCAACAGCTTTTAGGACAACATCGGGAATGCTGTGCATTAAGAGGAAATGGCTGGGGAAAGAAACATGCTACTGTGGATTATGTTTTTCACTATTCTCCTTATAGATTATTCCAATATCATCAGCTTGTCATGGATGAAATGGAAAAACGTGGTTACAGCCCAGCACCAGAGTGGAAAAATCCTATGTATCGTGGCAAATCATGCGAAGCATTTTTTGATTTACCTACTGTAGAGCGCAACGTGCCGATTTATCCGGAACACGATGAAGTTTATCTAGCAGAATGTTTAGCAAATTTGGAGCAAAAAGGAATTTATCTTACCTAATATAACTAGAAAAGCCTTCTATCTCCTCTTACTTCATTAAAAAGCTTTAACCATCTTAGATCAAGCTAAAATGTCGTAAGTTTTAGGGTTATCTTCATCCTCACGTGCAAAACTAAAAGCGTACTCTAGTTTTGGTTCATCGCCAACTTCCCTAGACATAAATGAACATCTCCTGACGTGGTTTAAAAGTACCGCATCTTCGACGTCTGTATACGATGCACAGCACAGATTGCTTCTTTTGATCTTTCTTTTGATCTTTCTTTTGATTTTTCTGTTGCTTCTTCTACACCTTCTTCGATTACTACATCGATGCTTACAATTGCTTCTGCCTAATATTCCCATGCATCGTCGATTTAAGCCTCTGTAGTCACTGTGATCGTTTCCACATTTTAACTCCTCTGTCGTGGCTTCAGTTAATTTTGTGATCAGTTCAGTTGCTAAGCCAGAGTCAGAACAACCTGCCATTGCTAGCGTTAATATTGATAGTAAAAATAGTTTTTTTATCATAAGGTTACCCCCCTGAAAATAGACTAAAATAATAACGCTTTCTTTTTTTGTTTTCAGACGAAAATTAATAATTTCTAAATATTCTTTAAAAAAGCTTATAACTATTATGCCTTTTTTAATATATAACACAGTTATTTTTAAAAATAAGAATGCTAAATCACTCTACAATAACGGCGTAAGCACAAAAAATAAAAAAATTATTACGTTATTTAAAAAACAGATGAAAGATCAGGTTTTATTAGATCTCATTCTTTCATCACTTGAAGGGATTTAATGAACTACTTTTTCCTCTTTGTCGTTTTTATATATTCGTATTCCTTCAAACAGTAGGATAGCCTCTTTCAATGCTTGATATTTGAACTGTCCGTTACTTAAAAATTTAGATGTGCCGCCCTCTTCCTAGAACATATTCTTTTTTACTTTTTCATTAATTGACAGACCAATCGAACGAAACTGTAAATTTCGATAGGATAATGATTGGTCAAACTCATTCATTTTCAAGACATCTCGATTCATATTCAAGATAGGAATCTTTTTATCAACATCACTTTATTCGTATTTTCCTCTACCATAAAAGCCTCACGCTCCACAAAATTGTTTTATACACTACTATTCAGCCTATTCAACGACCAATGAATTTTTTCGTACAAAAAAACCGTCTTTTCGAAAGAAAAGACGGTTAAAAGTCAATTTTTATTAAGCTTTAACAATGTTTGTTGCTTGAGGGCCACGTTGACCATCTTCAACATCGTAAGACACTGCTTGGCCTTCTTCTAAAGTTTTGAAGCCGTCACCTTGGATAGCTGAAAAATGTGCAAATACATCATTTCCATCTTCACCAGTGATAAAGCCAAAACCTTTGTCTGCGTTGAACCATTTTACTGTACCGTTATTCATAAATAAATTCCTCCTGATACGTATCAATGTACGTTTTTTCGTTGCAATAAATATTTGATAGGCAAAAGGAGTTTTATCTATGTAGATATATCGCTCAAATTACGTTTCAAAATAGATTACTCATTTAATATATCATGCTTTTTCTAATAACACAAGGATAATGCAATGAAATATAAAATTCATTGTCTTCTATTGTCTTCGAATCGAAGAAAAAGTTGAATAACCGCGATTGATTCACTTTTTGTTTTCTTGTTTATTTGCTTTTATCTGCAACTTTTGACTTTAAAATTTCTTAACTATGAAAACCTTTCAATTGGTGGTATACTTATAAACGGAATTTCGTTATCAACGCGTTCGTTGCCTTTCAGCAAGTATTTAAAGAAAGGAGAATGGCTATGACATTCTATAACAAAGATATACAATATCGAGTAACCTTGGATACAGATTTGAATCTATTTGTCGTTTTTGACAAAGAAAATACCAATCATGTAGCGACAGGTGTTACGATCGAACAAGCAATGCAAGAATTAAAAAAATCTGCATAAGGAGTGGAAACCCTCATATGGACGATTCTCGTTCTTCTCTTTAAACGCATCTACTGATAGATAACAGTAGATGCGTTTTGTGTTTGTTCTAAATTGTTCACTACAAATAAGGTAGATACTTCAAAATAAAAAATTACTTCTTTTTCATCTGTTCCCTCAGTCGTGCAGGACAATAAATAAAGAGGACTAGAAAATAGTCCTCTTTATTAGAGATACAACCCTTTACTTTCTAAAAACCGTTTTGCTTGATGCATGTCATAAAATTCATAGTCTGCTTTATTGGATTCATATAAACTTACATCTACTTTCAACTTATGCTTCCCATTATGATCGGGCAACCCTATCAAATGATCTTTGATGAGAAAAGACAAAATGCCCGCTCGCCTTGCTGCTTCGATCCCTGCAATCGAGTCTTCAAATACAAGTGCTTCACTTGGAGGAATATTCATTTTTGAACAAGCTTTCAAAAAGATCTCTGGTTCCGGTTTTCCTTTTTTTACATCATCCCCTGAAATGATTTGATCAAACAAGGCATATAGATTTTCCATTTTTAAATACATTTCTATTTTCTCGCGTGTATTAGACGAGGCCACGATTGTATGGATTCCTCTTTCTTTTGCAAAAGATAAAATTTCTTCTGCTCCTTTTTTCGTATATACTCTCTTATCTTCTTTCACGATTTTTTCTTTATATTGATTGATTGCTTCTCGCCATTTGATATATGGAACATCTTCTCCGTACAAAATGCCCATTTGTTCTCTTATCGCCATTTCTGTTTGGCCAGTTAGTAAATAATAGACTTCCTTACGCATTTCATAATCATACTTTTGTGCTGATTTTACATAAGCACGATAAGCTAAACGTCCAGTTTCTAATAAAAGGCCATCCATATCAAAGATGAAGAGCTTGATTTTATTCATAATGCTCTCCCAGTGGTTTTTCCTTACTTATCGCCTCATATAGACCTTGCATGTAAGTGAGTCCCATTGCACGATCATACAGGCCATATCCAGGCATAGCCACTTCACCCCACACGGTTCTACCATGATCAGGGCGTATAGGACCGTCGAACCCTTCTTGCACCAGCGCTTTCATAATATGATACATATCAAGGGAGCCTTCTGTAGAGGGATGTGCCGTTTCTTTGAACTTTCTTTCTCCTAAAAACTCCACGTTTCTGAAGTGGACAAAATGGATGCGCGAACCTACCTCATGGATGATTTCAACTAAATCGTTTTCCGGATTTGCCCCTAAAGATCCTGTGCACAGCGTTAGTCCATTATATGGAGAATCTACTGCATTTAGAATTTTCTTCAAGTCGCCAAGATTTTTCGTCACTCTAGGAAAACCAAAAAGTTCCCATGGCGGATCATCTGGATGGATAGCCATTTTTACATCTGCTTTTTCGCACACTGGAATCACTTTTTCTAAAAAATAAGTCAGATTTTCAAATAATTCTTCTTCGGTCATTCCTTCATACAGTTTTTCCAGCTGAGCGAATTTTTTCAACCGTTCTTCTTCCCAACCCGGCAATTTGAATCCCTTTGACTGGCTGTGTATCAATTGATACATTTCTCCTGGCTCCATCTGATCGACGATTTTCTGATCGTATAAAAGAGAATAGCTTCCATCGTTGTTTTCATTAAACAAATCAGTTTTCGCCCATCCAAAAATTGGTTTGAAGCTATAACAAATCAATCGAACCCCACATCGAGACAAGTTTTTGATTGTTCGTATATAGTTATCAATATAGTAATCTCGTTCATCTGTCCCTGCCTTGATTGCATCGTGGATCGCTACACTTTCAATTCCAAGCAGTTCCAGTCCTTGGCTCTCAACAGATGCTTTCAACTCCTCAATTTCTGAAATCTCCCAAACATCTCCAGGCATTTTAGTCAGCAAAGTTCCAATTATCCCATTTATTCCCGGTATTTGGCGAACATATTTTAATGGGATCGAATCCCCTTTTTCACCATACCATCTAAATCCCCACTTCATCTTTTCAGCCTTCCTTCTAAAAATCGTCCTCATCTAATTTTTTTTCTTCCGCTGAAGCATGCCAAACAGTTAAATTATCTTTTCCTTGTTTGACAATTTGTTCCACCGCTTCTTCTATCGGTGTGTGAAGCATCTGATGATTGATTGCTTCTAACAACATTGGCAGATTCACGCCCCCTATGACATAAGTGGCTGCTTTCTTTTCTTCAGTCAGTTCATTGACTGCCAAGAGCGCTTGATTGTACGGACTTGCGCTAATTAGATCAACAAATACTAGCATGGGTTCTGCTGTGTTGATCATAGTTAATTTTTCTTTGACCTTCTCTCCGAATGTTTGGATGTCCTCCCCAGACTCTAAGCACATTGTTTCAATATGGCTCGATGTCCCGACAATTACTTCCGCCGCATCTTTCAGTCCTTCGCTCAACTTACCATGTGTAACGATCATGATTTCCAACATTAGTCTTCTCACTCCTTGTTTTGCACTTTTTACTTATCGAAAAAGAGCAATAATCTGATTGGCATTTTGCCAATTAAATGTTTTCCCTCGTAAATCTGTTTTGGTCAAATAGAAGAACTGCGCTTGCTTTTTTCTTGCACTAAAAATATAATTGACGTTTTTTTCTTTCAACTTATCAACTTGTTTCAGCCACTGTTCTTTATTTGAAAAATATTTTCCCGAAAACTGTAGCGGTGTATCTGCCCCAACAGAGTCTAGATAAAAAAGAATAGCCTCTTTTTTCATACCCGATCTCACGCTGTCTAAGCCCTTTTCTCCATAACAGCCTTCATCAACAAACGCATACGCTACACTCGGATCATCAATCGTACGGATCATTTCTAGCATCGTTAATATGGATGAAGTATTTCGAATAAAAGTTTGTCTGCTAGGCCATCCGCGAGCTGCTTTTCCCAATAAGACAAAGTAGCTCCCAAATGCTAGTACAGTGATACCTGTTTGTACGGATAGCAGATCGAATACGTGATGAGGATTTTTGTTATATATCATCATTCCCCACCAACCTAAACTGAACAACAAAATGAAGGACAATAATATAGAGTAGATTGTTTTTTTCCTTTGGTCTTTCCAATCAAACATGAAATAACTTCCTAATGCATGAACGGGTGTATCGTAATAAGTACAGATAACTTTCTCTGCTTTTTCGATATCTCCAACATAAATATTTTTTGATCGGTAGGCTAGCGTATCGTAAGCAATGACTGTCACATCTGTTCTCATACTGTAAATATCTGATACTAATGCTGAAAGAAAACGCTGTTTACTCTTTTTTGTACGGCGCTTACGGTAAATATAGCGATAACGAAATTCCCAATCACGAAACATCTCGTTCTTCTTCATTTTTTCGCCCTCTTTATCTTTTTTCTAAGCATTTGTTTATGACAAATCAAACTTGTTCAATACATCTTTTAATCCTGTTTTAGGTGCAGATGGAGTGGCTTGGAAATAAATATTCTTTACGCCATATTGTTCATTCATTTCTTTCAATTTTTCAGCATCTGATTTATTTAAATAAACAGATTTCGTCACTAAAAGATCTGTATCAGGATTTTTTTGAGCAATCCCTCCAATATTCAATTCTTCCATGGGGATTCCGTGTTTTACTAAGTCGTAAATCGTTTGGACTGTTTTTGCGATCAAAATACAATTGTATTCTTTAAATTGATATTCATCCCAATAGAATTTAGCTTTCTCTGGTGTAATGACAATTGTTTTTTGTCCTGTACGGCTTCCTGCATTTTTGTAAAGATCTCTCATAAATTTATCTTTTGCTACAACTTCGTCTACAACAAAAATGGAATTCACTCCACTTTTTTGAGATAACGTTACCATTACTTGCCCATGGATCAAACGCTCATCCACACGCGCTAAATTGACTACACCCATCTTATTCACGTTCCCTTCTTTTTATAAAATACCGATTCCTGCTAGCACAATTAATATTCCAGTCAGCCATAATAATGCTTGTGTGACTTTCAATCCTTTTTTCGTATAGAACAAGTACACACCCATTACGACAGCTAAAGGTAATATCCCTGGCACGATTTGATCAAGAATTTCCTGGATAACAAACTCACGTCCGGATATCGCAAATTTCAATGAAGATTCTACTTTTACATAGTTTCCCGCAAGCACCCCCATCATAAACAACCCTAAAACTGATAGCATTTCAATCGCTGTCTGAACACCAGTGTTTTGCATTAGGCCTGTAGCATTACGGCCCATAGTGAAAGCTTGTCTTGCGAAAAATACCCCTAGTAAAACCTGATACAACCCAAAGCAGATAAAAGGAAAAAGTGCGCCTAAAGGACTTCCCTGTTGTGCCCAAGGTACCGCGATTGCGATAAAAATATATTGGACGGTTCCTGAATCGATTGCATCTCCGATTCCTGCTAGTGCCCCCATCAATCCCGCTTTCGTGTTATACATCAAGTCATCCTGCATCAAGATCTCTTTTTCTTCATACTCTTCTTCTGCTCTTTGCTGTTCCATAGAAGACATTAGGCCAGTAATCACACCGCCACCCCAGCTTAATTGAGTGTTGAAGAACAGTAACTGCCGTTTATATGCTGCTTTTAAAGAGTCTTCATCTTTATAAAGTTTTTTCAAGATTGGCATCATGCCGTATAGTAGTGATGGCGCCAAGTAACGTTCAAAAGAGTGAGGAATTTCGTTTGCAAAATGCCATCTCAGATAGGCTTTTGTTACATCTTTTTTCGTGATTTCTTCAGGAGCACCTGTTTGATTATCCATTATTTCAGCCATTTCCCATTCCTCCTAAATTAAAATCCGTCATCATAGTCATCTTCGTCATCAAAAGATGCTGAATTGTTATTGCTTGTGGCAGGCTGTACTTGTTTCCCTTTTTGCGACTGGACAAAGATCAAAGCGATAATAATCCCAAAAATGGCATAAGTAACCATCGTAATATCTAAAGATTTCAAAACAACACTCATAAAATAAGCAAGGAAGAAAAAGACCAGATAATCTTTTCGACCGATAACGTATACAGTTGTCGCGATACCGATTGCCGCTAACCCTCCACCTACTACTTCAAGAATGTGGATAACGACTGTTCCCTCTAAAGCTTTGATTACATCAGCGATCAATGGCGCCCCTAAATATAAAGCAATGAAAACAAGCGGAACGAATAATAAAAATGAGGCAACCGTTGGATAAAGAATAATTGATCGGGCCATAGCTTTTGTATTCAAATCTTCTACAGCTTTGTCTGTATATTTACCTAAAAAAGTATTGATGAAAAAACGAAACTGATACAAGTAACTTCCGAGCAATCCGACTGGCACCGCAACGGCAATCGCTGCTTCTGGCGACAGATCCCCTAATAATGCGACTGGTACTGCGATAGCTGCTGCAATAGATGGTTCAGCTGGCATTGATCCTCCTGGAGAAAAAACCCCCATATAAATCATTTGCAAAGCGGCTGTAACAATCATCGCTTGTGCAACTTCCCCCATGATCAACCCGACGACTAATCCAGTCATCAAAGGAGAAAAACGTAAGGTCAACGTGGCTCCTCCACCTAACCAGCGGGACATAACCGCGGCTACCCATAAAGCAATCAACAAACTTTGTACTACACTTAATGTTTCCATGTGTCCTCCTCCTTCAGATCTTTCTGATATAACCTTCCAGTTCCATCATTGACTGTATCAGTGATTTCTGTGTTACCTCTATAGGAATCAAATGCACTTTCTCTTTCGAATCAATAAATTCAGCCATTTTATCTATTATCTGTTTATCTTTCGGAAATAATCCCATTTGTTCTAGAGAAACCGGCAGTTCTAATTCCCGATACAAAGGATATAACTCGTCTATTTTTTCCCAGCGACCTTCTAGTGCCAGTTGATAGAAAATCCCATACGCTACTTTTTCTCCATGTAGAAAACGATGGCTTTCCGGAATATATTTACTGATAGCGTCATGCATAGCATGTGCTGCCGCATTTCTTGCGTATTTATCTCCTAATCCTCCAACTAAACCAGCAACAGCAAAGATAACCTCTGAAAGCTGTTTGAACTCCGATGTCAGTTTTCTTTGTGCCATATCTTGGATTGCTTTAGCAGAATGATTCAAAATCTCTTCTTTGCAGATCTTCGCAGTATCTTGTGCTAGCTTCAAAAATGATTCATCTTGCAAAAAATCTTGTTCTAAGATGAGCTCAGATTCATACCATTTTGCTAGTGTATCTGCTAACCCGGCAATGAAATATGGAACAGGGGAATCAATCACTAATTGGGGATCTGTTATAAAAAAAGCAGCTTGTCTGTAAAAGTGTTCTGTTTTCCCTTCTGCTTGTCCATTCTCCTTATACATGACAGCAAGAGGTGTCCATGGAGCACAATTACTAGCTAAAGTAGGGATGACGCCGAAATCGATTCTTGCAAGATTGGCACTATAACCCACTAGATCGGTCAGTTTTCCTCCGCCAACGCCAACTACGAAATCGATTTCATTTTTTTTGATGATTGTAGCTATTCGTCTGGCTTCAGCATAACTACATTCTCCAGAATAACGATGATAAAAAAATTGAATCGTTTCGTCATTCAAAAATACTAATTTAGGTAGCGCCTTTTCCCATGATACCGTTCCGTGGGTGACCAGTACTCTTTTCGCGCCGTATGATTTCAAGAGATCAGAAACTTTTGAAATACCACCTTCTTCATATAAATAAAATTGAGGGCCTGTTTTCACTTTTAAACCGTTCACCATTTTCTTCATCATCCTTTTATATAGTTGCTCTTTGTCTGGACAGAACGTTCAGGAAGAAGGTGCTGACTGATCTGTTCGACATCTCTGACACATTTTTCACCCATTGCTTCTAAACATTCCCTTGTGTAGGCCGATATATGTGGCGTAATCACTACTTGTTCAAACGCTAAATACGGATGATCTTGACGTCCCGGTTCTTCTTCTAAAACATCTGTGGCATATCCTGCGATCTTTCCGCTTTTCAGACCATTAATCATCGCTTCTTCATCAACTAGAGCGCCTCTTGCACTATTAGATAGATAAACATTTTCTTTCATCTGATCGACTTCTTTAGCAGAAATCATGTGATAGTTCTCTTCTGTCAAATTCGCACATAAACAAATGATATCTGAATGTTCCAGTAATTCTTGAAGTTCTACTTTTTTTGCACCAAAGCTTTCGATGTATAAATCTGATTTGTAAGGATCATAAGCTAGAACATCACAGCGAAAACCGTTACGCAAAATTTCGATTACTCCGCTTCCGGTATTTCCTGCACCAATCACACCAACTGTTTTGTTAAACAGCGTCCTACCGACGAACTCCGCCCGATCTTCCCATCTATCGTCCTTGACTCTTGCTTGTGCTTGTGTCGTGCGTCGAAGCATGGACAACAAATTAGTTATATTATTTTCTGCTACAGCATTTCGTTCAACTAAAGCAGGTATGATAGATACGATTGTCTGGTGTTCTTTTGCTGCTTTTAAATCAATATTGTTGTAACCAATACCATGTCGGGAAATCAATAGCAGTTCATCTTTGTTTTCAAAAAAATCTCGTCGAAAAAATGGCGTAACACTTGCAATAATGATATTGAATCCTTTAAGTAACTCCGCTAGTTCTTTTCCTGGAATCTCTTGATCAACAGTAAAGAAATGAACGTCTCCAACTGACTTTAATCTTTCCAAGTGGTGTGGAAAAACTCTTCCGAAACTGCTGGAATTAACGATTGCTATATGATAATCTGGCATTTTACTCACCCTTTTCAACTATTTCATGTCCGCCAAACCCATTTCTTAGTGCTGAAACTACTTTTGCTGAAAAACTATCTTCTTCCTGTGAAAGATTCCTCATGAACAAACTAGTTGCAATTACTGGAACTGGAACAGCCATTTCTAGCGCTGTTTCAACCGTCCATTTTGCTTCACCTGATGCAGAAACGATCCCCCGATAATTACTTAAATTGGGATGTTCGTTTAACTGATCTTCCATGATTTCCATCAGCCAGCCGCGAATCACCGAACCATGATTCCAAACACGTGCGACTTGCTCCAAGTCAAAAGCATACTCACTTTTTTGTACAAGTTGGAATCCTTCACCGATTGCTTGCATCATTCCATATTCGATTCCATTATGGATCATTTTCAAGAAGTGTCCGCTTCCGGATGCACCAGCATACAGATATCCTCTTTCAATTGCTACATCTTTGAATAATTGTTCCACGGATAGAAAAGTTTCTTTATCTCCTCCAATCATTAAGCAGGCTTGATGTCGTGCTCCTTCGATTCCCCCAGAAGTCCCACAATCCAAGTAACCGATTTCATTTTTCTGAAACTCTTCTGCTCGACGGATTGAATCTTTATAATAAGAGTTTCCGCCTTCAATAACAATGTCTCCTGGTCCGAGTTTTGGAAAAAGTTTTCTTAACATGTTTTCGGTTATCTCTCCAGCAGGAAGCATTAACCAGATGATTTTTTTCTGCTCAAAAGTAGCTAGAAATTCAGAGATCTCTTGATAAGCAGGAATGTCATTTTCTCTTGCCTGACTAACAGCTGTACTTGAAATGTCGAGTCCTTGTACTTTGTGATGGTGCTCTTTTAAGTTTAAAGCTAAATTCAATCCCATTTTTCCCAAACCAATTACACCAATTTCCATGATAGCGCCTCCATTTCTTATACCCTCATTATACAAAAAAATATTTTTTTGTAAATAGATTTTACAAAAATATTTTTTGTTTGATTTTTTCCTACTCTCCTTGTATCTTTAACATTAATGATAACGGAAAAAATGATAATCTTATTATGAAAAGGAGGAATTCTCATGAGCGTCTCCATAAGACTACAAATCAAAACAATGTACAACGACTTCAGCCCAAAAGAACAGGCTATCGCCGATTATATTTTAGAAAATCCAAGCAAAGTAAGTCATAGTCCGATTAGCAATTTAGCAAGTGAACTGGGCATTGCTGACTCTACTTTTTTTCAATTTACAAAAAAACTTGGTTATAATGGATTTAAAGATTTCAAAATGGCGATGTTGATCCAAGAAAATGATCTATCTGCTATTTCTATCCACGAAAATATTCAGAAAACAGATACTGAGCTCACTATGGCGCAAAAGGTGTTCGAGTCCAGTATTTCAACTTTAAATGACACAAAAAAGTTGTTACAACAAAAGGATCTAAAAAAAGCGGCTACTATTATCAATGAATCTAAACGTGTCTATTTTTTCGGTGTTGGCGGTTCAGAGATTGTAGCAACTGACGCTTATCATAAATTTTTGCGTTCCCCTATCGCAACTTCTCACAGCACGGATTACCATATTCAATTGATGGAAGCTTCTTTATTGACGGAAAAAGACTGTGCTGTTTTGATTTCTCACACAGGGCAATCAAAAGAAACAATCCATATTGCTGAAACCGTAAGAAAAACTGGAGCAAAAACAATCGTTATTACTAGCCAAGCTAATTCTTCCCTTGCTAAACTTGGCGATGTCGTTTTTATTTCTATTTCTGAAGAAACAGAATTCCGATCTGAAGCTTTAGCTTCCCGTATTTCTCAACTAAGCATTTTGGACTCTCTATATGTGATTTTGATGTTTTACAACGAAAAAGAATCACGTCGTTCTATCGCTAAAGTTCGACATACTATTTCTGAAATCAAAGAATAGCACCATAACAGAAAAAGCGAAAAATCCATAAAACAAAAAAAGCCACTACCAAGTATTTGGTAGTGGCTTTTTTGGTTCTGCAAGGGTGGTACAGAACATCAATAGTCGGTGGGTTAGAACGTATGTCATCGCATCTTTGGAGAAGGTTGTATTGGTATTATTCGAGTTACTTGTTAGATGCGATAACAAAGTTAGTATACAGTAGTAAAAAATTTATCTTTTCTTTTTTTTATTATTTTTGTTTCTTATTTTCTAAAAAATTAAAAAAAATTTTGGTAAATTAAGTATTTCCTTGATAACACTGGCTTTTGGCCTCATTTTAGGTTATCATTTGTAATTTTATTTCACAGTTGATATGATTGTGATGTAAAATAAAAAAGTTTAGGATACATCGAATTTTTGGGGAAATTCTTTTGGGGGTATCCTAAATCTTTTCTATTATATTCCCATATTTTCTATTATTGGTCTAGACGTATGATGGTAAACTTTGTAACTATCTGATTGCTGAATCATCAATTACTTATCGTTAGCCATCTTTGTTTCAAGTTCGCTGGATGATCATTTTATTCACATCCTAACAAACTTGTCACATTTATAGATTCTTAATCTATTTATCATACAATTATAAAAAAGGAGGTGCTGCTTATGAAAGCTATCCATATTTCTCTGCTTTTTTTCGCTAGTGCATTGATTTTATTTGCTATTCATCTTTGTTCCCAGCCTTATATTAATAACAACGGAATATTAGTGGAACCAGCATTCTTTTGCTTACCACTCGGCTTTTTGTCCCTTCTTGCCTCCGCAGGCTTCGGATTTGTTGCTTTTTTTAAACGATCAAAACAACAAATCTGACTTATAAAATTTACGTAAAAGAGATCGTGACAATAATCGTGTGATATTCCCAAATTTCGAATAAAAGGTGCCCCTTGCCATCTCTAACTCCTCAGTCACAAGTTACAATATTCATAAACCATGAAAAGCTTGTTTATTGAAATTGCTCCTTGTGACTTGGAGCTAAGTGACAGATTACAACCTCTTTTGCATCATAAGACTTTACTCCTTGAAAAACATTACTAACTTTTGATATGTTTCTTGCGCTTGTTTATTGCTGAAATCAAACTGATATTCATGGTTCAAAACAGCATTTTTCTCCGCATAATCTACTTTTGTGACTTTCACCTCCGCTTTCTCAAATACATAAGTTACTTCTTCCATTTGTTTCGTAAACGTATTTGTATTTCCATCCGTTAAGAATGTGTTTTGCGTCCAACGATCCGCATGTCTGACCAAGGCTAAACTTTTGACCTTCTCTGATTGTTCAAAGTCCTTATTATCAAAGTAAGCCCATCCACATTTTTCATAAAGAAAGCTAGAGATTTTATCACTTACTTGAGTAAATGCAGAAGGATCCAACAGACCAGACAAAGAAATAAACTTCGTAATCTGCTTGTTCTCCAAAGTCGGATCAAGATGATCAGCTTTTTTAATTTCTTCATTTTGAAGTGCTAATAAATATTCTCCACTAATTTGTGCACCTGCCGAATCTCCACCAATCGAAATATTCGACCAATCTGCTTGATCTTTTATCTCTTTTTTAGCTGCTTGAATGGCTTCGTTCAATTGGATAACTGGTGTAGGATGTTTTGCTTCCGGTGATCGTTCATAATCTATATTTACGATGATTTGCTGCGTGTCTGAACATAGATATTCCAAATAATCACGACAATCATTTTTATCCCCTCCTACATATGCGCCTCCATGCATCCAGAAAAGAATCGGTAATTTTTTCTTTTCCACTTTCGGTGCGTAGATATCCATATTATTATTTTTGTATTTTGAAGGATAGGATATTTCTTTTTTTATATCGATTTGTTCGATTTTTTGCTGGAAATCATCTGGTCGGGCATATACTTGTTCTTTTTCACTTGTGTCAAATTGTTTTCTAACAAGCAAGCTAATCGGCTTTGGTGTGATTTGATTAATCAAAAATACAGTGACTAAAATAACTACGATGATAACTGGTACTGCAATCACTATTCGCTTGAACCATTTCATTCATTTACCCTCTCTTTCTTCGCCAAATCCATGTGATAATCGTGCTAACAGATAAAAATCCACCTGAATAAATGAGAAGCGAATGTTTCTTTTCTCCAGTTTTCGGCAACATTCTTTTTTTTGCATCTGTCTTTTTTTGTACTTTCACTGTCATCTGAATCGGTTGCGTATCATCACTTGATTGATCCTCTCGAGGTTCATTCTTTCCCTTATTGTCTGCATTCTCTGTCGGATCTTGCTTTTTTGGTGGAGCTACTGGGATTTTTTTGTAATGGTAAATAATAGTTGGTATCGTCTCATTAAAAACCCCTTCAGTCGGTCCTTCAACATTTACTAATTCGTATCCTTCGAATGTCTTTTGCTCTGTCATATAATTCTCTCCATAAGCTCCGTAAAGCTGGATTTCGTCCTGGTCTTTGAGTAGACTTTTATTTTTTTCATCCACATACTTTACGTTTATCTGATCATGGAACACTACTTTCAAAAAGTCCGTTACATGTTTCGTGTAGGCAGCATGGTCAACTTCCTGTGCCTTTCCATGCCCTGCTCCTTCTACTAATAAAAGATCTTTATACCCTCCTGATAACTCATATAATTTTTGCGCGTTAGACACAGGTACTACATCATCTGCTGTTCCATGGATAATCAATTTAGGCAATGAATCTGACATTCCAATCGTAGGTAGAGCAGCTTTTGTATCCAAATGCATCTCCTGATCAAAATAGTATTGTTTCAAAAGGCCCATAAATAAATCTTCATGCTCTTGATCCCCAATGATGTCTAACTGATTTTTTATGGCATCCGGTAGTGCGGGGACTACTGTCTGGCTGTACGTAAAACGTAGTTGTTCATCAATTGATGCAAATCCGCAATTTTCAATAATTCCTTTGACATTGACAGGAATATCTTTCGCTAATACATACATCATCGTAGCTGCTCCCATCGAACCACCATAAAGTAAAATCTTTTGAGATGGCCGCTCTCGAACTTCTTGATTTATCCAGTAAAGGACGTCATCTGACTCATATTGTCCATAGGTCACATAATCGCCTCCGCTATTACCAGTCGCTCTGGAATCAACAAATAATAAATTATACCCGGCCTTATAAAAATCATTGTATTCTTCTGTAACGATCCCGTTATTCCAATTCCCTCGAAATCCGCCATGGATCATGACTGTTTTATCTGAACCTTGATCGACATAATATGCATATACATCCATCATTTTGCCATCTTGTTTGTTTAGTACAGTTTGATGAAGTTGTTTTGTATTTGGATAGAAGCCTGTGTTTTCTGTAGGCGTTGTCTCATCATCTGTACCTCCAAGCATCGACATCAACACACTGTTTTTTGCAAAAGCGATATCGTACAATAGATAAGTAGCAATCAGATGTTTGATAATCTCTTTATCTACACCATAATCATTAACAGCAAGCTCAGTGACTAATAACTCTATTAATTTTGACTTGATGTCTTCTGTTGGTCCATTAAGTATTTCTGTCATCTGTTTACCGAAGTAATTCAAATATTCTTTACCATTGAAATTTTCACCTTTACCGATATCATCATTTTCTGTCCCATTCTCTTTGTCACTTACTTTAGCAGAAGAGGATTCGTCGTTTGACATTTTTGTAGCTGTTGCTTCTTCTGTTTGTTGGTTATCTGTGGTAGCGGTCGTTTCTTGATCTGTGCTAGTAACAGATGTCTCAGCCGTTGTTTCAGTATTTGTTTCTGTTTGTGAAGTACTCGATTTCGTTTCATTTCCAGCATCAGTAGTTTCTGTGGTTTCTACCTCCCGAGATTCCGATTCGGAAGAAATGCTCTCTCCATATACTGTCCATTGCGGGACGCTTGTACTTACAGCAAATAAGATGACCAACGCTCCCTTTAATACTTGTTTTGTTCTCAAGCTATTCACTCCTTTTTATGTTTCTAGGAGAATTATATGTAAACGCAAACATTTTTTATACAAAAAATAAATGGTTTATCCCATAAAAATAGAACAGGATTATTTTCTCATTTTACGTAATAAAGCAGAATGGATAAACCAGTATCCATTCTGCTTTTTTTAAACGAAGAAACAACTTATTGCTCCAAAAATGTCAGAAATCGTTTATCCCAAATTTTCTCGTAAAAAGCGATTGTTTCCTTTGCTTTCATAAAAGGATTATCATAAGTTGTCGTTGCTCCTCTACACATCATAAGCTGGTATCCTAATCCATGAGCAAACTTCACAGTCGTATCTATACAATACTCTGCTTGTGCCCCACATAATTCGATCGAATGACAGTCCAATTCAGTTAATAACATACTCAGATTAGTCTTATAAAATGAATTCGCATGGGTTTTTCTCACAAAATAACTGTGTTCAGGAATAGATAATTCCGACAATAGCTCCCATGGTTTTGTTTCTGGTACTAATTGATCATCTTCGTGTTGAACGAAAATAACTGGCTTTCCAATCGTTTCGTATGTTTTGATTCTTTCATTCACTAATGCTGTCACTGTTTCTAATTCGTGTATCGACGAAGAATCAAAACATACCCCTTTTTGTAAATCGATCACTACTATTGCGTCGGCTGTGTTTGACATACTTGTGCCTTCTTTCTTTTTTCTTGATTTAATAGTATTTCTTATCTAGCTAGTTCCATTATACGTGACAACATTTTCTTATTTTACACCTCTAAATGGCACTTTTCGACTATTTCTTCATGTTATTATTTCATAAATACTTAGCTATTGGAGGAATGTATGATGATTAAATTGTATACAGGTTCTGGCTGCTCGTCTTCAAGACGCGCAAAACGTTGGCTTATCGTCCATGATATACCGTTTGTCGAACAGAACTTAATTCGTCAACCACTAACCAAAAATGAATTTATCCACTTACTAAAATTGACAAACAACGGCGTGACCGAAATGCTCTCTACTCATTCTATTAGTTATAAAAATCTTGTTCACAGAATAGACGAGCTCAGTTTGAGTGAACTATACCTTGAGATTCGTACATCCCCTTCTTTATTGAAAAAACCGATTATCTACGACCAGCCTGCAAAACTTTTGACTGGATTTAGCGAAGATAAAATCAGGATGTTCCTTCCTAAAACTAAAAGAAAGCAAGAGCTCAATGAACTCTTACTTTCTGGTCATCTTGTCGATTTTAAAGAAAATAATCTTTTTGCAATGTCTTAATTTTGGCATAAACAATCTGCCGTTCTTAATTAACGAAATCCAATTTTTCCAATATGGATCTATTTTTCTCATTCCTGATTTTTATGATTTCAGCTTTCAGACGCGCCCAATCATTTTTTGTAGGTTGTCCATTCCAGTAAAATATCTGTGTATTCGTTTGATCATATGCCTTTTTGTCGATAGGATAATCGCTAATGACAATATCAGGTAACTGATCAGCGGATGCACTATATTTTATTGGGCGTTCAGTCATAGATAATATCCTTTTCTTTGCCCATAATTCCTGAGTTTTACCGTACTTCGATTGAATATAGAATATGACAGGTTGTTCGTGTTTTATAAAAGTGTCCCTGACTAGCATACAGTATTGAAAAATCAACCGACTGTTCTTTTCATAATAAGTATTAAGCTCTGGAATTCTGCGAGCTACCCCACTAAAAAACTGTTGCATGATTGGATACATCACTGGAAATATATGCTGAAAATCTCTGTCTTCTGCTGATTTTCCGAAAGCATCCACCTTCTTTTTTGTCCCAAAAACCCTTGAATACAAATGGATCATTGCCAAATTGACATATAGATAATTTTTTTCTGAAGTTATAAAACAAATCTTGAAGTTTTTTTCAAAATTTTCTACAATAGACGATTCAATCCAGCCCCAACTTTCTTGTACTTTATCTGGAGCATCCAACAAGTCTTCTTCCAAATAGGTATTCATTACACCAAACATAAAATAAAGGTAAGCTTGCTCTGTTGGAGTGATGTGGTTCATCGACCAGAAGTTTGCTTCAAAAAAAGGCTCTAGTATGTAATGCGTAAACTCTTCTTTTGTTATCAATGGATGCACAAATTTGTTCATCTCTTCTGGGACATACGTAATCGGGTGGCCTTGTTTCATTCGTTGCAACGAAATTCTTAGTAGGCTGATCCATTTCTTTCTATCTATACTACGCGTATATGGCGCATGTTTCGCAAATTTTTCTAATAGTTGACGTTTATTTTTTATACTTGATAATATATCAGAATGATTTTCGTCGAATGACTGCCAATACATCAAGTGAAAAAAGTATCGGATACGGTATTCTTCTCCTTCTATCGGATTACCTTTTTTCAAGCTGCAAGATAAATGATAGTTTTTCAAAATAGTATTAAGTTCTCTTAATTTTCTTTGAATCGTACGCAAACTTATATAATTTTTTTGACTAAGATTTTCTAAGGATTGATAAGTACCTTTGTAAAGTGAATCCAGTAAAATATAACCAATCGTTCCCTCTAACAGTATAGAATAAACTTTACTCAGTAAAAACTGAGAAGAAAACTCGACTTTTATCATCTTGTTTTCTGAAAGAAAAGATAATTTATATTCTGGATACCTTTCGCAAAACGATTCTGCTTGTTGAATCACCGAATTCATCTTAGCCAGGGTGTAGTTTAGATCTAAAGCGATATCCTTCACCACATATAATTTCTCGTCTCTTTCATAACAATAGTTCAAAAATTGATATACTTGCCTTTCATTGATATCAATAAATTCTTCAAACAAAGTACATACTCCTTTTTATCTATTATTTAGACTTATTCCGACAGCTACATGAATAACGTACAAATAGATTCGTTACTGATTTTTCAGAGATACTACCATGCGCAGTGTGCATTGTCAATTATTCTTGCTCTTATTTTCCATTTGTGTTCCTGTTATTTCCTGTTTCTCAAATATGTTAGTAAACAAAAATAGACCTGGCAAAGCTACAACTTCGCCAGGCAATACAGCACTCTCGAATGAAATATTCACTCAAAAATCTATCGTTTTTTATTCAATTTTAGATCTGTTGCTTTTATTCTTTATTTCACTCGATGGAAGAGAGAACGAAAATAGCTTGCTCCTACAATCAAAATGAGTAACACACCCATCCATGTAATTAGCTTGTTCAAGGTTCTACTACCAGTTTCTGGTAAATCGCTTTTTCTATTATCTGTTTCTTTCGCTTTTTCTTGATGAACAATTCCACGAGAAACAAAATCAGGCTGTTTTAGCACACTTTTTAGGTTGCTCCCTGCATTTCTCTTTTGTTCCTTAGTTGGTATGATAGGTACCAAATCAAGTTCATTATTTACTTTTCCTGTGCTGCTTTCACTACTTGTGCTATCCGTACTGCTTTCACTACTTGTTCTATCCGTACTGCTTTCGCTGCTCGTGCTTCCTGTGCTACTTTCACTACTCGTACTCTCCGTACTGCTCTCACTGCTCGTGTTTTCTGTACTGCTTTCACTACTTGTGCTATCTGTACTGCTTTCGCTGCTCGTGCTTCCTGTGCTACTCTCACTACTCGTGTTTTCTGTGCTACTTTCACTGCTCGTACTTTCTGTGCTGCTTTCACTGCTTGTGCTATCCGTACTGCTTTCGCTGCTCGTGTTTTCTGTGCTACTTTCACTGCTCGTACTTTCTGTACTGCTTTCACTACTTGTGCTCTCCGTACTGCTTTCGCTGCTCGTGCTTCCTGTGCTACTTTCACTGCTTGTGCTATCCGTACTGCTTTCGCTGCTCGTGCTTCCTGTGCTACTCTCACTACTCGTGTTTTCTGTGCTACTTTCACTGCTCGTACTTTCTGTGCTGCTTTCACTACTTGTGCTATCTGTACTGCTTTCGCTGCTCGTGCTTCCTGTGCTACTCTCACTGCTCGTGTTTTCTGTGCTACTTTCACTGCTCGTACTTTCTGTGCTGCTTTCACCGCTCGTGTTTTCTGTACTGCTTTCACTACTTGTGCTATCCGTACTGCTTGGCGGTCCAACAACTGTCCAACTGCTTGGTTTCAAATTCTCCGTAATCGTCATCTGTCCATCATAAAAAACAATCAAATCAACTTTATCTTTACTCTTGATCTCATCAATCGATAGTTCTGCAGAAATCATTATTGCATACTCAATACCAGCGGTCCATTGTACGTCTTTTAAATAAACTTCCCCAATAACCTTTTCTGAACTTCCATTACCATCCCAACCATATGTTAGAACAGCATGTACATCACTAGCATTCACGTTTTTGTTTGGTTTGACTGGAATAGTAATGACTTGTTGTGTCATGTCATAAACAATCCGATCAGTTTTCACAGTAAATGAAAGATTCTCATTTGCTCGTTCATTTGCAGAAGTACTGATTCCAATCATTGCTGCAATTATACTCAGCCCAAGAATAACAAATAATACGGTCGCTGTTTTCTTCATTTCTATCACTCTCCATATAATTACCTTCTATTTGATAAAGGAATTATATAAAATGAAAATGATGAGAACACGACAGTCAGTTGTGAAAATCTAACAAAAGATGTCGTGTATTCGCTTGAATTTGTTTACTTTTTCGTTTAATCAATGACAGACTTAAAAAAGCAAGACCGATATCAGCCTTGCTTTCTTCATCTTTTATTGATAAACAGCAGTGTATTTCTTCATCCGCTTTGTTTTATATGCATAGAGTAACAAACCAACAATCAAGACTAACAAGAATAATGTAGTCGATATAGATGCTTCAGCCCCAAAGTTTCCCCCAGTAATTATTGTATTTTGCGATTGGATCAGAGTGGAGAAAAAACCTTGTTCTTGCGTCCCGCTGACTGGTATACCCAAAATAGCTCCTTGTGTCCAATTCCAAGTAATATGAGCACCAATAGCCGTAAATAAACTTCCTGTACTGTAGATAAGTGCGCTGAAAAAGCAACCTGCTAAAAAGATATTGAAAACTGCCAGAAATGTCATGTTAGGATTCAATCCGTGCAAAAGAGCAAATAATGCAGCAGATCCAATCATTGCTATTAACGGACCAAATCTAAGCATCTGATGCTGAAAAAAGCCACGGAATAAAAGCTCTTCTGATGCCCCCACTGCAATAAATAAAATAAAACTCGTTATCAGCGGCACAATGTTTGCGTTTCCTGAATCTAACCGATACGCCCCCGTCAAATATAATGGACTAGTAATAAGCAGAAACACTCCAATTCCAACAACGAGACCTCCCGCTAAATACCCCCAGTCTTTTCCTCGAACAGAAACACCATAATCTTCTATTCTTTTTCCTTCGACCTTACTAGCAAGAAATAAAGCTAGTAAAAAAACAGCTAAATGTCCGACCGTACCGGCAATTGCTCCAATCCATTCACTATTTCCAATAAACATATCCGCAAGTGCATTATTGACAAGAATTCCTAAAACAAAACCAACTAAGACTATTAAAACAGATCCAATCAACCGAATAATCCTGATCATCTTTCATCCCTCCTTTATATTAAGTTTAACAACCCTTTTCTTTCTTGTCTCGTAAAAACTATGTAAATGTTCTCCATCATAGAGAGAATAGATTTTTACGAACTAAGAATATCTACAGCAACCTTACGAAAATGAAAGACTGTCTGCCTGGTTCTTCTGTTAGACTGTCTTTAATATGGAAAGGATGGGAAATTTTTTGAAAAAACAACTACTGATTATGTGCCTTTCAGCATTTGCTATTTTGCTATTCTCAGGTTGTCGCAAGTCCAATGAAACAATTGCAACGTTTAAAGGTGGAACACTTACAGTTCAGGATTTTTATGATAACCCAAAAGTTAAATCAAACAATCAAACACTATTAAAAAAAATGATCGTCTTCAAAGCATTTGATGATGTATACGGAAAAGAGATTTCTTCAAAGGAAGTTACAAAAGAATATAATGAACAAATCAAAAAACTCGGTCCAAACTACAAGGAACAATTAAAAGCAATTGGCCAAACGGAAGAGACATATAAGAAACTTTTGAAACAGATGCTGGCTTTCCAGTACGGTTTGAAAGCCAATGTAAAATTAACAGATAAAGAGCTAGACACTGCTTGGAAAGAATTCTATCCAGAAGTTAGTACACAGATCATTCTATTTTCGACTAAAGAAGAAGCAGATAAAGCAAAAAAAGAAGCAAATGAAGGGGAAAATTTCTCCAAGCTTGTTCAAGCTTATGGAAAAAATAGAACATTAAAGGAAACTGATGGAAAAATGAATTTTGATTCAACCAATCCAGAAATTCCTACTGAAGTAAAAAAAGCAGCATTTAAACTAAAAAACGGGGAAGTTTCTGATATCATTCCTGTAACAGATCCAACGACTTATCAGCAAAGCTATTATCTAGTAAAAATGGTAAAAAAACAGGATAAAGGTTCCAATAAAGATAAATACAAATCAGAGCTAGAAAAAATCGCCACGGAAACAAAAACTCTTGATACGGAATTCATGGACAAAACAATCCGTAAAGTGATGAAAAAAGACAATGTAACTATTAAAGATCCTTATGTAAAAAATATATTCAAATAAACAAGTTTGACCCAATTGGGGATGTGGCAAAATTTGAGAAGTGATTTTTGGAAATTCCTTCTTATTTTTGAGGCAAACCACTTTTGCCACAACTTCATTGGGGTCTTTTTTTATTTGTTACAATCATGAGGATATAAATTTAAAAAAGTTTTTTATTTCTATCACATGAATCAATGCGCCATTAAGTTTTTTCACTTGCCGTATCGCTTCAAAAACAACTATCATAAACTCAAACTCGACTGAAAAGTTATTTAAAAAAGACTAAAAATATCCCTTCTGGACTTGTTCTTCTTATTCTGTTATACTAGAGAAACACGAAAGATATTTTTATGCGACACTTTTCATTTGTTTTTATGAAATTTATTCAAAACTGGCGTAACTTCAGAGTTACAAGGATGTATTAGAGGTTAGGGAATACATCGTTTAAATGAGAAATAAGTAATAGTTAGTAATAGTCATTGAAACTTTAAATTAATGAATATTGAATCGTCAGATAGCCTTCTCGAGTTTTCGAGAAGGCTATCGTTTATTTTATGGAGAAATTGATTCAGAAGTAATCAGCGACCTTTTTTAGTTCACCAATCGTTTCTGCTTGGAAAGTTTGCACCCAATCTTCTTGGAAGCCCCTCACTGCTTTATCAATCGAGGGCATCTCTAATACTTGATCTAGTAGCTCTTTACCTAACGTTATCGCATGAGCTCCAGATCGAATGGCTGTAGTGACTTGTTCACAATTTTTGAAACTAGCTGCTAATATTTTTGTTGGACTTTGCGTACGTTCGATCTCAGTCCGCAACGAATCAATCACTTTCATAGCATCAATGCCTTGATTTTGCATCCTGTTATAATAAGGTGCAATATAATCTGCTCCATTATTAATAGCTAAATACCCTTGTAATTCTGTGTAAATAGCTGTACCGGTAATCAAATAACCTTCTTTTTTCAACTTTTTGATCGCTTGAAGGCCTGCTTGATTCACCGGCACCTTGATAAACGTATCTTTTCCCAGTTCTTCTATGATAACTCGAGAATCCTCTATCATTTCTTCTTCCGTTCTTCCTATTGTCTGAATATGGATAGGAATCTGTCCGATTATTTTTTTGATTTCTTTCATATGCGAGAAGAAGTTTGACGCTCCTTCTTTTTTCAGAATAGTAGGATTTGTTGTTACGCCTGTTAAATTCAAAAACTGTTGACAAGAATAAATACTTTTTGTATTTGCTGTATCAAGCATGATTTCCATATAGCTTTCCCCCATTCTGATCCTCTTGATCGATTTTAATGATTGTCCCCTTTCTTAAATGCGGCATTTCCTTATCTTCTACATACATTGTTCCTGGAAGTTCCGGCTCATGAGATCCATCAAATTTTATCGTGATATGTCCTAATTCATTCAAATTAGTTTGGACAACATCTCCTACTGCTGTGATTACATACATTTGTTTATCAAAACAGAGCTTCATATCACAAGTTATTTCTTTTCTTACCTGATTCAATTCAATCTTATAACAATAATCTGTTAATGTTTCCGGTGCTTCATCTCCAAATAAAATCATTATTTTTTCTTTCCTGAATACTTCTGCTTCTATACCAACATCTGTTACAACCGTTTCAAAGATCGTCATCTCTGTTCCTCCTAAACTCAGCTATATAATCCAAAACTTGCTACCCAAGCAATGATAACTCGTGGGATGCCGTTAAGAAATCTTGAATAAAGAACTGATGGTACACCTACTTCTACTGTCTCAGCTTTTGCTTCTTCCAAACCTAGACCGACTGGAATAAAATCACATGCATTTTGAGTATTGATAGCAAATAGTGCCGGTAATGCTAATTGGGGAGGAATATTTCCTTTCCCAATCTCTACACCGATCAATGTTCCAATCACTTGGCTAATAACTGCCCCTGGACCAAGCAAAGGAGATAAAAATGGCAGTGAACAAATAAATCCAATGATTGTTAATCCAACTGCATTTCCTGCTAAAGGTGCCATAATGTTAGCAAATACATTACCGATCCCAGAACCTTGTATCACACCAATTAAAAGGGAAACGAAAGCCATAAAAGGGATCACTGTCCGGATCATCGTATCTACTGCTTCTCTTGCTGATTGATTGAATGTAGCAACTACTTTTCCCGCGCCCATTCCAATTTTTGCTATCCAGTTTTGCTGCTCTGCTTTTTGCTCGGTTATCTTTTTAGAAGTATCATATTTGTACTTTTTATCTGGAGATGCAGTATTTACTGTTTCTTTGTTATCATCAGTTTCCATTAGTGGCTGTATTTGTTCTAACCCTACTGCTGAAACATAAATATCTTCAGTGATATATTGTGCTAATGGGCCACTTTTTCCTGTGGGAACGATATTGATGGTTGGTATCCCTTTTTTAGGATAAATTCCACATCTAAGAGTCCCTCCACAGTCAACGATTGCAAGCGCGATTTCACTATCAGGTATTGATGTTTTGAATCCATTGATAGACTCCATACCTGTCAGTTCTTCTATTTTATCTACGATCATTGGCCTCTCACCTCCACCTGTGACATAGATGAACTTGTGTTTATCTTTTGTCGGCCTAATAATCAAAGGACCTCCATACCCGCCGTTTCCTTTTACGATCTTGATATCACTATACATTTAAAACTCTCCTTTCTCTAATCAACTGAAAGCTCTACTTTTTTGCTAAGAACGATTCCTTGCTGTCTGCATACAAATCCAGTAGTAAAATCAGTTATCCAACCACCAATAAAGTTCATCAGCAGTCCCACAAGCAAGTATCGGATAGCCAGCTCCATCGAATTTAGCCCTAAGGTTTCGATCCCTTGAGCAATCCCCATCCATACAAACAATTCTCCAGGATTAATATGGGGGAATACACCATTGCTCGTATGACAAAATTGAGCTTGAGCAGCATAATAGCTTGGTTTGTAGTATTCTGGAAGGAAACGAGCCATTGTAAATGACATAGGATTTCCCAACATAAAAGCAGATAAGAATGGTAACACAAGGTAACGAGTAAGCGGATTTTTCGCTGATAATTTGGCTACTTTCGTTACTCGGTCTTCACCTAAAAAAGCAATCAGCGTATTCATTGCAACCATCAGCATCAAGACAACTGGTACGATTCCTGTCATCCAGCTTATGAATGTTTCTGCACCTGTTTGGAACAGCCTCATAAATCCCTCAGCAAATTTTGTTATGATATCCATCGTTTGTCACTCCTTTTTTCTTTGATCGTACTTTTCCATATCCGAAAATTATTGAGCATAGCAATAAAAGGCAATGAAGGTTGTTCACTTTTTTCATTTCCTGCCTCTATTCGTAAGTATACTTCTCTGGCATTTTCTAAAGCTGCTTGTGTCAAACGATCTTCCGCTCGAACTGAGGGATGGTAACGATCGATGTAATGGATATCTTCACCCGCATAGACAGGTAATGAATGAAATTTTGCCAAAGATGTAACCCCTTGCATTTTTCTGACTTCTAAAACTTGATCATGATCGTCTATAGCTAGCATAACAATCGTGCCTGAACGGATTTTCCCAGGTCGTTTACCAATCGCTACTTTTCCTTTTCTTCGCAGTTCGCTATATGTTTGATTGAAATGCTTTAGTTGCTTCCAACCGATAACTGCTTGCAGCACATAAGCTGAAGCTGCGAAAACTATGAATAGATACATATCATTCATGAAGTCTCTCTCCTTTACTTTTGATTAGTTTTAAAAATGATTCTTGTGTCGGTGCTAATTCAATAAACTCATCTATTCCCATTTTTATGAGTTCAAATAGGATATCGTATAGCTCAAATAATTCATTCTCAACTTCAGCCGTCATTTCTTCAGGTATGGCAAATAAAAAAATAAATCCATTTCCTCCTGTTTCTGCTAAACCTTGATCAGTTATTAGCCCTACTGATAAAACAATGTGTTGAGATAGCTGGTTGGTTGTGTGAGGAAAAGCAAATTCTTTGTTAACAAATGTGCTTTGCTGAGATTCTCTTTTCAAGATCCTTTTTTCAAATTCTTCATCCACATAATAGCCTCTGATCAAAGGAGCGACTAATTTGTTTAAATATTCTTGATACGTCTTTTTTTCTTTCCATATTTGATAGAAAAAAACAGTAGAATGAAACCCGACTAATCGCTTTTTTTTTGCTTTTTGCCATTGTGCCCTTAACCAAGAGTCATCGAAAAGATTAGTCAAATGGATCACCGGTGTCTCTTCATTTACATTTTTTAACGGAATCGTTGTAAAAACAGCGAAATATTTGTTTAGATCTACTTTTTCATATTGTTCTTCTGAAACATGTGTTATTTGTATATCCCTCCCCAATATCCTTTTGATTTGTCTTTGGATCATTAATGCTGTTCCTTTTCCTGTCGTATGAACAATGGCTACTTTTTTAGAGGAAAAATGCTCTTTTTGATATCGAAATGCTAACTCCAAATACAACGTTAGGTAGCTGATCTCTACTTTAGAGATCTTATGTTGCAAGATAGCTTCTAATGCTTGTATGCATTCGCTAGCTATTTGGTAAGAAAAAGGATACTTTTTTTCTATCTCACCATAAAATAAATCAGTCAATCGATAACGAAAAATTACCCGATTTATCAATAAAGAGAGGTGCTGTTTCATCTCTTGATATAAGAAGGACTCATCCAGATCAATGAGATCTAATCGTCGAATACGCATCATCATAGGGTCGAAATATAAGCGCAAATCAGAGTTAGCTTTCCTTATCATCGTTATACTTGTGTTGATGATGTTCAAAGGAAAACTGATAAAATCTTTTTCATATTGGCTCAAAGTTAGTTCATAGATTTCTTCCAACTGATTGATCAGTTCATTAAATTCTTGGATATATTCAAAACACCCACTGTAACGATTGATGGGCTTCTTCAACAGATAGTTACTAGAGATTCTATTCAAAGAAATACCGATAACTTTCGTCAAAAGGGTGATTTCTTGTTTACTAGCATTCGTCTTCTTCTGAAAATGTTTGATTGCTTGTTTTTCTTCTAGAAACTGTTCTGTTTTCGTCTCTGAAAAGTAGGGAGAAACAAAATAAAACAAAAGTAGTCGTAATTCTAGCTCATCTCCTATTATTCTTAGTCCTTTATTTGGTGTGCCTGTAATCTTTACATCAAAATCATTGATCATCTCTTTTAATGTCTTTAGATCCTTGACCACTGTTCCTCTGCTGACACCGACTTCTTCAGACAAATCATCCATACGTAAGAAATCCTCTGTTTCGATCAGCCTATTTAGTAAATAAGCGATTCTTTTGGATGCCGAATTGAAATCACTGGCTGTTTTCAATTTTCCTTGCATGATCTCATCAAAAAAATCAAAATCATAAATTTCAAGTTCAAAATGTTTGTTTTTTTGGATGATTTTTGCAATACCGGCAATTTCTTCATTCAACTCCCCAATATCTTTTTTTATGGTTTGATTACTGGTTTTGATTTCTTTTTGCACTTCCTGGATTGAAACTTTCTTCTGAGTGACTAGTAATTTCAATAATTGGTACCATCTGTTTACTAGCGTCACGTGCGTCCCCCCTATCCTTTATCCTCTTGTTTTACCTCCTGAAATATTAGTCGTGACTCCAGTGATATAACTTGATCTTTCTGAAAGATAATAGCAGACTAGATCCGCCACTTCTTGCAGCTTACCACTCCTTCCTAGAGGGATCGTACTTGTTCGACTGTAACCGTTTCTCAGCTGTTCGACGCTTATACCTCTCGTATAAGAAAGAGCTTCTTCATATTCTTGTGTTCTCAAACCGGTTTCTTCCAGTATCCCTGGTGCAACACCTACCACACGAACATTCCTCTTTCCTAACTCTTTTGCCCAAGAACGAGTAAAACTGTTCATCGCTGCTTTTGTAGCAGCATAACAGCTCTGTCCTTCTGATCCTTCCAATCCTGATTCAGAAGAAAGATTCACGATCACTCCTGATCCCTTTTGCACCAAGATTCTTCCAACTGCTTGGCTCATCAAATATACACTTTTTTGATTGACAGCGATCATCTTATCAAAAACTTGTTCTGATAATTCATACTTGCTTTTTGGATGATTTCTATCTATTAGAAGAGAAGGAATATTTATTCCTGCATTATTGACTAGACCATCGATCGTCTTGAAATGTTTCATTACTTTATATATCCCTTCTTCTATGTCCGTTTTAGAAGACACATCGACTTTTAAAGATAGTAGGTTTTCATGCTGTATACGGCATTCAGTTACATCAAAATTCGCTACTTGTGCATTCTGCTTCAACAAATTTTCGACGATACTTCTTCCAATTCCTGAGGAACCTCCAGTTACAATTACTACTTTTCCTGCAATATCCAACCAATCCGACATATGTGATCCTCTCCTTCTTTTTTCTTACAAATCCAGTATAAAAGCTCACTAAAAAAAATTAAGACATGAAATTTACAGCTTCAGCTAAAAAATATGTACTAATGGAAGAGCAAAAAAAATTTTCATCTTTTTGCATAGATTGCTAAAATTCCTGAGCGTTATATAAGCAATGTTTCTCTTTTTGATATATAATTGTTTTATCATTTAAGAAAGGAGAATTCTAATGAAAACTTTAGATGCTATTGCATTAACTTTATTGATTGTGGGAGGGTTGAACTGGCTGTTGGTAGGCTTGTTCGAACTTGATTTAGTAGCTATGATTGCTGGTGGTTCAACAACTATTTTTGCGAAGATCATTTATATCGTCGTAGGTATTTGTGCGATCTACTGCTTGAAATTTTTCCCAATGATTACTAGAAAAGTTGATGAAAGATATTAGAAAGCTATAATTATTAAAAAAGTTATTATCTTCATGAACCTTCCCTTTATTGGGAAGGTTTTTTCATTTTAAACCATCTGCTTTTCTTTGTTTAAGTGATATACTGAATAAAGATAATCTATTTTAGGAGGAGCTATCATGCATAAAGGGATTTACGCAGGCTTGTTGGGAACTGTAATACTTTTTTCTGCCTGTGGATATAAAACAAAGAATTCTGTTAAAGAATCTTCAGCAGCCATTTCAACAACTGAGGTTGGTTCAACTAAAAGTACTTCTACTACTTCCATTACTAATACTTCTACTGGTAATGAAGATTCGCAACATAGCCAATCAAGTATTCAGTCGTCTAGCATTTCTTCAACATCTGAAATGCAAGAAAGCACTGTACCTTCTCTTCCATTAGAAAACTCTGACAAAGCACTTCTATTTCTTATTGCCCACCGTTCCGAATTACAAAGTGACGATATTGTTATTAGCTTTTATCAAAAAATTGATCGAGATTATTTGTTCACAGCTTCCAGCAAACAAATCCGTTCCCAAGGAGGATCTGGAAGCGTTGGTTTTTATCGAGTGTCACCCGAAGCATCGATTACGATGACAGATGCAAATGGAACACCATTTTGATTAGATGATATTATACGGATTTACAGTACTAGCAAGTCATTATTGGTATCATTTTTTCTGAGAAAGTTATACGGAGTATAAATAAGCATTTGCATTAACCTAATAATTCGTTACAGCTATTTCTCTTATGAATATACTCACTTCTCTACTTGCTCTCTTGATAAATTTTTGGTATCTACTTCATTTTCGGTCAACTGAGTTAATGAAATTTATTGTCGGGCGGTTTTCTAGATTCAATTTTTCTATATTTGGATAGAAGAATTTACTTTTTTACCTTTTGACATATTTTCTTCTTATTATTTTAATGATCCCTTTTTCAAATTAGAAAGATAGCCTTTGTATCGTATTAGATGAAATATTCACAAAGCTAACCATTATACTTGCATTTTTTTCAAAATAGAGTTATTACGTAAATAGGGATAAATAAAAAATACTTATTGAAAGGATGATCAAAAATGGCAAATGTACCTAGCATTCGCGACATGTTCCCTGATTTCAATGACGTGTTTAGTCCAGCATTCAATGATTTTTTAGGTGTTTCAAGTTATCCAAAAGTAGATTTAGTCGAAAATGAAAAAGAATACAAACTAACTGCTGATATGCCTGGCTGTGACAAAGAAGACACGACAGTTGAATATTCAGATAATACTTTGACGATCTCCGCCAATCATGAGTCCCATACAGAAGATAAAGAAGATGGCAACTATGTACGGAAAGAAAGACATTCGGTCTCTTACAAACGTTCATTCTATCTTCCTAATGTTGATGAAGAAAAAATCACTGGAACCTTTAAAAACGGTGTGCTGAAATTGGTATTACCTAAAACAGCTCATCAGCCAAAAGAAACAAAAAAAATTGAGTTAAATTAGAACTTATCGCCTCTCGATGAATGAGGGGCGATTTTTATATATTTGGATAAGAACGAGTATGTTTAAATTTTCAAAATGAGCAAAAAAATATTTTGTTTTTACGATAAAGATGTTATGATCTCTCTTGGTAAAAAATATGGGAGTTGATCATTTGATTGTCTTAAGTAAACTTTTGTTTTGGATACCATTTATCATAATGACCAGTGCTTTCTTTTACTTATTCAAAAGGCCTAACAAATACTTACTCTTATCTGCTTGTCCGATGATCTATTTTATCCATAAGATTAGAGGATTTTATTATTACGACTCTGGTATCTCATTGTTTTGCTACGAAATCGGCTTATTAGCTTCGGCCATCTTTTTCATATTTGTGTTAGAATATTTCAGAAAAAAATAAACTTCCAGTCAGTTTTGGCTGGAAGTTTTTTATTTGGTGCAGATCTTTTCAGCTGTTATTCATACAAGTTGATCCATTTTTCTATTATTAAGTACATACCATTGTTACTCTTTGAATGTGGGGGAGAAAAAAATAAAAGGAGTTGGTATTTTGTTAGTTATGAGTAAAGCTTTGTTTTTACTTCCCTGCACGTTCATGTTTATTGTTTTATGTTATTTCAAAAGAAGAAAAAAATGGTGCTGGATCGATGTTCTACTATTCCTTCCCTTTTTCCCGCTTATTTATTTTCTTGAAGAAATATGGGATGATATGGCATGTGATTCTGCTTTTCTTTTTAGTCATTCATTGGGGCTTATGATCTCTCTTATGATCTTTGCCATTGTGCTATTTTTTTTGAATAAAAAATAATGTATTAAAATGTATTAACTCGTTTGTCCCAACTTCCAAAACATATTTTTGAAAGTTGGGTGTTATCTTTTTTGAAGTATAAAAAGATCTCAAATCAATCCACTTTACTTTCTTATTATGTTATTCATAGTAACAAAATCCCACCTACTTTATCTTATAACTTGATTTTTTGCATAAAAACTAAATAAAGAGTGCGGCATTTCGCACTTTTTTATTATAGATAAACGTTTAGACAAATTGGAGTACTTCTAGTGTCGTGATACATTGGCATAGAAATTACTTGCAGTTTGTAGGTTTACATAATTTAATTATAGTTACGCTCTATTTTATCTCCCATTCACTAATATTTCAAAGATGATTTCTCCATCTCGTTAATTATTATAGAAAATCATATGACAAAAGTGTTAGCTTTTTCGATTGGATTCTTGCTCAACTTTATTAATAATACAACTGTCACTTGTTTCATTTATTTAATTAGGAGGGAAAAATTTGAATACTGTTAGCTTGAAAAAAGGATTTTCTACCTTTGATCTAAAAATTTTAGGGATTACGTTGATGTTTATCGATCACATTCATCAAATGTTTTATCCGTTTGGTGCTCCCGATTGGCTGGATTGGTTTGGTAGGCCAGTTGCTACTTTGTTCTTTTTTATAAGCGTTGTAGGCTTCTCACATACACATGATAAAAAGAAATATATGAAGCGACTTTATTTCTCAATGGTTCTTATGGCTTTCTTCACTTATTTTCTTGGTAATATCGTTCATTATGATGAAGTGGTATTGATAAATAATATTTTTAGAGATTTGTTTATTGGTACGGTCATGATGTATGCAATTGATCTTTTCACTGATGGAAAAAATACTGGAAGTTGGAAAAAGATTCTTACAGGTATTTTCTTGTTCATTTTACCAATCTTACTCTCACTATTTATTCCCTTGTTATTTTCCAGTCCAGTAATCGTTCAAAATAAAATTGTTTTTATGCTGATTACGTCATTTTTACCTGCACTGCTTTTAGCAGAAAATAATTTTATGGTTCTTTTGATTCCTTTACTTTATTTAGCAAGAAATCACCGTAGCATTCAATGTATTATTATCTCAATCGTTGCCGGCATATACTTCTTCTTGGGTACGACCCAGTGGATAATGATCTTTTCAGTCATCCCGATATTGTTATATAACGGACAAAAAGGAAAAGGAATGAAATATTTCTTCTATATCTTTTATCCGGCACATATTGCCCTATTATATTTGCTATCCGCGTTTTTATATAAATACTAGACTGATTATTAATGAAAGAAAAACTTGTCATAAACACTTAAAGAATCCCATGAAACTTATGCAGGAGAATTCACCATTTCGATTTAGTTCCTTTCCTTAGTCTTTTTTACCCATTCCATGTTACAATCGCTTTGCAATCGATCTCACAAAAAGGAATCTGGAGGGAAAAAGATGAAGCAAATATTGCCGTTTTTGACGTATAATGGTCAAGCAGAAGAAGCAATCAATTGGTATCACAAAGCTTTTCCTAACTCCGAAATCACTAAGTTGAATCGGTATGGAGATACCAGTAAAGAGGAACCGGATCTTATACTTGAAGGCGAACTGAAATTAGGCAATCAAGTAATTGGATTTTTGGATATGTCAAAAGATTTCCCTGCACCTGCCTCCACCTGGGCATCTACCATTTTGATTGAAGTAGATGATCAGGCAGAATTCGATCAGGCGTTTAATACATTAAAAGATAGCGGAACTGTAATGATGCATGAAAAAAACTATGAGAAGTATACGGAAGTTTGCTGGGTGACTGACAAGTTTGGCTTTACTTGGCAATTGTTATTCTAAGCATGAGATAAAACGTAAAAAACGATAGTTGACATCCATTAAATATGGAAAGTCAACTATCGTTTTTTCTCTCGAGTAATATTACTTTTCTAACTTGAATAAATCGTCTAATGCATTTGAGAATGTTGTTATTTCAAAATCTGGAAATTTCTTTTTAAATTTATCAGAATTAAACTTGTTGTCATAATGATATCTAGGTAATAACTCTTTTAGCTCTTGCATATTTTTATTGAATATAGAGCCAAGATCAAACATCCATTGTTTGATCACTTTATATTTTACCGGTTTGTGCAATTTTTCTTCCATCAACTTTATCATCTCTTCATATGTTCGACTTACATCACAAGGTAGATGCCAGGTTTGGTTATAAGTGTCAGGCTGATTTGCTAAAAGCGCCATGGCTTTACTAGCATCAGGTGTCCATATTAAGGTCCTTAATGTTTGATCAGAAATTGGCAACAAAGCAGTCTTATCATTTTTCACTCGGTTAAACAATAAACTGTTTGTAATACTTTGCGTCTTATTAGGTCCATAAAATTCAGGAGCGCGACAAATCATCACATCGATGTCAGGATTCTCCATTTCAGTCACTAGCCGGTCTGCCATTTTAGCTCGAACAGTGGATTTGATACCATCATAAATAAATTTGCTATCCTCAAATTGTTCCGTGTCATTTTTTTCGTACATATAAGTGTTATCGAAAAAAACTAATTTCGCCTTTGTTTCTTTACAAGCCTGTATGACATTTTCTAACATGATTTCAAATTTTGTTTTCCACTGTTCGGAGTCCATCGGTAATCCTGCAGCAAAATAAACAATCTCACTTCCTGCTACAGCACGAATAGTTGCCTCACGATCTAAAATATCCGCTGAGATTAGTTCGTCTGTATCGTTGATTGATTTCGGATTTCGACTAACTAAGCGCAACTGTTTCCCGTACGTTTGATTGAGTTCTTTTGCTAATTCGTATCCAATTTGGCCATTACTGCCAATAACTGTTTGCATTTAGATAACCTCCTTGATGAATGTTCGTGCTAGTTCTCTTGTTGAATACGGGTTTTGTCCAGTAATCAGATGACCATCCTTTACCACATGACTCTTAAAGAAACGCTTCTTGATAAAATATCCTTTTCTCCTTACAGTCATCTCTTCATTATCAAAAGGAACTACTTTGCTTTTCATCGCCAATAATTCCTCCGTTTTAGTAAAACCAGTCAATTTTTTATTTGCTATTAAATAGTCATTATTAGCAAGTCTGATATTCAATAAACCTGCTATACCGTGGCACACAGATAATACATATCCATTTGATTCATAAATATCACTAGCTATTTTTTGTAATGCACTATTCTCGGGAAAATCCCACATGACACCATGTCCTCCGGTAAAGTAAATAGCAATATAATCTTCACTCTTTACGTTTGCAGGAGACAACGTATTCCTCAAACCTTTTTCAATAAATGTTTCATTAGAATAAATGTCCATAACATCAGGATCTAGATTTTTCATACTTCTAGGGTCAATCGGTACATAACCACCTAACGGACTGACAAAATCAGCTTCAAATTGATATTTATAGATTTCTGCTAAAAATTCTACTGTTTCTCCTAGCCAAAGCCCAGTAGCTTTATTTGTTCCTTTGTATTGATTGACATTTGTTTCAACTATCAGAATTTTCTTCACTGTTTTTTAGCTCCTCTATTTCATCTATTACGTCAGACAAAAAATCTCTTAGTTTATATATATTTTTATTTTCGTGTTTTAAATAGTAAAAATTTTTAGTTCCCTCTTCTCTGACCTCTAATAAATCGGCGTCTTTTAAAATTTTCAAGTGGTGCGATACTGCTGGTCTTGATAAACCTGTATCGTCAGTTAGTTCTCCTACTTGCAAACCATGACAGCTTTTTTCATTTAATAATCTAATCAAAATCAATTGTCTTTTTCTGTCACCTAAAGCTGTTAAAAAATCACTTAATGATTCTAGTTCTGTTTTTAAGCGATCGTGTCCATTCATTGTGATCTACCTCTTTCGTTTATTAGTTTAAACCATTAAACCATTTTTAATAAAATATGTAAATTCCTTTGCTCAAAAAAGTAGCTTCTTTACGATTCGACAATTTCAGATAAAGCAGGTAAAAACTGGCTGTCAGAAAATAGCCAAACTGAAGCAAAAAATAATGTTAAAATTAATTAATGAACGAAAAAAATCCCTCACCTAATATTACGGTGAGGAATTTTTTCTACCGACATAAACAAAAAAACCACCTCATATGAGGCGGTTAACGTTCAACATTATTTTACGATATTTACTGCTTGAGGACCACGTTGTCCTTCTTCAATATCATAAGTAACTGCTTGGCCTTCATCTAAAGACTTAAAGCCTTCTCCTTGGATTGCTGAAAAATGAGCGAATACGTCATTTCCATCTTCACCAGTGATGAAACCAAAACCTTTATCTGAGTTAAACCATTTTACTATACCGTTATTCATATATATTTCCTCCTGATACGTATATAATACGTGTTTTATTGCAATTAATATTACTTGGTAAAAGGAGTTTTTATAGTGTGAATATATCGCTCAGATTACGTTTCAAATTAGATTACTTATTTACTATAACACGGATGTAATGCTAACACAAGGATAATCACTCGATATACGGCTTAAATATAAATAAAAGATGTGAAATTTCAGAAAATCACAATAATTGATTAACCAACGAGAAAGACCTTCAATGAATGATCTCTCTATCAATTAATCGAGTAATATCTAGTTTCTTTTTGTTCTTCGTTAACTACTTCCGTTTTTAAACAAAATGTTTGCAGTGTGGTTATATTAGCAATACAATTTTTCGCAACTTTATATGTTTCCTCTTCAGAAACTCCATATTCTTTTTTTAATTTTGCTTTCGCTGCAGTTAGTTCGTGTTTTCTTAATTTTGTTAATTTGAGGTATCTGTGATTCATTCGAAACTATTCTTCTTATTATTTGGTTATTAGTTGGCTATTAGTTGATAAAATGCTATTATCCTAATTGATATAAGACTATATGGGAGATGATACTGTGGTCACATTTAGTATGCTTTTATTTTGGATTCCAGTCTGTATTGGTGTCATCTCTTTCTTTTACTTCACTAAACGTTCTAGAAAAGCGATTATATTAGTGCTTTCTTTTTTACCATCTGCGTTTTTTATAATAAAAATAATAAAACATACATTTTATCAATCGCTTTCAGCATTAAATTTTTACGTAGTAGGGTTGTTTTTATCTCTTATTCTTTTTATCGTTGTTTTGCGATATCTTTATAAGAATTATTAATTTTTCTGCTTTTATAACTATCAATTGACATCCAACTGTTTCTCCTTAATTCTTGTTTCTGTCGACTTATTATTAAGGTATTGACTATAAAATAAATAAGAGATACTCTTATCTAAAAGTGATAGGAGGAAGAAAAATGACGCTTATCAACAAACTTAATGCTAATATATTTTTATACACCGGAATGATTCTTGTTATACTTAATGCTATTTTTTTAGATTTCAATTTTTTCATAAATATTTTAGGTCTTGCTCTTGTCTCATTTTCTAGTAATATCACAAAAATAATTGGAAATTTTCTAAAAGACGATCACTAGTTGATTGTCTTTTTTTCTGAATGTCTATGTAACTAAAAAATAAGAAAAGAATCTGTTTATCTTTTCCCCTAACGGTAGTCGCTAGACTTTAAGTGCCTTATTTTCTCTTTTTTTACTCATTTAAATAAAATTCTGATTTATCTTGTTGTGGATCAATTCATAATACTCCTTGTTAGAAACTGCTGTGCTGATCTTAGCTTTATTATTTTACAAATCTTACACGATCACACTGCAAAAACGACATTTATTGTAGTCTGTGTTTGATTTGTTTTATCAAATTTTTCATTTGACTAATTAGCTGCCTCTTCATTCTTCTCCTGCATAATGACCTCAATCTTCTCTTCAGCAAAAAAATGGCTAGAAACAGAAGTATCATGTATAATTAAATTAAAATTAAAATAATTAGAGAAGGTGAAGTTATGGATGAATTTCAAATGATAAAAAGCACTCTTGCATCTATAAAAGAATATGTATCAATGAAAAGTAGCTTTCCTAATGAAAGTGATAGAAACAACGTTATAAGGAATTTTAATATTCAGTTTATAGGAAAAGAACGTAAAAAAGTTATTTCTATAGAGATTGCTAATTATTTAAAATTAGAAAATAGGATATTTAACAAATATATTGAAGAAGTTGCCAATGAACTCCACATCAAATTAGAAGGACTCCATAAGGTAAATTCTGTTACTTCGGAAGCTGATGCGTATTATATTTATCTTTGACAATAAGCAATTGATATATTTTAAGTAAACATAACTTTGATGTTTATAAATTGATAGACAGCAACGGAAATAGTAAAAACAAGGATGTGAATTTCAACTCTTCCTAATTGTTCTTACTATTTTTCAACCGTTGCTGTCTATCGCATTTCATCATTCTTTCAATCCGAATTAATTAGGGCACTTTATCGGCATATCTAGTATTTAACCATCAATACCATGACTACTATCGTAAAATCCGTCTTTTATTTTTATTCCGTTCCCTCCCATTGACGATCATTATCTAATATAGAAATCCAAACTTACGAATAGCCTCACTCGCATTAACAATACGTCGATTTGCCATTTTATATACTTCTTCTTCAGAAACTTTGTTGTGACTTCTCCCCTTAGTCTCATTTCTTTCTCATAATAAATAAATAGTGATAAAATAAATATATTGGGAAAGAGAAAAAATAAAGGGGATATAACTTTGTTATTTATTAGTAAAATCATATTCTGGGTTACTTGTGCATATAAAATTATTGTTCTAAGTTGTTTGAAAATATGGCGTAAAAAAGATTGTTTATTGATCGTCTCATTCCTCCCATTTATCTATTTCATGATCAAGATTTGGGATGATTCAGATTCTGATCCCCTTTTTTTATCCAATTATTTAGTTGGGTTAGTGTTTTCGATAGTATTTTTTATTTGTATACCCGTGGTGCTAGTTAATTTTTTCCTAGAGGAAAATGTCTAAACATGTTGGTAAATCAACAAAAAAACGCATATAGTAGTCTCAAAACTCCCAAGAAATGAGGACTACATATGCGTTCATCAAAATATACTGAACATTATACAGATACTTTTATAACATTCAAGGAAATTATGAGAACTGTTTCTAACATATACCACAATTGTGTACCAGATAAGATTAAAAACCGAAGAAATACTGATAAACTGAAGCAACGCGATACAGTGATTATTGCTTGTGTTATATGGGGCATAATTAATGGCTATACTAGCCAAAGAGCCACGTATAGAGCGGTTTGTTCCGTCTTATTTCCTAATGGTGACTTTCCTAGTAGGAGTCGATTCACTCGCTTAAGTTCAAACTTAGCTTACACTATCAAGATTATTCGATACTTTTTCATCAAGAAGCTCACCAAAGGTGAACTAGTCGGAATTATAGATAGTTTTCCTAGTCCATTATGTAAACCAGTTAGAAATAGACAAGCAAAACTATTGAATCAAATAGCCAAAGTTGGCTATAACTCAACAAAAAAATCTTATTTTTATGGTCTTAAAATTCATATGATCGTTACTAAGACTGGCTTTCCGATTACTTACTCAATCACGAATCCAGGTGTCCATGACG